>NZ_VHLM01000080.1 GCF_009764685.1 Flavobacterium sp. I-STPP5a | reverse complement strand
CCTAATTCTTCTGAAAAGGATAGGATTTCTAGCTTTTCTTCTAAACTCCATTTCTTGTATTTCATATATCAAATGTACTATTTGAAATTTAAAATATCACTCCGAACTATTAAGGGGCTAAAATAAATTTCGTTATTTGAAAGTAGTTTCATTATCGTCGTCGTCTTTTAGCCTGACCGCTAACGTTCCCGCGCTACACGCAGGTTGGGGTTAAGGAAGCCTCGAACTTCCGATTAATTACTGTTTTTGCCGACACAAAACAAACTGCAAATTAAGCCTAAAGCCCAACTTGCTTGTAGCGTGTGTGCTTGTTGCACAACTCGAACAAATATATCAAAAAAAACTTGCAAAAAAGTAAAAGAAATTGTATTTTTAACTATGCAAGGAAGAAAAGAACTCACGCCAAAAATGCTCTA
>NZ_VHLM01000009.1 GCF_009764685.1 Flavobacterium sp. I-STPP5a | reverse complement strand
AAATTATAGCGTTAAAAAAGAAAACTGACGAGGAGAAAAAAGCTTATCTACAAGAAAATTGGTTGGCATTAAATTACTACGAACGTTTTGTTTTCACCAAATTAATTACAGGAAGTTTCCGAATTGGTGTCAGTCAGAAACTGATGACTAGAGCATTATCTAAAGCAGAAAATGTCGATGAAGACGCTTTAGCGTACAAACTAATGGGAAATTGGAATCCCGATAAAATCACTTTTCAGGAATTAATTTTAGACGAAAAAAGCAGTGATTATTTATCCAAACCGTATCCTTTTTATTTAGCGTATCCCATTGAAGGTGAAGTTTCCGGTCTAGGAAATCCAGAATATTGGTCGGTAGAACACAAATGGGATGGCATCCGTTCGCAAACCATCATCCGTGAAAATGAAATTTATGTTTGGTCAAGAGGCGAAGAATTGGTAAC
>NZ_VHLM01000005.1 GCF_009764685.1 Flavobacterium sp. I-STPP5a | reverse complement strand
GTGTAGAACGTAATTATGAACAGATGATTCTGTCTAATAAAGTTGTGCAAAGTGAATTATTAACAGAAAAAACAGGCTCAAATAAAAATAAATTAGTTCCTACTGATATAGGAAATATTGTAAATGATTTTTTAGTTGCAAATTTCTCTAATATTTTAGATTTTGGATTTACAGCCAGAGTTGAAAATTCTTTTGATGATATTTCAGAAGGAAATGAAGATTGGATAGAAATGATTAAAGGATTTTATATCGATTTTCATAAAACAGTAGAGCATGTAAAAGAAAACGCCGAAAGAGAAAGCGGAGAGCGCATTTTAGGAAAACATCCTGAATCAGGAAAAACAATTTTAGTTCGTTTAGGGAAGTTTGGACCAATTGCACAAATTGGAGCTCCTGAAGATGAAGAAAAACAATTTGCATCTTTAAATAAAGAACAACATTTAGGTACAAT
>NZ_VHLM01000067.1 GCF_009764685.1 Flavobacterium sp. I-STPP5a | reverse complement strand
GGTAAAAAAGTAACGGGTTCACATACTGGAACAATCAATTTACAAGATGGTGCTTTAGTATTCAAAGGAAAAGTTTTAAAAGGTGGAACTTTTAATGTTGACATGACAACTATTAATACTACCGATTTAAAAGCTGGTCAAGGTAAAGAAAATTTAGATGGACATTTAAAAGCTGAAGATTTCTTTGGTGTTGAAAAACACAAAACAGCCAACTTAGTTTTCAAAAATATTAGCGGAAAAGGAAAAGGTTTATATACTGTAACTGCTGATTTAACAATCAAAGGAATTACTAAACCAATTACTTTTGATATTACAGTTAAAGGAAACACTGCAACTACAACTTTAAAAGTTGATAGAACTAAATATGATATTAAATATGGCTCAGGTTCATTTTTCTCTGACTTAGGAGACAAAACAATTAACGACGAATTTGAATTAAAAGTTAACTTAGCTTGGTAATTATCAAACTATAGT
>NZ_VHLM01000028.1 GCF_009764685.1 Flavobacterium sp. I-STPP5a | reverse complement strand
GCCCTAAAAATAAGCAGCTTTGCTTGGTTTCAAATAAGTCACTCATCTTCTTAATAGGTGAATCTAACTTTAGGCAAGCATGTAGCTGCCCATTAAGTTGGTGTAAGTCTTTGATTAACTGCGTAAAAGTCATATCATCAATGCGTTGTTGGATACGACCAATTTTGAGTACCAACAGCATTAAGGCAACGAGTTGAGTGGTAAAGGCTTTGGTAGAGGCAACACCGATTTCTACCCCTGCCATTGTTGGTAAGAAAATATCCGTTTCACGTACCAGTGATGAAGTGGGTACAGTACACAATGCCAAAGATACCAAGCCGTTAATGTTGCGACGCTGTATATCACGCAGCGCTGATAAGGTATCGGCTGTTTCTCCTGATTGAGAAATACAAATCATCAAGGTATTATCTAATACCACAGGCTCACGATACCGAAATTCACTGGCAATCTCGACTGAGCAAGGTAGATGCGTCAATCCTTC
>NZ_VHLM01000059.1 GCF_009764685.1 Flavobacterium sp. I-STPP5a | reverse complement strand
CGAAACCCACCACAAGATGAGATTTCTTTTAAGGGTCGTGGGAGATGACCACGTTGATAGGCTATAGATGTAAAGGCAGTAATGTCATAGTCGAGTAGTACTAATAACCCGTAAGCTTATGTACACCCTTTTCCTCCCGAGTAATCGGGAGGGAGAAACTTTCTAATACACTTTTTATATTCTTTATCTCAGTATGTTAAGATATTTGCTCGACGCAAGAGCAGTCAAAAAGCGAAAGTCACAAGTCCAAAAGGTAACTTTAGACTTTAAGACCTTCGACTTTAGACTAACAACCTTAAGGTGGTTATTGCGGCGGGGCTCACCTCTTCCCATCCCGAACAGAGTAGTTAAGCCCGCCTGCGCAGATGGTACTGCAGTTATGTGGGAGAGTATGTCGTCGCCTTTCTTTGAAAGCCCATTCTAATCGGATGGGCTTTTTTTATATCATTTACTTTTTACAAGTAAGGTACCTTAGCTCAGATGGTAGAGCAATGGACTGAAAATCCATGTGTCCCTGGTTCGATCCCTGGAGGTACCACTTTAAAAATCCGTAATACACTTGAAAATCAAGTAATTACGGATTTTTTATTTTGTTTTTGTACGGTTTTTGTACGGTATTTTAAATATAGTTTTAGAAAATATTAATTATTGAATATAAACCTTTTTTGCTTGTCTTAGCTTGTAAATTCCATTCTTGATACAATGGAAGCATTTCGCAGAAAACCTCGTTATATGGCTTCGCATAGCCTTCTTTTATCATAATTTCGTTCAAAACTCTACCATCGTTTAAAATAAGATATCCTAAATGTCTTCCATATTTATCAACTAAATTATTTTGTTCCTGTACTAATGTGCAATAATCACCCAAATTAACTTGATCTTTTAAAAAGTTAAATGATAAATAACCTAATTTGATTAATAGTGCAGCTGGAACTTGCAACTCTTTTTCATCTTTTTTTATCTTGTTACAATAATTTATTTCGGGTGCATCTATACCCAAAAATCTAACTTCAAATTCCTTTTTTGAAATAATATCTTCTAAAATAATTCCATCACCATCAACAAACTTTACAATTTTGAGAAGGTTTTTTTTAATCGTTGTTTCTTTTGCGTTAAAATGCATTATTTTACTTTATTTAATACATTGTAAATCAATACTTTACGTTGTAAATTTAAATGAAATTTTTCACAAAACATAATTATTTTTTTTAAGCTTATGGCTCAACAAAAAGGACATGTTAAATATGTCGGGACGTTAGGAGAAGTTCGTCACTTCAAAATTAAAGGTAACACTGGTTACTATGCAGGATTAAAAGGAGGACCAACAGGAGAGCAAGTAAAAACCGCTCCGGGTTTTGTTCGTACTCGTGAAAACATGTCTGAGTTTGCAGCATGTGCAATGGCAGGAAAATCTGTTAGAATTGCTTTATCAGCTTTAATGAAACAAATGACTGATAGCCAATTTACAGGTAGATTAACTGCTATTATGAAAAAAATAAATATTGAAGATGGTTCAGAAGCCAGAGGACAAAGAGCTGTCTTGGTTTCACAACAACCTCAATATTTAAGAGGATTGGATTTTAATAAGAACATTTCTTTTAATGGTATTCTTAGTGCTCCATTTACATTAACTGCAACAGTTGATAGAAACGAAAGTACTTTATCATTACCAGCTTTTAATCCAATGAGTTTTTTAAATGTTCCATCAGGAGCGACACATTTTAGAATTATCAATGCCTTAGCTGCTGTATCGGATTTTGTTTATAATCCCGCTACAAGTGCTTATGAGCCTGCCGAACCAACATTAAACGAGTTGTCAGATGTTGCCTATTCTGCTTATACTCCTGTTAATGCAGTGACTTCATTAATTGATATTACAGCAACCTTGCCAGGTTCTCCAACCTTAACGACTAATATTGCTGTTTTAGGTTGTGTTGGTATTGAGTTTTATCAAGAAGTTGGAGGAAACTACTACTTATTCAATGCAGGTAATGCAATGAAAGTTCAAGAAGTATTCTAAAAAGACCATCAGTTTGCAAGTTTGCAAAGTCTGCAATGTTGCAAAGTAAACCCTTTCGAAAGAGAGGGTTTTTTATTTTGCACTAATTTATCTATAATCCGCACTCATATAGGAGTTATAGTGCATTTAAGTACGGAATATCTACGAATTAAGAGAAAAAAGAATAAACGTTTTTTTATCCATTCCACAATCGCAAGGAAGCCCGAAACTTTCCATTCAAAAATCAACATGCGGATTGGTTAAAATTTGAGCTGTTTTTTTTGAAATAATGCCTACCGCTTAATTTCAATCGGAGTGAAAAACGTCTGGCATTATTTTAAAAAAAATTGCACCCTAAGGGGTTTGGGGAAATGGGAGATTTCCCCAACTGAACTCTACCTAGTGCGTTGGCAGTAGCGAAACAAGGGTATAGTTTTTTATTTGCTTAACGATATTTTCTGATTGTTTTTATTGACGGCTTGATGCTAGATTGGTCTTTTTAAAATCGGGTTTGTTTATTTATTGAATTGTTCTACGACATTGTATAGCATCAAGACGACTTAAAAACAATTTACTACCAATGTTCTGGCAAATAAAAAACTATACTCTTGTGGGCAAATTTGATTTTTGAGGATGCCTGACTTGTCTTTTGAAATGGGTATTTTTTATTTACTACAAATGTTGTTGTGTTACGTTATGGCATCTTCAAAAAACAATGAAAATACTTTACCGCTTTTGGGTGGGAGCGTTGGCTGAGCGGATATTTTACATAATGAAATTATAGTTCTAAAAAAAAACCATCAAAAATATTAACGCTTTTTTTTGAACTATAATGTTGCCTTCATTATGTAAAATAGCTTGGGAGTGGTTTTTAGCGTTGGGAAGCTCTTGTTTTTCGAGCGTTGGGAAAGTGCAGGGCTTTTTTTGCCTGTTTTATGTGCGATGGGGTTGGGAAAATAAAACAGGCAAAAAATGCTTTGCACAGCTGGGGAAAAAACAAGTGCTTAGAGCGTTGGGAGAAAACCACTAGAGCGTTGGCAGAGCGTTGGGTTGGGTGGGTGAAAATACTTCAGCGATAGCGTTCCTATTTTTTTAATATTTGTTTTTACTTAATTATTAACGAAATGAAGCAAACAAAGAATTGATGCTAGGAATACTTGGACTAGGAGCGATTTTTGTGCAGATGAATGAGGTAATAATTTTAGATATTATCTTTTACTGCTGGTGCTGAAGGCTTGTTAGCAAAATTAAGAGGTGGTATTATTATTGGTTTCATACCCGTTTGTATTACTAAATTAGTAATAAATGCTCTTATGTAAGGATAGACAATAGAAGGAGAACTAATGTTAATGTAATTATCATACACTTTTTGTTCAACATCGCCTATGATTTCAAAATAACCTACTGTTTGAACAATTAGATTAAAATTTTTTTCTTCATTAGAAATTGTTACAATAAACTCAGATTTGAATATGTTTTTATTTTCTTCTTCTACATGAGTTAAATGATTTACGTTAATGTTAAAATTGCCTTCAGAAAAACCTAATGGTTTATCAAAGACAACCTTTATTACATCGTAACCTTTAAAATTTAAAGAAGCTTCAGTTGCCATAATTTATGCAGCTATAGGATATTCAGGTTCTGAACTTGAAACTAAACCTGTGAATAAAGAATTTGATATTGTATTAACAGAAGAACTGTAACCTGTGTGTGATGAAATATTACAGCCAATTCTATTAGATAGCATAATTTTTTCTTCTTGAAGTTTTGCTCTTAATAACATTTCGGAATTACGCATAGCTTTTTTAGCCATTCTTTCAGAAGACCACTTATTCCAATCTTCATTTGACATATTGTCAATAATTTGATTGAATTTAGAGTTTAACTTTTCCCAATTTGCCATCATCATGTATATTTTATCTATTATTAAACACAAACAAATGTATTTAATTGTGCAAAGTTAGTTATTTTTTCTGGTTCATTTACCCTAAATTGTATTCTTTTTTTGTAGTAATAACCATCAACCTTTATTAAATCATTGTTAAATGGCAGGTCTTGAAATCTAATTACACTTATATCTTCCCAAACATTGTGATCATCAATGAAGTCATTAAATTCCTCTAATGTTGGTTTTTTGTGAAATTGTTTAATGTACATTTTAGCAAATTTTTCTACAGTATTTAAAAAATGATAATAGTCCTCTTCATTAAAAACTGTATCAATAAATTCTTCATTGGTAAAAGTAATTGTAGCTTTAAAAATTGTATATCTCCTTGTTTTATTACAATTTTTACACTTCATAATTTCTCCCCACCATTTACTAAATTCATAATCTTGCCAAAAATAATAACCATCACCTAACCACATATCATTGCCAGTACCTTGAATTGGGAATGTTAGTATTGGAAATCTATATTCTTGAGTATGAAATACTTCAAATGATCTCATCCTATCTATTTATTATTATTTTACTTTCAATATCATACCTATAATTCACAATCTCCCCGCTTATAATTAATTGAATTGATTGTTCTATTACTTCTAATGGAGCTATGAACCATTCTCTAGGTGTGTGACGAATTTTATTTTCATCAAATATATCAATGTTTAAACAAGAGCTGCCAAAGAAGTTATGAAGTAGTTGTTCTAATTTTTGTGGGTTCATATTGTAGCATTTCCAAGCACTTTCTATTTTGACTTTTGCCATTAAATAAGTTGGTTCTTTTTCTGCATTTTTTATTCTTTCCAATACATCAACCTTTGAATATCCAATTTTAAATAGGTTTTCTATTGATGCAATTTTTTCATCTTTACTTTTAGAGCTTAACACATAAATAAATCCTGCTTCTTCATCTTCATCAGTAATATTGCTAAATTTCTCTACAAAGCTTTCGTTTACTTTATCAATATTTTCAGATACTACTTGACCATTAGCATATAATATCTTTTCTACTGACCTTTTAAGCATATTTGATACTGTACCATTTTCGAAAATACATCTTGTTCTGCCATCTTCTCTAACTCTTGTGCCATCTTCTCTATAATGCTCCTTTTTTGTGATTTGAATTTCTTCTAATAAGAATAAAACACCGTTGTGAACGTAATAAGCTCCTTCACGTAAGTTACCCATTTTGAAATCAACTAATTTTCTTTTGCCACTAGCTAAATCTTTTTGAATGTCCTTGAATAAATGTTCGTATTTATCAAAGTCTTTCATTGGCTTTCTCCTAGCTACAAAGTCTGTTGAAACTCTTTCATCAGGTTTTGGTGTATGTTTGAAATTAAATAAATCTGTATCATCTTCAAATAAATCAAAGGTATCATCATTTAGAATATCATCAATTGAGTTTATCTCTTTTATTTCGAAATCAAGAAGATTGTTAGTATCTATATCCTTTAATTGTTCTTTCTTCTCTGGATTTTCTCTAATGCCTTTTAATCTAGTGTATAATTGATATTCTGATACGTTTGAAATGTTTGGTTGTGGTTCTCTTTTATTTTTTTCTACAAAATCATTGATTTCTTGAAATGAATTTAATAACCTTTCATCTGTTGTTTTTGCTCCAGAAGATTTTGGTTTGACATTTAGAATATCAAACGGATCATTATTGAAAATATCGTCAAGTATTGAATTTTTATCCATTTGCTAAACGTTTTCTTTTTTCTTCTTTTAAATAAATAATACATTCTGCCATTCTTCTTTCTAATGGGTCATTTGCATTTAGACTTGGCTCTTTATCATGTAATTTTTTAAATTCCACAATTTTGGGCCACAATATTTTGGCTTCTTCAAAATCCATTTTAATACGAGTTGCTTCAATTGTATCTTGGATAACTTTCAACACTTTAGTAGTAACTGATTTTGATAATATTTCATAAGCTTTTTGGAATGGATTAACCGCATCAATTAAGTCAATATGTATATCATCAATATTAATGAATTTATCTGCTAAACGAATAAATCTTTGGTCGCCAACTTCTTTAATTTCTCCACTTTTAACTACACTATCAACAACCACATATTGTCTGATTTCTTCAACTTCATCTTCTGTTAATTCAGGATATTTTATTTTAATGATTTTTGGAATTAAAACTCTGTTGATTACTTCTGCATCAATAGTACCTGACATTGTTTTTAACATGTTATCATCTTGCAGTATTGTAGCTTTTAAGTCATTCAAATCAGCTTCTATAATATCTTTAACCCTCTTTGAACTTGGTTCTTTAAATCCTCTTACTTTGATTGTTCCCGGCTCTGCATCATCATCATTATCAAGCTTTGTTTTAAATTTGAAATTAGGTGCTAACACTTGCTCCATTAATAATGATGCTGTAATTGCCTTTAGCATATCATTAGTGGCTTTCTTAACATCGTCTTGGATTGCTTCGGGTTGTGCAATTAAATTTGTAAATTGAGCATGTGTTTTATTATTACTATCTCTAGTACATCTACCTATAATTTGAATAATTTCGGTTAATGATCCTCTATACCCAACAGTTAAGGCATGTTCACAATAAGGCCAATCAAAACCCTCTTTTGCCATACCTAATGCTATTATCAAATCCATATCGTCAACAGAAGAAATGTTTCGTAAATAGTTAACTATTTTATCTCTTTCTCTTGGTGTATCTTCAACTAAATCAGCAATTTTAATAATCTTTTTATCTGTATGTCTTTCAACATAAATAACTCCTGTTTCACTATCTTGTCTTAAAACACGACCAATAGCATCAATAATAAAATCTACTTCATTATGCTTGTCTTTTGTACTTTCTCCTGAGTTTACATTTGGAATATGAACAATAGTTTTTAAATCAGTATCTAACACATCAAGTATAGCTTCTGTATATTTTCCTGTGTAAAAATGATAGCCAATACCCAATGATTTTAAATAGTTATAACCGTTTAATTGTTCGTAATAGTTATATGTTACTTTAGTAAACTTTGCTTCGTTCTCTGGTGTTAAAATAGGCACACTATCACCTCTGAAATATGAACCTGTCATTGCTATAATATGAGCTGTTGACTTATTCATTATTACTTTTAATAGTTCTCCTAATCTGTTGTTTACATCGGCAGAAACGTGGTGAAATTCATCAATAGCTAATAAAGTATCATTTAATTTTGTTTCATCTAAAGTATCACAAGCAAAACGTAATGTTGCATGTGTGCAAATCAAAATCTTTTCATCGCTATTAATAAAGTTATGAAAGGCTTGTACTTTGCTACTGCTACCATCATCGCCAGGTGTACAAAGATTATAATTGTCGTTTGGCTCCCAATTTGCAAAGAAACCATCTTTCATTAAATCAGTTTGAGAAAATGAACTACCAATTGAACGCTCTGGAACAGCTACTATTACCTTTTTAATGCCTTGATTTATCATTTTATCTAAAGCCAAAAACATTAATGCACGAGATTTACCCGATGCTGGAGGTGCTTTTAATAATAAATATTTTGCATCACGAGCTTCAAAGGCACGAGATTGCATTTCACGCATTCCCATTGTGTTGGTACTTGTGCTTTTTCCTGTTTGGTGGTATGATACGTTTACTAAATTTGGCATATTAGTTATTTTTTGTAAGAGTTTATATTTCGTCTAAAACTATGTCTAAATAGACGTCTAGCAACGTCTAAATTATTCATTGTTTAGACGCCAAAAAGTTTTATCTAAAAAGATTACACCTTCACGTTTCATTGATTGTAATAGATTTTTAACTTTATCTTTCTTTTGTTTAGGAGATAAAAGATTTGGTAATTTATCGTCTAAAAGGTTTTCGAAATCTGAACGTTGCCCGCCTTTAAATTTAACGATATAATCTTTTATCATTTTTTTGCAATAATCATCTTCTATACCTTTTAATTTAATATACTCTGTTTCCATGCCTGTTGCAGACGCAATTGAAGATGATATATGATAATGGGGTTTTCTACCTTCAATTAACCCTTTTTTCTTTAATAACTTAGATGCTTCATCATTAATAGGGATGTCTTTCTGAACTTTATCTAATAGAATTACTTCGGTTAAACTTAAATCATCTTTCTTTTCGATTAATAATTTCGAATAATTTTCGTCGATAGTATGACCGTATATTTCAAGAATTACGCTATCTCTTGTTGATTTTGTATAATCGGGTAATGGGAAATATCTTTTGCGTTGACTTTTGTACATTTTATGAATACCATATCCTAAACTATCTATCATGTTAAGATTAACCATTGCATCAGCTAACCATTTGTTACGATATTTATTAGGTGTTTTTTCACCTGCTGTGTAGTCTTCTGCTGTACCTTCAAAAAAACTACCTTCGTTACTAAATATTAGTTTGTTTATTTTTTCTGTTAAAATTATACGTGAATGTCTGCTGTAATCTTGGTGAGCAATACAATTGTTTAATGCTTCTAAAATAACTTCGGTATCGTATTTAATTACTTCGGCTGCTACTAATTGATTATCAGGGAAGAATTTATAATTTACGTTTCTAATTTTAGCCAAAACATTATTTACTTCTGTGTATAATGGCATATTAAAATGTTGGTATGCTTTTTCTTCAGTATCTAATTTCCATGTTATTTGAGCCACAGCAGGAGAAAGATAGTGTGCTGTTTCGGGTTTACCTAGTAATATTAGTGCTGTATTTGTTATTTTACCATCTACAGTAATTTTTAATTTATCTAAAAATGTTTTTGAGGACCAATTATCAATATCGTTGTAGAAAGGCTCATTTGTATTTTTTTCTTTATATTTTTCTTTTGCTATTTTAATTGCGTTTTCATCTAAATCATCAATACTTGCCTTATCAACAATTTGAGCTGACCAATCTGTTTGTGAGTTATAAATGGCTCTTAAATAATGAGGATATTTTTTTAAATCGGTTAAACTACTATCAAAACGAATGTAAGGATAGAACTTGAAATTAGTAGGTTCGCCAATTGCTGCAGGTATTCTGAATATTTCAACATGCTGTGCATTATAATCACAAGTGAAATGATCAAACTTAATAGATGGACTTAAATAACGTTTTATCCATAATTCTAATTCTTCGTTGCCTTCTTTACGATTTTTAAACTTGTAATTCGTACCTTCTACCTCGTGAGTGTCATCATTTATACCAAAAACTAAATAGGCAAAAGATTTATTTGCAATGCAAGCTGCATTTGATAAACCAGAAATATATTGTCCTAGCTTTTCATTTGTAGTTACATTACCTGTTTTGAACTCTACCCATTCATTCTCTTTGGGTAAGGCTCTTAACTCATCTATTAAAGAAATTAAATCTTGATTTGTCATCTTAAATTACTTTATCTTTTTACTTTTTTTGGCTTTCTTTTCTTCTTGAAATAACGTGTCTTTTGTTTTTTCCTCTGCAATCATTTGTTCGTATAATTTGAAAAGGTATTCTAAGCGTTCTTCGTCTGTTTCGAAAGGTTTACTGCGATAACAACGTTCTACTGCTAAATCATTTAATCTGTGAGCTTCACGCAAACCTTTTGGCATTTTCTCTGGGTCGTATAATTGAGCTAATGTTTTTTCGGAATGATTTTCTCGTTCTTCTAATATTCTAAATGCACATTGTGTTAACTCTTGTTTTTGAGCTTCTGATATTTTTGGAAATGGGAATGTATTATAACAAACTGCTGATGTATATCTAATACGATTTTCTAATTTACCTGCAACAGTTTTAACCCAATTATTATGAATTCTTGAAGTAATAACACTAAAAATGTACATCTCTGGGTCATGAATAATACTTGCAGAATTTGAAATTATTACATCATTATTAAGGTAGCCAATCGGAATGTATTCTCTGCGTTCAGATGAAACAGTTGGAATAATAATTAGGCGTTCTTTGGGTTGATTAATCCAAGCAAACTTATATGGAGTGTTTATACAATTTTGACCTCTTGTTCCACCATTAATCCTTGCATTTCTTACGTTTTCAATTCTCTCATTTATAGGAGGAATTGTTTTTGCAAATTCATAGTCACCATCCTCAATCCATAAACACCATCTATTTACATCATTAATGAATTCTTCTGAACCAAATAATCTTCGAATTAAAAAATTTGCATTTGGATATAAATTTAATAATTCATTTTTTTCATTATCGCTTAAAATAAGATTACCACCATCTAAAGCACCACTACCATCAGAAATTTTAGGTAGTTCGGATAAAGCATGTTTACTTTTATTTACAACAATGTTAGGATAGTCAATTAAGTATGCATTAATATTACTAGCTTTCTTTTTAATGAAATTATCATAAATGAATTTATCAGCTAGGGAAATCTTTCTAATACCAATTATTGTACAAGCAACACCTGCATTTGATTTAGCATTGTTAGACCACTGAAAAGATGCATAACAAAAAAATATTTCAATTTTTAAATTAAATATGCTAGGCCATAAAGTTGAAACTTGTGTTCCTTGACAAATTGAATTTGTTGTTACAAATGCAGCTTTTATATAATTGCCATTTATAAAAGTTGCTGCTTTATAAAACCAACATGAAATATAATCAAGTGATTTAAAATCTGGAACTTTAGAAAGTATCAATTCCATATCCTTTTTTTGCTCTAAATTTTGCATTTTAAAACCAACGTAAGGAGGATTTCCTAAAATATAAATTTCATCATTTTCTTTTTTAGGACATACTTTTTCCCAATCTACTCTAGTTGCATTGCCGTGAACGATATTACCACCTGCTTGTAATGGTAATGTTGGTGTGCTTTCTCCTAATACTTCTTTGAACTTTTGGTTCATTTGGTGCTGTGCTAACCACAAAGATAGAATTGCAATTTCGTGAGCAAAATCGTCTAGCTCTATACCAAAGAATTGTGCTAACTCTATGCGTGAAAATAATGTTGGTTGGTATTGTGCTGCTAATGTTAATTGTGCTTTTGGAATTAGTTCTAATTGATAAGGTTCAAAACCTGTTGCTGCTTTTTGTAATTCTTGTAATTGAAGTAAAATTTTAATTTCAAGAAAACGTAATTCTTTATAAGCAATAATTAGAAAGTTACCACTACCACATGCTGGATCAAATATTTTAATTTTGCTTAAACGTTCTAATAGTTTAATTAGTTTTTTTGGTTCGTATTTTCCGCTTTCAAATTCTTCGTTTAATTCATTTAAAAACAAAGGTTCTATAACTTTCATAATGTTAGGAACGCTGGTATAGTGCATCCCTAAACCACCACGATGCTCAGGCGTAATAACTGCCTGTATCATTGAACCAAAAATATCGGGATTAATAGCTGACCAATCTAAATCACCTGCATCAATAATAGCTTGACGAGAACGACGTGTAAAAGTTGGTGTTTTATGTTTGTGTTGAAATAAACCACCATTTACATAAGGAAATTCACTTAGATATGCCGGAAGTTCTTTTCTGTTTCTATCATGTGTATTAAGAACATCAAAAAGTTTATCAAGATAATCGCTTAAATCACTACCATCTGTTTGCGTATGTGAACTTATTGCATTTGTAAACTGACCTTTCTTAAAAATATTGGTATCTTCTGCAAAAAAGCAAAATAATAATCTTGATAAAAACACATTTAAACCATGAATGAACTCAGGAGAATTATCAGGATTGTCTTTTTTGATTTCGTCAAATAGCTTTGCCATTTTTTCGGCTGCTTTGACATCGGCAGGATTTTCATTTTTATGGGTGGCTTTTTCCATACCTGCCCATGGTAAAAAGAAATCGAAATGATTAGGTAAAACTTCTAATTCAATATCAAGTGTATCGCTTGTTTTTGTATCAACCGCCAACAACGTCTTAAAATCAGTAACGATTATAAAACGCTGTTCTTGTTTAGTTTCTTCTTTGCATTTGGTTATAGCAACGTGTAAATCTTCATTTTCAACTGGCTTGAATAATACCTTTTTTTTCCAAGATACTTCGCCTTGCACTTTAGAAAGATTTAAGTTACCATTTTGAAGCCTTGTTATTGATGCTTTAGGTAAACCATAAGCCAACAACAAATCGAAAACGAACGTGTCTTTACTAAAATTTTTAATCAGGTTTTGAAGATTATTTTCAATTTGTGCTATATTCATCTTATTGAATTTCTTTGTAAAAACTCAAAAATAAGACATTATAATTATTAATAAAACAAATTGTAATAATTAGTTGAATTTTCTGTAAAAACCATACTCGGGCTGTTCTAAATATTTACCCAAACACGATTTAAGAAAGTTACCCACTGAACGCTCTCCAATATCAAATTTTTTACCAATTTCAATTGCTTCTTTTCTCTGGAATTTGTTCGGTAATGCATCAAAGAATTTCTTTTTATTTTCTCCTGATTTGAATGGACCTTGTTCTCCTTGTTTTGGTAGATTAGTAAACATTATTACGCTGTGTTGAATGTAAGTTTTAGTTAACGTTAATGCGGTTTCAAAATCAATATCAGAACAATATATTTCTTTGTGATAATCATTTGTTGCAAACTTTCTTATAGCTGTGAAAATCATACAAAAACGATATAATATCAACCCTAAACGCTTAACTATACTCAAAGCATCTTCGCTAACAAACGTGTTTATTTGTTCTAAAAACGAACTGAAAATAGGGTTAAATCTATCCCATTGTTCATCAGTTAAATGTAAAATTAATTCGTCTCTTTCGTAAAACTCTACCAACTTTAAAACTAGTTTTGATTGTGTTGTGAAATAGTCTGTTAAGTTTACAGGATTTCCTTTTGGTGATGGGTCTAACCAAACAGCATCTGTTTTAAATACATAGAATATAAATCTACTAAACAAACCATCTTCGGCAGAAGAAATAATATTAAATACTTGCTTTGGTGTTCCTGATAAAGCTACTGCTAATTGTGGATTTTCAACTTCTAAATATTCGCCATCTGTTTTGATACTTTTTGATATTCTTTCGTGATGAAATGATTTTCTCAACATATCCGAATACGAACCCCACTCGTTTTTGAATGTTTGTCCTAATGTATCTGCTTCGGTTTCACAAATAATTCCTCTACCATCGTTCCAATCTAAATGCTGCATTATTTTTGCATTACTCGTGTTTGCCGGAATATAAACAACTTTAAATTTTGGAGGCATAGGCATTTCTTGTCCAGGCTCTAGTTTGCCTTTTCCTTTTAGCATTTTATAAGCTGATAATTTTTCATCATAAATTTTTTTATCTTCTGATGATAGTGCTAATGTTTTATCATGGTATTTATCGGCTAATGCTTTTGCAAATTTTAATGCACCTTTACCCGAAGCAGCAGGAGCTAAAATAAATGAAAACAAACTTGGATAAACAATACTTCCACTATATAAACCTGACACATTAGGTAAACAACCTGAAAGAATTGCCAATGCACCTGTAAGATATACATCTCTTTCTCTTTCTTGCGTAAATACTTTGCAGCTTTCAAACAAAATAGGTGGTAAGTTATCGTAAACAGATTGTGGAATTGTTGGAGTTGCTTTTAGACAATCTTCATAATCATCAAAATTATTGTCAGTATTTATAACACTATCTGTTTTGGAACTTTGCATGTTTGCAAACTTTGCAAACTTTGCAAAGTCTGCACTTTGGTTTTTATATGTACTGTTTACCGTTGCTTTTATCTCTCTTTCTTCTAAATCAAAATTATTAATGCAATAGTTCAATGTATCATCTTCATAAATACCAAACTTATTAGCGTTGCAAGAGAATAAGAAAATAAAGTTGTTTCTGTTTCCGTTGTAATATTGTTCTTTTTGTTCCGTAAACTTTAAGCATTTATCTAATAATTCATCCGTTGTGAGGTCGTGTTTGACTTCTCTTATTGGTTCTGATTTCAATGGTTTAACTTCTTCCTTTAGTTCAAAAATTACTGCATTTTCATTTAAAAATAAATCTGTATCACAAGAAACAAAACACAATCGGGTAATGTCTTTACATTTTGCATCAAAATCATAACCTGATAACTCTTTATAAAAATTTGCGATTTGATTGTAAACTGTTGTGTGTTGTGCTGCATTTGAATTGACTTTAATGAATACTTTTAAACCTTCGTTACTTGGACTTATAAATGATGCGAACGTGTATCTACAGCCATTTACAAGCGTTACAAGATTGTTTATTTCAGTTAATGGTATATCATCAAAATCTAAACATACTACTTGTGAATAGGTTACTATATTTGCTTTTGTTCTGCTTTCTCCAAATGTTCCAGAAGTTGTAAAACCTAATAAATTACTTTTGATTTCTTCGGCTGTTTTTTCATCTCCTTTATGCAAAGCATATCGGATAGAATTAATTTCACTTTGATATTTATCGGATTTTATTTCTTGTAATACTTCTAAAAGATTTTTCTCGCCTAAGTTGTATTTGAACTCTTTATAAACACTAACCATCAGTTTACTATTTGCTATCTGTTCCATTGTTACTTAGTATTATAGTTGTCGTTTAGTAATTTTTGGATATCTGAAAGTCTGTAATAAATTTTATTACCTACTTGAGAAAACTCGATAATTTTCTTGTTTCTCCATTCCTGTGCTGTTCTTTTACTGATATTCATTAGTTTCATAAATTCACCGTTATCAAAAAAAACATCTTCGGGATCTAATTTGCCACCCAATTTCATTTGTGCAACTAATAAGGCAACACTATCGTCTAACCTTTTTAATACTTTTTCGGCATCGTCATAAAAATTATTCATGGCTTACTTTTTTAATAGGGTTAAACATTCCATTATTTCACTCTTTTTGTAGTAACGTCTTGCACCTATGCCATAGGCTTTAACTTTACCATTGTTTGTCCATGCCCATAAAGTGCTGCTATCAATTTTTAGAAATTGGCAGGTTTCTTCTCTGGTCATTAATTCTTCTGAATTGTCTTTTGTTTGAATTTCCTTTTGAAGTTCAATAATTCCGTTTCTAACGGATGTACCTATTAGCTGTTGAAGCTGCTCAACAGTTAGGGTTTGAAGTAAAATTGCATTGTTTTGCATATCGAATATTTTTTAAAATTATTCGACAAACATTCAAAGTGGGAAAAGTGGGAAAAAGTGAACACTTAAAAGTGTTTACGGTGTAATAGGTGTATAGTTGAAAATCAGACTTTTGTGGTGAAATATTTATATAAATTACAGTAAAAAAAGTCGTCTTTATTTAATTCTACATCCTTAAAAAGTAGAACATTCTCTTTAAGAAAAGCTAAATATTCATAAGTCAAACCTTCATTTGTTATTGTAGTATAGATTTCTTTTAAAGCCCAACCAACTTTCTTTTTATTAATTCTACCTAGATTAATTTTATTTACTTTAAATGAAACTCTGTCATTTTGGAAATATTTATTAAGCATATCAACTAGTAAACCGTACTGAGTTGTATTTACATTAGACAGTACATCTTCCAATTTTTCTAGAATTATATCATTTATAAAACTATCGTTCAAATTTATAGTTGTTGTAAGTGATTCGGTTTTTTCAATAATGTTTACTTCTTCTTTTTTAAAATTATTATTACCTAAAAGTTTTTCTTCTAAAAAGCTCATCTTTTTATTGTTAGAATAACAATATTGCTCAAAACTTATCATTGAAACAACATAGCTAGCTTTTTTATAAACTTCTACATCAGACTTTGAAAATTCGTAAACATCACCTGTTCCATTCTCAAAATCATACATTAAATTCTGAAGGAAAGTTTTTTCACTTTGTATAAAATCTGTTTCGGAAGTATCATCGTAATTTTCAAGAAATAGATTTAATCTTTTTAAATAATTGTTTTTATAATTTTCGAAAGAGCATCCGAAAAAAAAGATATTGTCTTTATTTAATTGCTTTGTCAATTTTATAAATTCATTCTTTATTTCTGTTTTTTTGGTTTCTTCCCAATGTGTAAATTCTTCATCAACTTCAAAAAACAAAAAATCTTCATCACCTGAAAGGTGTGAAGTTCTTGATTGATACTCTTCTATAAAGTCATTTTTAATTTTAACATAATCATTACCTTCAAAAAATAATGGATCATTAATAAGGTTAGGATAAAATTTGTTCAATGTTTCACTAGGTATAACTTCAATAATTTTAATACTGTTGATTTTCTTACCCAAATTATTTTGTTTATCTCTTAAGAAGCTTATTATTTTTTCAAAAGTCGCCTTATATTTTAAACTTAACTCAATATCCCAGCCGTCATTTTCATCTTTAAATGTTACTAAACTATCATATATTTTTGGTATTAGCACCTCACAATGACCACCATTGACAGAATAGATATACTTGCCATCGTGATATGACTTTATTAGATTAGCATTACTGTAGCAAAGATTATAGAAATCAATTTCTAATTCAATAAATTGCTTTTCTTCAAAGTCTTCATGCTTAGATAAATATTCTAACAATAAAGAATTATAGTCCTCTTTATACTCTTTGAGTGTAAAAGAAATTTTTCTGTTTATATCTGGAACCATATAAAAAATTAAAGCGTGAATTTATAAAAAATAAATTTAAAAATAATTGGTTAATTCCATTGCAATATCTTTATTGCTTTTGCCTATATAAGTTAAAAACATTTGCTCTGTACTGTGACCGGTTACATAAATTAAATATGTAGTTGGAATAGTTCCATAAAAATTAGTTGCAAATGAACGGCGACCAATATGTGAAGATACTAATTTCCATTTCTCGTAATTGCCTGATTCTTTTCTATAGATTTTACTTTCTGGAGTGATTTCAACTTTTAAGCTGCCAGGTACAATATCATTTATTTTTGCTATTCGACATACTTCTTTTATGTATAGGTTGTATTTTTGATCAACAATAGGTTCAGGAAATTTGCCATTTCTTTTCTTTAAAATCTCTAAGACTTTTGGATGAAGCGGAACAGTCATTAATTTACCTGTTTTAACCTGTTTAAATTCTAATAAATGTTTACCTTTTTCAATACGAATATTTTTTTCTGTTAATCTCATAAAGTCGGAAATTCTTTGACCAATGTAACAACTAATGATTAACCAGTCTTTTGCATCTTCGTAATGAATATTGTATGATTTTACTTTTGCTTTTTCAATCTTTTCTAAGTCTTCAAAAGTTAAATAAATATTATCAACAGCTACTTGTTTGCTCTTTATATTACTCAATTGATTACTTGTTTCTAAACCATTTGATTTAGCATGGTTGCATATTGTTTTTATAAACTTGAAAGCTATGCCAATTGTATTAGGAGCATAGTTGTTTTCTAAACAATAGTTTTCAAAACTAACTTTGAAATCTGCATTTATATCTGTTATTGATAGTCTTTTTTTTGTGTGGTCGATATAACGCAAAATAAGCTGTTTTATGACGTTTACTTTTTTAATGGTATTCTTAGTTATGTCATTCTTTTTAAGCTCTAAATACTTGTCTAAATAAGCGATAAAGTCGGTAGGAAGTTGTTCTGGTTCAGCTGATGGATTGTAAAAATTGTGAATTTGGTTTTCTAACCATTTTTTATCAACGAAATTAATATCTGTATTATCAAAAGCTTTTAATATAAATTCTTCGATTTTACCTATTTTTTCATTTACTTCATTACGCTGAGCAATTGCTTCACTATCTTTTAGTCTTTTATTGCTGTGTTGTTTCGACCAGTATTCTTTAGTTACTTTTATTTTAGTTGAAGCACCAAAAACAAAATCTTTGTTGTTGTGTCTAAAAAGTAATCTCAAAGTTAATGGGGCTTCTTCTTTTGTGGAGCGGAATAAAAAGTTAATTGTTGCCATCGTTTTTTATATTTTTAATTATACTCAAATATACAAAATTTGTACGATAGTTGTACGGTAAAGTCAAAATATATTCAAACACATTCAAAGCTATACAATATCAAATAACTTTGTAAAGCCTTGTAATTGTTGGGTTTTGTAAATAAATTGCAAAAAAATAAGGTGTTTTAAAAAATAGGGATTTTGGTAATATTGGTACTGGAGGTACCACAACCAGCTCGGATGGTGAAATTGGTAGACACGCTGGACTTAAAATCCAGTGAACAGCAATGTTCGTGCGGGTTCAAGTCCCGCTCTGAGTACATAGAGAAACCCTTCAACACTGTCGTGTTGGAGGGTTTTGTCGGTAATACAAGTCTTTATGGTTCAAGACCTAAATCGGATCAATCCCAAAACCTGTGGGGAATGAAAAATTAAGCATAAATAGTTGTTAGTCTAAAAAGGAAAAATGTAACATTTTTAACGCCTCTAAATTGAGTTCTAAAAGCTTTTATTTTAGCATTGAACGACTCTGCAGATGCGTTTGTGCTTCTGTTATCAAAATAGTTCAGTATGGTTTGGTAATGATTTATTATAGATCTTGAGATTGTATTGAAAGACTTAAATCCAGATTGGCTTACTTTTTCATGCCATTTAGCTAATCTTGAGAGTCCAATGATTTTATCTGTTGTTTTCTCAAATATATTTCTCAACTCTTGGGCTAAATTATATGCTTTTTCGATATCGGGATATAGTTCAAATAATAGCGTGGCACGTTCTATTTGGTTTTCGGACCATTTAGATCTGTTTTTATAGAGTAAATAGCGGCTGCGAGCTAGTAGTTGTTTAAGTGTGTCGCCATTAGATAATACTTTAGGTTCAAACTTTTTGGTGCCTTTTTTAGCTTTTTCTATAGCCTCATTTTCTTGATCGATTGCTTGCCAACGGTATTTGATTCTGATTTCTTGTAAAGCCTCCAGGTCTATTTTTTGAACATGGAATCTGTCGGTTACTTGTATTGCTTTTTGGAAGTATTTTTTGCTATTAATTTCATGGAATTAATCATATCTAATGTTATTTCTTTAACTGATGACCTCTTGTTATAAGCAATTTGACAGCTATGTTCTTTTACTTCTTCTGCCTTAGTTCCTGCAATCATAGATACGATAGTTCCTTTTCTTCCTTTACCGGCTTTGTTGGTTAAGATGGTATAGAGTTCCCCATTGGAGAATGAAGTTTCGTCAATCGATAAATGTTTGCCTAAGTTTTGTGGAAAAATTAGCCATTGCTTGGCGTGAGGCAGTTGATCCCAGGTTTTAAAATCACTGAGAAAATCTTTGTATTGATGTTGTAGATTTAGGCCACTAACTCCATAGAAAGAAGCAATTGCATTACAATCGTTTGGTCTGGAATCTATTGATTGCTTTTGAAAAAGACGCGAACTCCTGTGTTACCCGAGTTCCGTCTGCTACTAAATTACAATCTATAAAGACTACTTGTCCAGTATCTTCGTTGAGCCATCTTCGGCGTGTGATAGTAATGCTTGGTGTCCACGAATTGGAAAAGCTTGAACGGTTATCTCTTCAACGAACCTTTTAGAACTTAATTTGTTCTGTAGTTACTCTTTAGGGATTGAATTAATTGCTTTTAAAAAAGATATGAAGTCAATTCAAAATAATCCAAGATAATTTTGGGAGTAAAAATTTGATAAGTTCGCGAAAGGAATCTTGGATTTGAATAATATCTAGAAATACAAATGTCTTCCTTGTGATATTTCCCCACAAATTTTAGGCTGTAGTTTCATAATTTTAACATATAAAGAATTCATGAAGTTTATTTGATAAAAAAAAAGGCCTATTCGGCCTTTTTAAATGAATCTATTCCGTCTCTCAACCAATCTTTGTAAGCATTGATATCTGAGTTGTAACTTTCTGGTTTATCTGATAGCATATTCCCATCAGTATCCATGACAATGTAATATGGCTGTGCATTTGCTTTAAACTTGGTAATTTGAAAATCACTCCATTTATTTCCTATGCTTACCACGTCTTTTCCAGTTTCTTTAGATACGTATTGCTCTTCTTTTGGGAGTTCCCTTTTATCATCAACATATAAAGAAATAAGCACAACCTCGTTTTGTAATATTTTTAAAATCATTGGATCAGACCAAACATAATCTTCCATTTTTCTACAATTTACACACGCATAACCTGTAAAATCTAATAAAATAGGCTTGTTAACTAATTTTGCGTAAGCTACCCCCTTGTCATAATCTTCAAAAGCTATTAAATCATGTGGCCCTAAATGAGCTCCATCTGGTAAAACTTGAGCTGTTGTTGCTGAGCCTCCTTTTGAATTTCCTACTCCGTATGGACTTTCGCTGTAGGTCATAGGTGGCGGAAAACCTGAAATTATTTTTAATGGCGCTCCCCAAATCCCTGGAATTAGATACACCGTAAAAGCTAAAACTACTAATCCTAAAGACAATCTTCCTACCGAAATATGATTCAATGGACTATCGTGTGGTAATGTAATTTTTCCAAAAAGATATAAAGCTAATGTTCCAAAAATAGCAATCCAAATGGCTAAAAACACTTCTCTTTCCAAGAAATGGAGCTGTAATACCAAGTCAGCATTAGATAAAAACTTAAAGGCTAATGCCAGTTCTAAGAAACCTAATACTACTTTAACCGTATTCAACCAACCACCTGATTTAGGCAATGAATTCAACCAACCTGGGAACATAGCAAACAACATAAATGGTAATGCAAGTGCTAATGAAAAACCAAACATTCCTACAATAGGTGCAATACCACCTTTTGATGCTGCTTCTACTAATAAAGTTCCTACAATAGGTCCTGTACATGAAAAAGAAACTATGGCTAGAGCCAATGCCATAAATAAAATACCTATAATACCACCTCTATCTGCTTGACTGTCTACTTTATTCGCCCAAGAATTTGGCAACATGATTTCAAATGCGCCCAAAAATGACGAGGCAAAAACAACTAATAAAATAAAGAAAATGATATTGAACCATACATTTGTAGATAAAGCATTTAGGGCATCAGCTCCAAATATTGCCGTTACCAAAAATCCTAAAACAACATAAATAAAAATAATCGCAATACCGTAAATAATAGCATTTCGAATTCCTTTTGCTTTAGTTTTACTTTGTTTGGTAAAAAAACTAACCGTCATAGGGATCATTGGGAAAACACATGGTGTTAATAATGCTGCAAATCCAGATAAGAATGCAATAAAAAAGATAGATAATAATCCTCTTTTTTCCTCTGGTTTGTCAACTTTAGGAGTCTCTACTTTGATAGTTTTTTCTGTATTCAAGTCAGTTTTAACGGTATCAACAACCTCTTTTGACAGGGTTGAATCCCCGGTCGCAACATTTATCAGTGGTGCTACTTCTGTGGTTGCATTTTCTTTTTGAGGAATTTTTATAGTGAAATTCTTTTCAACATTGATGCAGACATCTTTACATACTTGATAATTAAAATCAACTTTAACCTCAGTAAGCTTAGTATTTGTAAGTTCAATTTCTTGTTGAATTTGAGCCTTTTTCTCAAAAAAAGTTTCGTTTACCTCAAATATATCATTGAAGGCAGTTCTTGTTTTGCTTTCTTTGGCTTTGCCAATAAGTTTAAAATTTCCTTTTTGGTTTTTAAAAATAATTTCAAGAGGAAGTGGTCCCCCATCTGGCGTGAATTGGGAATACAAATGCCACTCGTTATCAATTACAGCATTAAAAATCAAGAGGTATCTGGTATCTGACTTTTTTTCAATTTTAGTAGTCCATTTTGCTGGATCTAAAATTTGAGCATTACCATTGGCAAAAGCCAAAAATGCTATAAGTAAAAGGATTATTTTTTTCATTAGCGTAGTTCTATTTTTAAAATATTTTTAGTTGTTTCGGTTACTTTAAACCGTTCGTCTGGTCTTAATCCAACAAGCCAAACTATTGTTTTATCGGAATATAGCAACCAAGTTTGTTCTTTTTCATTTAAAGATAATTTTTCATCTTTAAAAAATTTACTTACTTTTTTTGACTTCCCTTGCATACCAAAAGGATGAAAAACAGCTCCCTCACTCCATTTTTGCAATCGCAATGGGTAGTGCAATAAATCTGCGTCTACAAATATAGAAGTATTTGTGACGATACTAATGTCGGCTACTTTGCAAAAAGTCAGATTTAAGGGAATATTAACTTCTCTTTGATTTTCAGAAATAAAATATTCCTCATTGGTATTTACGAAATTTATCGGACTAAGGATTAAAGAATCTCTATCTTTTAATAATCGGTATTGAGGAGCGAGAACAAACTTGCCTGATTGACTTTCAATAAGTGCATAAATATCATCCCAGGATGTAAACTCAAATTCTTTGAGCCACTGGTACAAATAGGATTTATAATTAGGTAATTGTTTTAATTTTTTAATATCAAGATATATAATTTCATCCTCTTGCTTTGCCACCTGCTGATAAATCATAATAGCGGCATCCTCCATCATAACTTGAGCTTCCTGAAGATAGGTTTGCGTTTTAAGAAATGATGACAAAAAATTAGAATTAATATCTTTTAACAAAGGTACAAACTGATGCCGGATTTTATTACGAAGGTATTTATCTGTAGCATTGCTGCTGTCTTCTCTCCATTTGATATTGTTCTCTTGGGCATAACGTGTAATTTCATCTTGGCTAAATGCCAAAAGTGGTCTTACTACACGCTCATTTTGCTGAGGAATTCCGGTCAAACCCTCAATTCCAGTTCCTCTACTTAAATTGATTATAAAAGTTTCAAGAGCGTCATCAGCATGGTGTGCAGTAAGAATATAATCGTATTGCTCTTGTTCTAAAATTTCGTAAAACCAGCTGTAACGCAATTCTCTAGCGGCAACTTGTGTGGATATTTTATAATCTTCGGCAAATGCCTTGGTGTCAAATTGGGTAAAAAAGAAAGGAATATTATTATTTGATGCATACTCTTGAACAAAATTTTGATCCTCAAAACTTTCTAAACCTCGAAGCTGAAAATTACAATGAACAATAGCCATGTTAAAACCCATTTGCTGAAACAAATGAACCATAACCATGCTGTCTATACCGCCACTGGTTGCTAAAATCACCTTTTTACCTTGTAAAAAAGATAGGTTTTGCTGAATATGTTTCTGTACTTGTTGTATCATTTTATTTAACTTAACTAACGCAAAACCTCAAGCATAGCATGGGCCTTTAACAAACACTCTTCATACTCTTTTTCTGGAACCGATAAAGAAGTAATGGCACTTCCCACAGAAAAAGAAACGTATTTTGAAGCACTGTTGTACAGAATACTTCGGATAACTACATTAAAATCAAAATCACCGTTAGGTGTAAAATACCCGACTGCTCCACTGTAAACGCCTCTTTTGGTTTCTTCAAGTTCGTCAATAATATTCATTACAGAAATTTTTGGTGCCCCTGTCATACTCCCCATGGGGAAAGTTGATTTTAAAACATCGGTTACTGTATACTGAGAATCTAATTTTGAAGTAATGGTAGTAATCATTTGATGCACTTGTAAAAAAGAGTAAATCTTACAGAGTTCCGTTACTTGAACACTGCCTTTTTGAGCTGTTCGTGCCAAATCATTTCGAACCAAATCGGTGATCATTATATTTTCTGCACGTTCCTTTGGGTCTGATGCTAATTTATTTTTAGATTCTTCATCTTCAGTTGTATCCAAAAAACGTTTAGATGTACCTTTTATGGGCTGAGAAACTATTAATTCTCCTTCTTTTTTTAAATACCGTTCCGGTGATGCCGAAAGTATGTAATGTTTATGATTCTTAAAATAAACAGCAAAAGGTGGTTTTGAGATGGAATTTAATTTTAAAAATTTTTGCAATGGATCAATTGCTGTATTTTCTGAAAAAAATTCCATACAAAAATTAGCTTCATATATATCTCCTCGGTGAATGTGATCTTTTACTTTAATCACTTTTTTTAAATAATTTTCTCTTGAAATCCGCTGTTGCATATGAACTGTTTCAACAATTGTATTGATAGGACATTCTGTAGACAAGATAGTTGCATAATCATAGTCTATTTCATCATCACAAAAATTCAAATATTGAATTTTAAGTGTGTTTCCGTTGAGTATAAATACTTTTTTGGGCTGAAAAAAAAACAAATCTGGAAAATCTAAAAAGTCATTGTTTTTTGACGAAACCTTTTCAATATCGTTTTTTAAATCATAAGACAAGTAACCAAACAACCAATCCTTAGTGCTTTCTTGATATTGTTTTAAATCATCGAATGCATTGTAATAATCTGTTTTTAAAGAGGTAAAAGCGTCAACTGCAAGTACGCAATCAAAAGAGGAGTATTCTTGTGGATACGAATTACTATCTAAAAAAATAATTTCACGAAACTGTTGCGCCCATGTTACAAGTTGTTGCTTGATTTGTAATGGATTTTCGACATTTTTTATGATGGATGTTCTCAAGGAATTGAAATGTTTTTTATAGCTCAAAACTACAACATTTTTATGTTAAATAGGTAATCATGACTGATTCTAAAAGCAAGAATATACAAAGCTTTTAAACGTAATTCCTTGCCCATTTACACAAAGTTTATTTTGATGGCATGAAATTTGAATTGTAGCATTTTACTTAAAATCTAAAAAGCCAGCAAACAAGAAAACACCTATTAACAAATAAATTATTAACCTGTAAAACAAAAAATTATGCTTAAAAAACACCATGTCCTATTCCCTTTACTGCTAATCATTTTAGCTATTTCTTGTAAAAAAGCCGATTCTTTAGATGAAACTGATTCTAAAATAACAACTTCTTCAATAGATAGTAGTAATACTGTTTCTTCAGCTGCAGCAGTACAATCAAAAAATAGTGATAGAAAATTTGTACGAACTGCCGATATTAAATTTAAGGTAAAAAATGTTCCCAACTCAACTTACATTATTGAAAATGCCACCAACAAATTTGGAGGTTTTGTAACTTATACCAATTTACAAAGCACAATTTCTGAAAAAAAAGAAGTTAAAATTGGCCAAGACAGTACTTTAGAAATCACGAAATATACTGTTGAGAATAACATAACCATTCGGGTTCCCAATACCAAAATGGATACGATAATCAAAAGCATTGCGAAACAAATTGATTTTCTAGAGTATCGTATAATTAAGGCCGACGATGTTTCATTACAACTGCTTTCGAATCAATTAAAAGAAAAAAGAGACGCTAATCAAGAAAAGCGCCTTGTAAAAGCGATTGATAGCAAAGGCAAAAAACTAAACGAAGTGGTGCAGGCAGAAAACGACCTAAATCAAAAAAGCGAACAAAAAGATAACAGCAAACTCGAAAATATCTCATTAGCTGACCAAGTAAATTTTAGCACTTTAACGTTACAAATTTACCAACGGGAAACCATCAAAAAAGAGATGATTGCTAATGAAAAGGAATTTCGTCAAGGTTTTGGTTCGAAAATAATTGATGGACTCGAAAATGGCTGGTATCTTATTGAAGGAATAATTGCGGTAATCGTTCAATTATGGTCGATCATTTTAATTGGCATAATAGGCTATTTCACATACAAAAAATACTTTCGCAAAGTCAATTAAATAAAAAAACCCGTTCAAAAATTAGATTGAACGGGTTTTTGTTAAAATATAGTCTACTTATACGTGTAATGCTCTATTATCCGTTGCAGCTAAAGCAGCTTCTTTTATCGCTTCTGCAAAAGTTGGATGTGCATGAGACATTCTTGAAATATCTTCAGCAGACGCTCTAAATTCCATGGCAGTAACTGCTTCGGCAATTAAATCGGCACAACGAGCACCTATCATGTGAACTCCAAGTACTTCATCTGTTTTTGCGTCAGCTAGGATTTTTACAAAACCATCTAAATCACCGCCAGCGCGCGCACGACCTAAAGCTTTAAATGGAAAACTACCTGATTTAAAATCAACACCAGCAGCTTTCAATTGCTCTTCTGTTTGACCCACAGCAGCAACTTCTGGCCAAGTGTAAACAACACCTGGAATCAAATTATAATTGATGTGTGGTTTTTGTCCTGCTATAATCTCAGCAACCATGGTACCTTCCTCTTCCGCTTTGTGTGCTAACATCGCTCCGCGAACTACGTCTCCAATTGCATAGATATTAGGAATATTTGTTTGTAAATGATCATTTACTTCAACCATTCCTCTTTCAGAAATTTTAACACCTGCTTTATCTGCGTTCAATCCATCGGTATACGGACGACGCCCTACTGAAACTAATGAATAATCTCCTTCTAATGTTATTGTTTCTCCCTTAGCATTTTCGGCTTGAACAACAACTCCTTCACCATTTCTTTCTACTGATTTCACTTTGTGCGAAACATAGAATTTCATTCCTTGTTTTTTCAATACTTTTGTCAATTCTTTAGACAAAGATGCATCCATTCCTGGGATAATTCGGTCTAAATATTCAACCACAGAAACTTGCGCTCCTAATCTTAAATACACTTGACCTAATTCTATACCTATTACTCCACCACCAATGATTACAAGGTGTTTTGGCACTTCTTTAAGTTTTAATGCCTCAGTAGAAGTTATAATTCTTTCTTTATCAATTTTGATAAAAGGCAAGGAAGATGGTTTAGAACCGGTTGCTATGATAATATTTTTTGCTTCAATAGTTTCAGAAGTTCCATCTGCTTTTGCAACAGCAACATGTGTAGCATCAACAAAAGAACCTAAACCTTCAAAAACTGTGATTTTATTTTTATCCATTAAAAATTTAACTCCTCCCGAAGTTTGATCTACAACCGCTTGTTTGCGTGCAATCATTTTTTCAAGATTTACCTTTACATCACCAGAAAGTTCAATACCGTGATCTGCGAAATGTGCAATTTCACTGTAATGATGAGAAGAAGCTAGCAATGCCTTAGATGGAATACAGCCTACATTTAAGCAAGTTCCACCTAGAGTAGAATATTTTTCAATAATTGCTGTCTTAAATCCCAGTTGTGCACAACGAATAGCAGATACATATCCGCCTGGTCCTGAACCTATAATGACTACGTCAAATGAACTCATAGTATGTTAATTTTTGTGATGTTTATATAAAAGTGTCACAAAATTAAGAAATTAGTTTTGTTTCAGGTTGAATTCAGCAGGTTTTTTGGGATTAATTTATCGACTTTAAAAAAAACACGATATCAAAAAAAACTTATTGGACATCGATAACAGTTGTGTTTTTTACCTCGCTAATCATGAAGGTACTGTGAGTACTGCCAATGTGTTGTAGTGTGGTAAGTTTTGTAACCAAAAATTCTCTGTACGCTTCCATATCTTTTACTAATATTTTTAAAATATAGTCATAATCCCCGCTTACATGATGGCATTCAATGACTTCTTTAAGTTGAATAACCTCACTTTCAAACTTTGCAATGAACTCTTTAGTGTGCTGAATTAATTTAAGATGACAAAAAACCACAAAACCTTTTTCGACTTTCGAACGATTTATTAAGACAACATATTTATCGATAACACCTTCCCTCTCTAATTTTTTAATACGCTCATATACCGCTGTTACAGATAAATTTAACTTTAAGGAAAGTTCCTTGGTTGTTTTTTTACTGTCTGATTGTAATAAATACAAGAGTTTCTTATCTATAACATCTAAAATCATATTCTTGAAATTTATAAATGAAAAAAAATCTATACAAATCCTGTTTTTGATGCTAATTTAGAAAATCTAATCGCAAATTATATTATAGATAGGTTTAAAATCCAAAATTATCGAACAATATTGATTATTAATCTAGAACATTGTTAATTTGAGATAGAATTAATCTTAGAACCGTAATCCCCTAGCCCTGATAGAAGCGGCATCCTTTTATGCGCCTCAGCGAATAAAAGATATAGCGAATAGCAGGAATAGCTTCAAAAAAAAATACTTATGAAAAATTTCAATCCCGCAGATAACATTCAAGATTTACAGTATTTTGGTGAATTTGGAGGTGTGAATCCATCCATTTCTGATTCTTCCACCTATACTTTCCTTTCTGCAAAAACCATGTTCGATACGTTTGAAGGAAATATGGAAGGTTGCTACTTGTATTCTCGTCATTCCTCACCAAGTAATTTATACTTAGACAAAGCATTAGCAGCTATGGAAGGAACTGAGTCGGCAAATGTTTCGGCATCGGGAATGGGAGCTATTACACCTACGTTATTGCAACTTTGCGGAACTGGTGATCACATTGTTTCGAGCAGAACAATCTATGGTGGAACGTATGCTTTCTTGAAGAATTTCACTCCAAGATTAGGCATCAAAACCACCTTTGTTGATATTACAAAACTAGATGTTGTAGAAGCTGCTATAACTCCAGATACTAAAGTTTTATATTGTGAAACAGTGAGTAACCCGTTACTTGAAGTAGCGGATATAAAAGGACTTTCTTTGATTGCTAAAAAATACCACTTGACACTAGTCGTTGATAATACTTTTTCGCCATTATCTGTTTCTCCAGCAAAATTAGGCGCTGATATTGTAATTCATAGTTTAACAAAATACATAAACGGCAGTAGTGATACTGTGGGCGGTGTAACGTGTGCATCGCAAGAATTTATCAATAGCTTAAAAAATGTAAATAGTGGAGCTAGTATGTTATTAGGACCTACAATGGATAGTTTGCGTTCAGCTAGCGTAATGAAAAACTTGAGAACGCTTCACATAAGAATGAAACAACACAGCTACAACGCAATGTATCTAGCCGAACGTTTTGAAAAAGAAGGTTTAAAAACGGTTTATCCTGGTTTAAAAAGTCACCCTAGTCATGCATTATATTCGTCTATGATTAATCATGAGTATGGATTTGGAGGTATGATGACGCTTGACGTAGGTACTTTAGAAAAAGCAAATGCCTTGATGGAATTAATGCAAGAAAAAAACTTAGGTTACCTAGCTGTGAGTCTAGGATTTTATAAAACTTTATTTAGCGCACCGGGAACATCAACTTCAAGCGAAATTCCAATGGAAGAGCAAATAGAAATGGGATTAACTGATGGCTTAATTCGATTTTCAATAGGTTTGGATAATGATATTGAAAGAACGTTTCAAATAATGAAGCAATGCATGATAGAATTGAACGTACTGACATCAGAATCCATTTTAGCAGAATAGTATTTTTAGTGTATAATTTAAAAAAGCAGCAAAATACTTTGCTGCTTTTTTTGTGTTGCAATAATTCTGCAAAGCAAATTAAGTTTTTACATGTGTTGTATTTTAAGACCTTTAATTATTTTTTATAAATATCAATCTCTCGACTATTGCTTTAAATTGAAACACTAGTTGCGAAAAGAATAAGAGTGTCTGGCAAATAAATGTTCAAAAGTTTAAAATTGACCTTGTTAAGGTTACATCATAGTACTTAGGTGGTCTAAGAAATTTTTTTTTTGTTTCTGATTATTTGTTAGTTAGAAACGATATGTAAAAAAATATTGCTCAAAATTATGCTGATCTTTTTTTAATAATTGATAATACTATTTAGAATTAATTATTCGTTATCCAATTTTTTTTGTCTTTGGGATTAAAACCAAATATTACTAAATACAATTTTATTTTAAGGTGGTTTTTATTAGAACTGTATTTTTTGTAGTTTAAATCTATTATATTTACGATGTACTATTAAAATATTTAGCTTTAAAAAACTGCGTTTAGTAAAAATTTGAAACGAAACAAATACAAAATAATTTGACAAATGGAAAAAATACTATTAAAAGAATTGAATGATCAAGAATTGCTTCAAGAGCAAAAGAAGTTGAAAACGAATAAAATGTACAATGCCATACTGATTGGTTCGCTTTTAGGCATTTTTACATATAGTGCTGTAAAAAATGGATTCTCTTTTTTTACTTTTTTTCCTTTATTTTTTGTCCTTATCTTAGGAAATAGCGGAAAAAAAATAAGAGAATTTGAAAAGGAACTTAACAACGAAATTATGTATAGAAATATAAAATTGTAAGAGCAACTCATAGTTGCAGTAGATAAATTCAAAACACATAGAGTTAAGGTTTAATTCTAACTGCATTGAAACAATCACTTTTTACAATGGAAAAGAGTGTGCATGACATACTGATATTGCAAAGATATTCAGTTGAAAGTTTGTTAAACAACATTATATGTTTTGCAAGAAAAAGATACATTAGGAAATAGAATAGATATCATTGACTTTTTTTTTATAAGAAAACAGACTTCAGAAATGTAATTAACTAAAGCGGTAAGTAAATAGAATTATCACTACGTAAAAGCCTAACAGAGAATTCAATTGCCTTAGTCTTATTGAAACTCTTAATAATAAGTTGGTTGCACTCATGCGTTGAAATTGTAATTTAAGTGGGTATAAATTATTTTTATTTCTACATATTTTTTATCTTTAAACCCTATTAAATTTAAAAAATTCATGAAAAAACTACTAAGTATTGCATTATTGATATTTGCTGTCTTATTATCCTCGGCTCAGGATTCTAAACCAAATTATGTAGCAGAAAATTACACTAAAAAAGAAGTGCATATCAAGATGCGAGATGGGGCCGAGCTATTTACCTCAATTTATACTCCAAAGGATACTTCAAAAAAGTATCCAATTATCATGCAAAGAACACCTTATAACTCGGGACCTTATGGGGCTGATAAAATGAAAAGGTCTATTTCACCAAGTGAAACGATGATGAAAGAAGGGTATATTGTAGTTTACCAAGATGTTCGTGGTAGGTTTATGAGTGATGGTTTGTATGATAACATGCGTGGCTTTGTACCTAACAAAAAATCAAAGACTGATATTGATGAAGCATCTGATACGTATGATACAATAGACTGGTTGGTGAAAAATGTAGCGAATAATAACGGAAACGTAGGAACATGGGGAATATCTTATCCAGGTTTTTATGCAACGTATTCTTTGTTAAGCAATCACCCCGCTTTAAAAGCAGTTTCGCCACAAGCGTGTATAGCTGATTTCTTTTTTGATGATTTTCATCACAATGGGGCTTATCTTTTAAGTTACTGGAAAGTGACACCTTTATTTGGACCACAAAAAAAGGCACGTACTACAGAGCCATGGTATACTTTTACCAATGCGGGAACCAATGATGATTATCAATTTTTTCTTGATGCTGGCCCACTTTCAAATTTAGATAAGTATTATGGAGTCGATAATGAATTTTGGCAACAGCTAAAAGATCATTCTAGTTATGATGATTTTTGGCAAAAGCGAGGTATTCTTCAGCACTTGAACAATATTAAACCTGCAGTTATGACTGTTGGTGGTTGGTTTGATGCAGAAGATTTATACGGTCCATTAAATACATACAGTACGATTGAAAAGAGTAGTAAAAATTACAATACCATCGTAATGGGGCCGTGGAGTCACGGAGATTGGGCTCGTAATTCTGCAAAACAAGTTATTGGGAATATTAATTTTGGCGATAGCATTTCAGGTTTTTACCAAAAAAATATTGAAGCTAATTTTTTCCGTCATTTCCTGAAAAATAATGGAAAAGGTGAAAACACACTTCCTGAGGCTTATGTTTTTGATTCGGGTAAAAAAGAATGGAAAACGTATGATGCTTGGCCTCCAAAGAATACGGAAAAGAAAGCTTTTTTCATGCAAGAGAACAAGTTGTCACAAATGGCAAAAAGGAATTTTGCCTTTGAAGAGTTTGTAAGTGACCCAAAGAAGCCAGTTCCTTATTCTGAAGATGTTAAACAACAAGGTCTTACGCCTAGAAAATACATGACAGATGACCAGCGTTTTGCAGCAAGACGTCCTGATGTTCTTGTTTTTGAAACCGAAATTTTAACAGATGACACCACACTTGCTGGCGATATATTAGCGCAATTACAAGTGGCTACAACAGGTACAGATGCGGACTGGGTAGTAAAAGTTATTGATGTTTTTCCTAATGAGGAGCCAGAGACTAAAGAGATAGCTCCTCATTTAAAAATGAGCAATTATCATATGATGGTAAGAAGCGAAGTAATGAGAGGGCGTTTTAGAAATAGTTTTAGTAAACCAGAACCGTTTGTGGCTAATGAAAAAACAGCAGTAAATGTTAAGTTGCAAGATGTGTTTCATACCTTTAAGAAAGGGCATAAAATTCAAGTACAAGTTCAAAGCACTTGGTTTCCATTGATAGATCTAAATCCTCAAACTTTTGTAGAAAATATTTTTTATGCAAAACCAGAAGATTTTCAAAAGCAGACTCATAAAGTGTTTAATGATTCTAAAATAGAATTTACTATTCTTAAATAAAGAGTTGTTAAGATTTATATCTTTTATGAATCAATCCCTTTGAAAAAAAATACCTCAAAAAGTAATAACTTTTTGAGGTATTTTTTTTTGAAAATAAGTTTCAAGATGATTATTTACTACTTATTCTAGTAAATAATGTTTGATTATAAAAATTCCCCATGTTGAGAAATGTCAAGTCCTAATTCTTCTTTTTCCTCGCTTACACGTAAAGGTGTTATTTTGTTAACAATAAAAAATAAAACATACGATGCAGTAAAAGCAAAAATAGAAACCACAACTAAAGCTTTTAATTGGTTTAAAAACAAAGTGGTTTCTCCAAAAATTAAACCTTGATTGTCTCCTACAATTGAATTAATTGATTTTGAAGCAAATACACCAGTAAGAAGCATACCTACCATACCGCCCACACCGTGACAAGCAAAAACATCTAATGCATCATCAATTTTTCCTTTATGAAATGCTCGCACTACAAGATTACTTATGATACTAGCAATTGCACCTATAAACATAGCGTGTGGAATACTCACAAAACCAGCAGCTGGTGTAATAGCCACTAAGCCTACAACTACGCCAATACAAGCTCCCATTGCTGATAATTTGTGTCCTAGAATCTTATCTAGAAATACCCAAGCCATACCTGCAGCAGCTGCCGCAACTGTAGTAGTTCCTAATGCTTGTACTGCAAGGCCATTTGATCCTAGTGCTGAGCCTGCGTTAAAACCAAACCAGCCAAACCACAATAAACCAGTTCCAAGTAAAACATACGTAATTCTTGCTGGATTTACTTTTTGAACTTTTCTTTTACCAAGGAAAATAGCTCCTGCAAGTGCTGCCCATCCTGCACTCATGTGAACTACTGTGCCTCCAGCAAAATCAAGTACTCCCATTTTGAAAAACAAACCATCAGGATGCCAAGTCATGTGCGCAAGCGGAGTGTAAATAAATAATATAAACAAAACCATAAAAAGTAAATAAGCCCAAAAACGGATACGCTCAGCAAATGCTCCAGTTATCAAGGCAGGCGTAATGATGGCAAACTTAGCTTGAAATAAGGCGAATAACATAAACGGAATGGTAGGTGCAAGACTCCATGCGGTATTTGTTCCTACACCTTGAAAAAACAAGTTAGGGATTGGATTTCCAATAATACCACCAATTGTAGGGCCAAATGAAAGTCCGAAAGCAATGATAACCCATAAAACGGTAACAATTATCATGGCCATAAAACTTTGAAGCATTGTACTAATTACATTTTTTTTTCCAACCATACCGCCATAGAAAAAACCTAATCCAGGAGTCATGATAAGCACTAGAGCTGTTGCAACAATAATCCAAGCGGTATCGCCAGTATCAAATTTTACAGCCTCGGTTGGAGCAGGTGCGTCGATTAAGAAATAATTTGAAAAAAGGGTAAATAACAAGATCGCAATTAATAGCACACTCAAAACAATTTTTCTCATAGTTTTTTGATTTAAATTTCAATAAAAGTATAAAAATGTTGTTTATGCCCCATTAAAAATAACAGTCTGAGTCAAACTTTTAAATATATATTAATATGACCCCTATTTTTTTAAGGGTTAATTATAATTTAATCTTAAAATTTATAATTTAACAAGCCCAATTTGAACTTTTTAAAAATTTTGTTATCAATCTTGATTATTTACATGAATTTATGGCATAAAAAAAGACACTAAATTGAAAATATCAATCAGTGCCTTTTAAATGTGTTGTGCAAACTATTATTTCAACGTGTGTCTACTTAAAATTTGATACACTTCATTAATGTTGTTACCGCCTTTTCCAAATTGTTTGCTAATGGGTGCATCATCATTATTAAGCCAAATTTTAAGTTCAGCATCCATATCTAATAATCCTGCACTTTCTTTGGAGAATTTTTTGATGCTAGAGTAGGGAATGGTTAAGTAATCTACTTTAGTTCCTACTAATTGCTTTTCAATCAAGATCAATCTCTTATTGGTGAAAATGAACATATCTCGAATGAGTTTGTATGCTTTTTCAATTACCTCACCTTCAATCAAGATTGGTTCAAATTCTGTAGCAATATTTTGAATATTTACCTCAGATGCATTTCCTAGAATAGCATTAAATAATCCCATAATAATTTATTTTTGATTGTATTTTGTTTTGTAACGATCGTTTAATTTAGTTTGATGTGTTTCTAAGCTAATCATTCTACCTTGTATGAAAGCATTTGTAAGCTTGTTTGTTCTCATATCTAGAGCATCACCATCAGATAAAAATAAGGTTGCATCTTTTCCTTCTTCAAGAGTACCGCATTGTGCATCAATACCTAATATTTTAGCCGTATTTGATGTGATAAGTTGTAAAGCTTGTTCTTTATCTAAGCCATAAGCAGCACAAGTTCCAGCTAAAAACGGAAGGTTTCTTGTGTTCATTCTTTCATGTGACCCACTGTTTTCAAGACCTACAAGAACTCCTTTGTCAGTTAGTAGTTTTGCGTTTTTATATGGTAAATCAATATCATGATCGTCATTTTCTGGCATTTCATGAACTCTTTTTAATAGAATACCAATGTTGTTTTCTCGTAATAAATCGGCAGTTTTATAAGCTTCATATCCACCAACAATAACCATTTTTTTGATTCCGCTTTGTTTAGCAAACTGTACTGCGTCTATAATTTGTTTTTCTTCATTAGCATGGATAAATAAAGTTTGAGTACCATCAAAAAGACCTTTTGTAGATTCTAAAACAATGTTTCTTTCTTTTGAGGATTCGCCTAAATAGGCTTTGGCGTTAGCAAGATAAGATCGTAGTTCTTGAACTTCTTTTGCATATTCTTTGTTAGCTTCAATATTTCCTGGTTCTGCCCACCAGCCGCTTCTTCTAAAAGTGGATGGAAAGTTAACGTGTATTCCATCATTTTCTTTAACCAATGCATCTTTCCAGTGCCAAGCATCCAGCTGAACAATTGAGGATGTACCTGATATTACTCCGCCTCTTGGAGTAATTTGTGCCATTAAAATTCCGTTTGGTCTTACTGTTTCAATAACTTTTGAATCAGCTGTATAGGCAATGATACTTCTTACGTGCGGTTTCATAGCACCTATTTCATCTTCGTCATCAGATGATTTAACGGCGTCAATTTCAACCAAACCTAAAGTAGAATTTGGAGCAATAAATCCAGGATAAACATGTTTTCCAGCAGCATTTATGGTAACATCATAAGCACCAGCTGCAAGACGTATCACGGTAGCATCTGCAATGAGAGTGATTTTTCCGTTTTCAAAACCTAAAGCACTGTTTTCAATCACTTTTCCATTTCCTAAATGCGCAGTTGCATTCATGATCAAAACAGATTTGGATTGTTTATTTGCGGGTGTTTGTTGCGCTTGAGCTAGTATTGGCAAACCGAGTGCCAAAACTAAGAGGTATATTTTTGTATAATTCATTTTATATTTTTTTTAAGTTACTTGACTAAGCTTAAAGTATGAAATTGAGAAAGTGTTACTCCTCAAGAGTATCGCACTCATATTCTTTTCTTTCTTTCTTTTTAGGCTCTTGTGTGATCATTCCTTTGTTTTTTTCTTGTAACAATTGACCAATCAGTTCACTTCTTTCTTTTGTGATTTCTACTCTTTTTTCAAGATCTTTTTTTGCATCAAAGTAAACAACTCCTTCAATTAAAGTTTGCTCTGCTTTTGCATAAATAGATAATGGATTGTCACTCCATAATACAATATCAGCATCTTTACCTGTTTTTATACTACCCACTTTATCATCAATGTGCAATAATTTTGCTGGATTCAATGTTACAAATTTCCACGCATCCTCTTCAGATATATTTCCGTATTTCACTGCCTTAGCTGCTTCTTGATTTAATCTTCTTGACATTTCAGCATCATCAGAGTTGTAGGCAACTACAAGTCCGGCATTGTGCATAATAGGACCATTAAAAGGAATGGCATCATTTACTTCAAATTTGTAAGCCCACCAATCAGAGAAAGTAGAAGCTCCCACACCGTGCTCTTTCATTTTATCAGCAACTTTGTAGCCTTCTAAGATGTGAGTGTATGTATTTACCCTAAAGTTGAATTTTTCGGCAACATTCATTAACATTAATATTTCTGATTGTACATAAGAGTGACAAGAAATAAAACGTTCTTTATTTAAAATTTCAGCAAGAGTTTGAAGTTCAACATCTACTCTAGGAGCTTTTCCTTTTTTATTACTTGCGTTAAATGCTTTCCAGCTCAAATCATATTCTTTGGCTCTTTGAAAATAATCAATAAAAACTTGTTCAACACCCATTCTTGTTTGTGGAAAACGAGTAGGATTTGTATTTCCCCAGTTTGATTGTTTTACGTTTTCTCCTAGTGCAAATTTTATAAATCCTGGTTGGTTTTTGTATAACATTTCATCAGCTGCAGCTCCCCATTTCCATTTTACAATGGCAGATCTACCACCAATAGGGTTTGCTGAACCGTGTAACAATTGTGATGTTGTTACACCACCAGCGAGTTCTCTGTAAATATTTACGTCTTCAGAGTTTACTACGTCTTGAATGGTTACTTCGGCACTAGAGTTGTGTCCGCCTTCATTCACACCATTAGAAATAGCAATGTGAGAGTGCTCATCTATAATTCCGCTTGTAAGGTGTTTTCCTTTGGCATCAATTACTGTAGCAGAGGCATCCGAAATGTTTTTACCTACTGCTGCAATTTTTCCGTTTTTCACCAAAACATCTGTTTCGGTTAGGATTCCTTCTTTTTCGTTTGTCCAAACTGTTGCATTTTTATACAAGATAGTTTGCGCTGCAGGTTTGCTAAGATTTCCAAAAGCTGTATTTGGGAATGTTCTAGGAATTACAAAATTGTTTTTTTCAACTTTAGTAGAATCGATGGTTTTTACAAATGGAGCTGTTTTTACTGCAGACCATTTTACTTCTTTTCCGTCAAATAAAACTGCTTTTCCAGAAAGGGTTTGGGTGTCGTCAATAAACCCAATCAATCTTGTAAAACTAGTTTTGGTTGAATCCAAAGGTTTGATCACGGTAGATAACCAATTGTTGCTCATAGAAAGTTTTGAGTTTACTTTTTTGGCATCTACAGTAGTAATTTCTGATTTTGGTGCGCTAACTTCACCATTAATTTTCCATTTGAATTTTTCATTATTGATGGTAAGGTCGTAATTTCCTCTAATATCTTTGATAGTTAAATCGTTTATTACGAACTTGTTACCTTGAACCCAGTTTTCGTATAAAATTGTTTTTTCATCAAATATTGCTCCAGATGCAATTACGAAATTAGCTAAACTTCCGTTTTTTAACGATCCAACTTCATTGCTTTTTCCTAAAATAGCTGCAGGAATTGTAGTCAGTGCTTCTAGAGCTTTGGTACTGTCAAAACCAAATTTTATGGCTTTTAAAAGATTTGTTCTAAAATCTTCAATTTTCTTTAATTTATCAGTAGTAAGTGCAAATACCACTCCATTGTCTGATAAAACTTTTAAGTTTGTAGGAGCTTGATTCCAAAAACGTAAATCTTTTAACTCCATTTGATTGGCTTGATTCGGATCTGAAACATCATATGCTTCTGGGAAATTTACGGGAATTATAAATTTAGAATTAGTATTTTTTATTTCTTCAATTCTTTCAAATTCGTTTCCGTTTCCTTTTAAAACATAGTTTAAGCCAAATTCTTTAGCAATTTTGGCGGCACGTAAACTGTTTAATTTGTCCTCTGAAGCAAATATTTGAACTAATTTTTCATTATTTGCAAGTGCCTCAAGCGAAAGATCTTTAGTAGCAGAGTTCCCCTTTTTATACCAGTCTAAATCATGATACATTTGTCTTAATAACGCCATCATTCCCATTAAAGACCCAGGATAGGATTGATTTGTGGTAACGCTCCTTGTAAAAGCAAAGTGATTGGTTAACTTGTCTGCCAGCAATTGGTTTTGCTTTTCAAAATTATTCAATGCTATTAGGGTACCTGTACCTCTTGCAATACCATTATGTACGTGAGTTCCTACTACTCCAAAACCAGCTTTTAGCAATTCTTCTGCTTTGGTTTGGTCGTATTTAAAGTTTTCGTAAGCATTTGCTTCGGCTAGGATGCTTTCATTCCAGTAATAGCCTATTCTTTTAGTGTCGTATGTAGGCATACGTGGACCAGCAACACTTTTTGGTTTTTCTATACCAAAATTAGTGTAGATGTCTATAAAGGAAGGATAAATTGTTTTTCCCTCAAGATCTATCGTAGTACAGTTTTTTGGAATGGTAACCGAGGTTCCTGCACTTACTACTTTTCCATTTTGGATAAGTAATGTACCTTTTTCAATAATTTGAGTTGGAGTTACATAAATTTTAGCATTGGTAAATGCAGTAAAATTGTTACTCTTATTTTGTATACTTTCGTTATTAGGAAAGTACTCCTGCGCATACGTTTTAGATAGCACCACGCTAAATAAAAGTAGAAATAGAATTTTTTTCATAGTTTAGTTTCTAATTAGTTCTTAAAAGTAAAAAATTGTGTACAGAGTGCAGGCTGTTTACATGAATTTAACATTTGTTTTTTATTATGTTGATTTACTAAGTATTATAAATTAGAATATGTTTCTATTTTATGAAATTATATAAAATATGCTATTTTTTTATATTGTTTTTGCAGATGTTAAAATATAAGAAAAGTTTTTACTAATTTTATTTTAAAATAATAATATATGTTAGTAAAGGTTTTTGGGAGTGCTGTTTTTGGCGTTGAAGCTACAACAATTACAGTTGAGGTTAATATGGATAAGGGTATAGGCTACCATCTTGTAGGTTTACCAGATAACGCTATAAAAGAGAGTAGTTACCGTATTGCTGCCGCGCTCAAAAACAATACCTATGCTATGCCCGGAAAAAAAATCACCATTAACATGGCGCCTGCAGATTTACGTAAGGAAGGTTCAGCCTATGATTTGACATTGGCTATTGGTATTTTAGTGGCTTCAGGCCAAATCAAAGCAGATGCTCTAGAACAATATATTATAATGGGTGAATTGTCTCTTGATGGAAGTTTGCAACCCATAAGAGGAGCCTTGCCAATAGCAATTAAAGCTAAAGAAGAAGGTTTCAAAGGTTTTTTTCTACCTAAACAAAATGTAAAAGAGGCAGCCATTGTAGCTGGACTTGAAGTCTATGGTGTTGAAAACGTTCAAGAAGTGATTGATTTCCTTGAAGGTAAAGGAAATCTAGAACCTACCACGATTGATACACGAGCCGAATTTTATAAAACCTTAGACTTTCCTGAATTTGATTTTAGTGATGTTAAAGGACAAGAAAGTATTAAACGTTGTATGGAAATTGCTGCTGCAGGTGGACACAACATTATATTAATAGGTCCACCTGGCGCAGGAAAAACAATGCTTGCCAAAAGATTACCAAGTATTTTGCCGCCCATGACGTTGCGCGAAGCACTTGAAACTACGAAAATTCATAGTGTTGCAGGTAAACTTAAAGAAGTGGGTTTAATGAATCAAAGACCATTTAGGAGTCCGCATCACACTATTTCTAATGTGGCGTTAGTAGGTGGGGGAAGTTATCCGCAGCCTGGAGAAATTTCTATGGCGCACAACGGAGTTCTATTTCTAGATGAGCTACCAGAATTTAAAAGAGATGTTCTTGAAGTAATGCGTCAACCACTTGAAGATAGAGAAGTTACTATTTCTAGAGCTAAGTTTACGGTAACGTACCCCTCATCGTTCATGCTTGTTGCCAGTATGAACCCTAGTCCGAGTGGTTTTTTTAATGATCCAGATGCTCCACAAACGTCCTCACCACATGAAATGCATCGGTATTTAAGTAAAATTTCTGGGCCATTGCTAGACAGAATAGACATTCATATTGAAGTAACTCCTGTTCCTTTTGATAAACTTTCAGATGATCAAAAAGCTGAGAGTAGTGTTGCTATTAGAGAGCGCGTGACTGCAGCTCGAGAAATACAATCTGTACGTTTTGATCACATGGACCACATTCATTACAATGCCCAAATGAATACTAAACAAATCAGGGAGTATTGTGCTCTTGATGAGGTGTCAAAACAATTATTAAAAACAGCTATGGAACGATTGAATTTATCTGCAAGAGCTTACGACCGAATTTTAAAGGTAGCGCGAACTATAGCTGATCTTGAAGCAGTCCCAGCAGTACAGTCAAATCATATTGCCGAAGCCATTCAATATCGAAGTCTAGACCGCGATGGTTGGTTGGGATAATTTTTTTGATGTTTTTTTTTAATTATATTCTACTCTAAAAAAAACATAAATAATAGTCTTACTTTTTTCAAGACATTAATTTATGATAAATTAAATTCGTATATTTTTTTTAAATCTAAAATTATATTACGTTACTATATCAACAATAGCTATGAAAAACGGAACTAAGACTATTAAAAAAAGCAATGAAATAGTCTTTTTTATTTTGACCTTTGAGTCATTGTCATGAACATATTAGAGTTTACAGCTCAAGGTTATTTGCCGAATTTATAAACGAGTCAATTTTATCATCAGTAAGATTTTGAATGTTTTTAGTAATTTTTTCAATGTCCCAATTCCACCATTGTATTGCTAACAATTTTTCAATTTGTTCTTTTGTAAATCTTTTTTTTATCTCATTAGCGGGATTCCCTCCAATAATGGAGTAAGGTTCTACATTTCTAGTTACCGTCGAATTCGATGCAATTATCGCCCCGTCACCTATTTTTATTCCGGGCATTATAGTAGAGTTATACCCAATCCAGACATCGTTTCCTATCTCTGTATTTCCTTTATTAGGATACTGTTTTCCTTCCATAGCATTTTTCCAGTCCTCTCCAAATATTGCAAATGGATAAGAACTTATTGATTTTGTTAGGTGATTTGCCCCATTCATTATGAATTTCACATCAGAAGCAATCATACAAAATTTGCCTATAATTAATTGGTCTCCAATAAAATCAAAATGATATTTTACGTTTTTCTCAAAATTAGCAATGTTTTCAAAATCATCATAATAGGTGTAATCTCCAATAATTATGTTGGGGTTTGTGATTGTGTTTTTTAAAAAACAAAGTTTATTATAATTTTCTAATGGAAATTGGGTGTCTTTATTAGGTATTTTCATTTCTGAATTTTTCTAGGTGATGTTTTTATCTTCGGGAGATTCTACTTTTCTAAAACTTCATTGATTTTTATTTGAACTGTAAGGTGTACTCTAATTTATTAATTAGCATTCTGTTAAATGTTCTGGTTTTGCAATGTATTAAAAGTGATCTTTATTTTTACCAATAGCATGTTTCATTTTTTGTCCCATACTGCTCGTTGCATAACCTGAAACATTTTCTTTTTTTCGTTGCCCGTTTGATAAATATTCAATACTAATGGAGCAGTCTCTTGGAATCTCAACCCAAACAGTTTTACTTTCTCCAACTTCTAGTTTGTCAATCTTTCCACCGCCACAACCCACAATGTTTATCTTTGTCAAAGTTGTTTGTGTTGTGTTTGTAAAATTGATTCTCATGGTGTTAAGCAAAATAATTGTAAACCAACAATAAAGGAATAGTATTGGAATATTTATCAACATAAGGCTACAGGATGTGAGTAGTTTTTTTCTGCTGTCTTTGTCCTGTCTAGCTTTAATTAGAATGAAAATAAGAATACCAATGTTAATTAGAACTATAAAAGGGATAAAACTGTAACCAACGATAAGCACTTCATCTGATGAGGTTAGAAAATAAAGACTAAAAATACAGGTCCCGAGCAAAAATGAAATAAAAGTAGTTAGTCGTCCTAGTTTTATGTATCGGTCTGCATTCATGTGTTTTCTATTGTTATTAGTTTGTTTTAAAACACGTTTGTTTGGTTTTTCAATGTAAAAGTAGTAGATTTAAACTACAAAAAAAAATAGCTTCTTTAAAAAAATATAGAAATAAATACGTCAAAAGAGAGATTTCGATAAAGATCTCTTTTACTTTTGCCAGATGTTAGAAATTCTGTACCAAGACAAATATATTATTGCAATTAATAAGCCAAGTGGATTGTTGGTTCACAAATCATTTTATGCTCGGGATGCAAAAGTTTTTGCTATTCAAGAATTGAGAAATCAAATAGGAGGGCAACATGTTTATCCTATTCATCGGTTAGACCGCAAAACATCTGGTGTCTTGTTATTTGCTTTGGATACAGCCGTTTTAAAAATTATGAATGATCGTTTTGCCACACGCGAAGTCGAAAAAAAATATTTATCAATTTTACGTGGTTGGTCACCCGTAGAACTAACGATTGATTATGATTTAACCAATGATGATGGTGTTGTACAAAATGCAATAACCTATTTTCATCGATTGCAATCTACCGAAATTGAGTTGGAATTTAACAAACAGCCAACGTCACGATATTGTTTGGTTGAAGCGATTCCTGAAACTGGGCGTATGCATCAATTACGAAAACATTTCAAACATATTTTTCATCCCATTTTAGGAAGTCGGCCACATGGATGTAACAAACAAAATAAATTATGGTTGGAGCATTTTGAACTGAAAGGAATGATGCTTCATGCGCATCAATTAATTTTTAATCATCCCATAACAAATGAACAATTAATCTTGAATGCAAAGATTAATGAAGAGTTTAGCAGAGTAGGTACTATTCTTAATCTAGATTTGAGTACGTATGAATAACATACTAATTTGTAAAATAATGCTATAAATTACTTATTCATTTGGAAACTAAAATTTTCAACTTGAAGATAATTAGATTTCAGATTTTTGATTAATTCTTGAGACATTTATATCATATGCTATTTTTACCGATTTAAATTACTAGACCAAAGTCTTGAGACATTTTCTCAGCATTTGCGAGAAATTTATTTTTTTATAATGATACTTCGCTCTGGGCGTAGTTCAGGATTTTGTTTTCTGTCTCGTCCCGAAATATGTTTACAAAAAAACGGCGTTTCAAATTACTCTGAAACGCCATTATTTATTTTTTTTAAAGTGCTTATCGAATACTCTTCACGAAGGTTGCTATATTTTGGGTTCCGTTTTTAGTTAAATCTTGAATAAACGCGCTGCCAATAATGGCTCCTTTAGCAAATTGTGTAGCTTGATTAAAAGTTTCGGAATTGTTGATTCCAAAGCCTATAACTTGTGGGTTTTTCAAATTCATGTCGGCAATTCGTTCGAAATATGTTTCTTGTGTGGCTCCAAAACCAGATTGAGATCCTGTAACACTCGCTGAACTTACCATATAAATAAATGCATCAGAGACACTATCAATGAAATGAATGCGATCTACAGAGGTTTGTGGTGTTATTAAAAAAATATTTTTAAGACCGTATTTTTCAAATATTTCTTGGTAGGAGTCTGCATATACATCCACGGGTAAATCAGGTATTATTAATCCGTCAATTCCTATTGCAGCACATTTTTTACAAAAATTTTCAATTCCATATTGCAACATAGGGTTAAAGTAGCCCATGATTATAAGTGGTATAGAAACGGTTTCTCTTATTTTTTCCAGTTGGTCAAATAACACTTGCGTGGTCATGCCATTATGCAAGGCTTGTGTAGAACTTTCTTGAATAGTAGGACCATCTGCTAGTGGATCACTAAAAGGCAGTCCAATTTCAATCATGTCAACTCCATTTTTTTCTAAGTCTTGTATTATTTGTACGGTATCGTGCAAGCTAGGATATCCAGCCGAAAAGTAAATGGAAAGTATTTTATTATTTTCTTGTAATTTTTTATTAATTCTGTTCATGATATATTGATTTCCCTTTTTGATTAGGGTTTAGTTATGGGCTTACTTTTATTTAAATTACGGCGCTGTAGGCCCAGGCTTTCTGTTTTGATTGGAGCTGTACTTCAACTCTTTTATAATGCAGCCCTTCATATAAATCAGATTGGTGTAGCTCTTTGGTACTAATTTCGTAGACCATTCCGTTAATGGTATTTTCTTGATTTTCAGTTTGTGTAATAATGGGGTAGTTGACAATGCCAAATTCTTCTTCAATTTGAATTTGTTTTACCACATATCCTATTAGTGTTTCTGGAGTACCCTCTAGAATGCGCCCAAAGAGGTCTTTTTGTATGTCCTCGTTTTGTAAACTACCGTAAGCAAATAATTTTTCCATAATGTGGGTTTGACAAATTTAATTTAAAACGTGATGTGCTCTTCTTGATTGCGTTAAGGATGGCAGCGGTATCTACTGGTTTAGAAAAATAAGGCTTTTGCCGTAGTTTTTGTTAATCGGGAATTTAGCGTACAGCCTGACCTCGCTTTTTTCGGCGAGGGAACGCCCTAAAATTAAGTCAAAAAAAACATCTCACAGGATAATAGTGTACTAAATTATAATTTAAAATAATCTATGTAAGTATTTAAATCCTTGTCACCACGGCCAGAGAGATTAATTACTACAATATCGTCTTTCTTGAATTTCATTTCGTCTAATACTGCAAAGGCGTGCGCACTTTCTATGGCAGGAATTAAGCCCTCCATTTTAGATAATTTGATACCCCAGTCCATGGCTTGTGCATCTGTAATTGAGATAAATTGAGCTCTTCCAGTAGTGTATAAATTAGCGTGCATGGGGCCAACACCAGGATAATCAAGTCCAGCTGATATGGAGTAAGGCTCTGTTATTTGTCCATCGTTGGTTTGCATTAATAGTGTTTTACTACCATGAATAACACCTATTTTTCCTAATGCTGAGGTAGCTGCGCTTTCCCCAGAGTCTACGCCTAGTCCAGCTGCTTCAACAGCAATGATGTTGACTTCTTTTTCGTCCAGGAAATGATAATAAGTTCCTGCAGCATTGCTACCACCGCCTACGCAGGCAATAACGTAATCTGGGTTTTCTTTCCCTTCTTTTTCTAGCAATTGCTCTTTTATTTCTTTTGAAATAACACTTTGAAAACGCGCCACCATATCAGGATATGGGTGTGGTCCCACTACCGATCCTATGATGTAGTACGTATCTACAGGATTGTTAATCCAGTCTCTAATGGCTTCATTAGTAGCGTCTTTCAAGGTTTTGGATCCAGACTTGGCAGGTCTTACTTCGGCACCAAGCATTTTCATTCGGGCTACGTTTGGCGCTTGTCTTTTTATATCTACTTCACCCATGTACACAATACATTCTAGTCCCATTAAGGCACATACCGTTGCTGTAGCTACACCGTGTTGTCCAGCGCCAGTCTCGGCAATAATTCTTTTTTTGCCCAATCGTTTGGCTAGGAGTATTTGTCCTATGGTGTTGTTTACTTTATGTGCTCCCGTGTGACACAAATCTTCTCTTTTGAGGTAAATTTTTGTATTATATTCTTCGGATAAGCGTTTTGCAAAATACAAGGGAGTAGGGCGGCCTACATACTCTTTTAGCAAGGCATCAAACTCTTCTTGAAATTCAGGTTCTGCTGTGATTTTTAGGTAATTTTGGCGAAGTTCTTCTACATTTGGGTATAACATTTCAGGAATGAAAGCACCACCAAATTCTCCATAATATCCTTTTTCATTAACGTTGTAACTCATTTTGTGTATGTTTAAAAGTTAAAGTTGTAAATTATGTTGCAACTTTTGTAATAATGTAATGTCTTTTAATCCAGGCTCTGTTTCAAATTTACTGTTTAAATCTAGAGCGTGAATTGGTAAATTGGTATTCAAGATTTGTTGTATAGATTCAACCTCATCAAGGCTTATCCCACCACTTAAAAAAAATGGTTTAAGCGAAGGATATTTTTCTAAAACCCGCCAGTCAAATGTATTTCCGTTCCCACCCGGAAGTTTGCCTTTAGTATCAAATAAAAAGTAATCGCATACCGTTTCAAAAGGTTCTAGTTCTTGAAAATCAAAGGTGTCATTGACCGAGAAAACCTTGATGATTTCTATTTTTTTTTCTTTTAATTTTTCTTTCAAATCACTACAAAAAGCAACCGACTCATTTCCATGTAATTGTATGGCTTGTAAATTATATTTTTCGGCTTTCGCCAAAATTACTTCGATTTCCTCTTGCACAAATACCCCCACTTTTTTTATAGATGCTGGTAATTCGGGCATCTCTCCATCAAAATAACGAGTGGATTTATCCCAAAAAATAAATCCCAAATAATCAGGTTGTAGCGCAGCAAGTCCCAAAATGTTTTCTGGATATTTCATGCCGCATACTTTTACTTTTACCCCCATTTTTCCTGACATAACGGGAGACGAAAGGGGAGTTGTATTTGGGTTATTTATTGAAGGTTGCATAATGACTACCTGTATTGATTGTTGTGTTATATTTTTTTTAAATTAAGAAAGTAGTTTCTGGATAAATTCAGTAGCTGCTTTTCCTGCATTGTCTGTTTTCATAAAATTTTCTCCTATCAAAAACCCCTTAAAACCATATGGTTTGAGTTCATTAATAGCTTCCACGCTAGCAATTCCACTCTCGGATACTTTTACAAAATTATCTGGGATTTGTGAAGCGAGTTGCTTGCTGAAATCCAAACTCACTTCAAAAGTTTTTAAATTTCTGTTGTTAACACCTATCATGTCAAGTGACGGCATAATAGATTTTTCTAACTCTTCTTGATCATGTACTTCTAGTAACACTTCTAATCCTAAACTATGTGCAAATTCAGATAACTGTTTGATTTCCTCTCGCGTTAAAACCGCTGCAATCAGTAAAATTAAATCGGCGCCATGAGCTTTTGCCTCTAGAATTTGGTACTCATCAACTATGAATTCTTTGCGCAAAAGCGGAATGTTTACTGTTGCTCTAGCCAAAAGTAAATCATCAAGAGAACCACCAAAATACTTCCCATCAGTAAGTACCGATATGCCACAAGCACCTGCAGTTTCATATCCTTTTACCACCTCTTCAACAGTAAAATTATAATTAATTTCAGCTTTTGATGGTGACCTGCGTTTGTGTTCGGCAATTATTCCAGAGTTACTGGCTCTAAGCGATTGACTTAATGAAATTGTTTTTTTTGTGAAAAATACTGAGGATTCTAGCTGCGATACCGGAATTATTGTTTTTTTGAGAATCACTTCTCTTTTTTTGTCAACTATTATTTTATCTAAGATGTTCATTTATTTTTTATTAGACGTTTTTATATTTAACATTTCATTTTGATCTGTAATTAGCTATTTCAGGAACACTTACCTTAAATTTTAAACTATTTTATTTGCTTAATTCTTGTAATTTCTTCAAAGATAAAAGTCCTTTACCAGATAATAAACTCTCTTTCGCTATTTGAAATCCTTCTAAAGGCGAGCAATTTGTAACCGTTGCAATAGCCATGGCAGCATTGGCACAGACGACATTATTTTGAGCTTCGGTTCCTTTTCCAGCAATAATTGTAGTAAACATTTCAGCCGATTCTTCAATGGTTGTTCCGCCTTCAATTTCTTTTTGGGTTAGTAAGTTTACACCAAAATCTTCGGGATTCAACATCCCTTCTCTTGTTTTTGATATTGTTTTTGAAGCACCAGTCAGGGATATTTCATCATATCCATCTAAAGAATGAAGTATGGTGAAGTTTACATCTGTATTTTGATACAAATACGCGTACATTCGAGCAAGTTCTAGATTGAAAACACCTACCAATTGATTTTTTGGAAAAGAAGGATTTACCATAGGACCTAGCATATTAAAAAATGTTTTTACAGCCAGTTCTTTTCTAATAGGACCCACGTTTTTCATTGCAGGATGAAATAAAGGTGCGTGTAAAATACAAATTCCAGCTTGGTCCATACAACTTTCTAGAAAACCATTGTCATTGCTAAAACGGATACCTAGTTTTTCCATTACGTTACTAGAACCAGAAATAGACGAAACACCATAATTGCCATGTTTAGCTACTTTTATTCCGGCACCTGCCGCTACAAACGATGCTAATGTTGAAATATTAAAGGTATCCTTCCCATCTCCGCCAGTACCACAAAGATCTATGGTGTTATAAGCAGATAAATCAACTCGAATACACAATTCTAGCAGTGCTTCTCTAAAGCCAGCAAGCTCCTCAATAGTGATGCTACGCATCATGTAAACGGTAAGGAAAGAAGCTATTTGGCTGTTGTTGTAACCTCCGTTTGAAATAGTAATCAATACGTTCTTTGCTTCCTCTCTAGAAAGGGTTTCGTGATTGATCAATCGGTTTAATATGTTTTTCATTTGTGATAGTTGTTCTTAATGGTAAACTCTTTGTGTGATACTTTAACTAGGAAAATTTTTAAAACTAGCTTTTAATCCAGTTTTCCAAAATTCGTTTTCCATTAGGTGTCAATACACTTTCAGGGTGAAACTGCACCCCACGTACATCATAAGTTTTGTGACGCAAGGACATGATTTGTCCGTTTTCGTCAAGAGAGGTAATCTCTAGTACATCAGGTAAATGAGTATCTACTACCCAAGAATGGTAACGCCCTACCTCAAAGGAGTTTCCTAAACCTTCAAAAAGAAGTTCATCAGTCACGGTAGTTTTTACCATAGAGGCTACGCCATGATATACTTTGTCAAGATTAGAAAGTGTTCCACCGTAAACCTCACCTATGGCTTGCTGCCCTAGACAGACTCCAAAAATACTCTTGGTAGGACCATATTTGCGAATCACTTCTTTTAACAAACCCGCTTCATCAGGAATTCCAGGACCTGGTGAAAGCAGAATTTTATCGAAAACTGAAATTTCATCAATATCAAATTGATCGTTTCTATAAACGGTAACTTCACAGTCTAAATCTTCAAGATAATGTACTAAATTATAGGTGAAACTATCGTAATTATCAATGACTAAAACTTGCCGTCTTGCAGCAGCAGTTGAAGTAGATGGTGTGTTTATATTGTTGCTCATTATATTTTTTTATTTTAATTTTTTTTTGAAAATGAAACCCTTTTTAGAAGGAATTTATTAGAATTGAATTAAATCGTTTCGGCTAAATCTAATGCGGCATTTAAGGCTCTTAATTTATTGTACACTTCTTGCATTTCACTTTCTTCATCAGAGCTTGCCACAATTCCAGCGCCCGCTTGACAATGCAATTGATGATTTTTACTTAAAAAACTTCGGATCATGATGGCATGGTTAAAATTACCATCAAAATCCATCACCCCTATTGCGCCTCCATAAAAATTCCGACTTGTTTTTTCGTATTCTTCAATGAGTTGCATGGCACGGTGTTTAGGTGCACCACTAAGCGTACCTGCTGGAAACGTATCAGCTACCACTTGCATCGTTGTGGCCGTGTCATGTAAATACCCTGTGACTTTAGAAACCAAGTGAATAACATGCGAAAAGAATTGTACTTCTCTATATTTTTCTACTTGAACATCATGACCATTTCGGCTTAAATCATTTCTGGCCAAGTCAACCAGCATCACGTGTTCACTGTTTTCTTTTTTATCCTCAGATAATTGCTTGGCAAGGTTTGCATCTTTCTCATCATCTCCTGTACGTTTAAAAGTTCCAGCAATGGGATGAATTTCGGCTTTTCTATCTTTTACGATAATCTGAGCTTCGGGAGAGCTTCCAAAAATTTTGAAATCGCCATAATCAAAGAAAAATAGGTAAGGGGAAGGGTTGATGCTTCTCAAGGCTCGGTATACATTAAACTCATCACCTTTAAAACCTTGCGTAAATCTTCTTGACAAAACGAGCTGAAACACATCACCTCTAAAACAATGTTTTTTTGCTAAGGCCACATTTTCTTTAAATTCTGCATCAGTCAAATTAGAAAAACCGTCACCTTCTTTTGAAAATTTATACGAAGCAATATTTCTAGATTGAAGCAGTTGTTCTATCTCGGCAATATTATTACGACCATCTAAGCTGTGGCAAAAGAGATACGCTTCATTCTTAAAATGGTTAATAGCAATAATGTTTTGGTAAACCGCATAGTGTACATCTGGAATGGAATTGCTATTTTCTTTTTTAGCGATTGTAACTTTTTCAAAATACCGAACCGCATCATACGAAATGTATCCAAATAACCCGTTGTTTATAAATTTGAAATTGTTTTTATCTGACTTGAATTGTCCAGAAAACTCTTGAATGACAGCTGGAATATCGGTATTTGTGTCAATATTTATTTTTTCAGAACTACCGTCAGGGAATGATTTATAAATCACTTCATTTTCTATTTTTAAGGATGCAATAGGATTGCAACAAATATAGGAGAAGCTGTTGTCATTACCATGATAATCACTACTCTCTAGTAAAAGACTATTGGGAAATTTATCTCTAATCTTAAAGTATACACTCACGGGGGTAATGGTGTCAGCTAAGATTTGCTTGTATTTTGTTTGTAATGTAAATGATTTCAATTTTTTATGTTTTTAGTGTTGTTTCCATTTTAGATCAAAAAAAAAGGCCTGTCGTGATGACAAGCCTTTTATATTTATAGTTTTAAAAATACCATAGGAGCTTAATTCACGACATTTGACGTAAATTGTTCCACCACCATGAATTGTTTAAAATTGTGTTCATTGTTTATTATTTTATACAAATATATAAATGAAATTTCAATTATAACACATTTTAAATTAAAATTAAATAATTTTTTTTCTGTTTTTTGTTATGAATATAAAACCTGAGTTTTTCTTAGAAGTGATTTTATTATGAATTACTTACTGGCTAAATTGGTATACGATTTTAAACGGAAATCTGGTGCTTTTTTTAAGGAAGGTTGAATGAAAAAATCTAAAGTTGGTATGGTAGTATAATCTAATGCGTAGGAGGCGTTGCTGTACCAATTTGCTATTTCAATATTATTTCCTGCTACTTCACTAATGATTTTATCAGAACAATTATTAGCAATTACACCTCTAAAACTAATTCGACCAAGATTTTCACTAATGTAACTTATCTTTGAATCTAAAACAGCTATTGCAGAAAAACCATGTATTACGCTATTATCTAATGTTAGAAAGCACTTATCTTTAATGTAAATTGATTCTTTAACAAGTCCTTGATTATTTTCTTGCGTATTAAGTAAGGTCATGTTATTGGCGGTTATTGAGGTAGCTTTTTTAGTAAAATCGCAGTTTTCTATTTTGTCATAATTGTCAATTTCAAAGCATCTAGAGCCTGCAACATCGCTTGAAAATGGATCTCTTATGGCAATACTATTGGTAATTTTAGCCTGTGCACCTTGTGTAAAATCAAAATCATCATCAGTAGAACGGTATGAAATAATATTGTTTAAAGTTGTTTTACCTCCATAACATTCAAAGGAATCATCATTTGAAAAACTTATTTGGATGTTTTCTAGTTTTGTTTTATTTCCAACGCCGGCAAGTGATAAACCATTGAGTTCTTTTTGTTCTTTTAATTTTCTGCCTGAAAATTCAATACGCACAAATTTTAAAATCCCGGAATTATCCTCTTCATTTGCACCACCATAATAGCTAACTTCTGGATTTAAATTAAAGTCTAAAAAACCGATTCCACCAATCCTATTGATTGGTGCATCGCCAAGAATTACAATTCCACCCCAATCTCCAGGTTTTCTTGATAAAACAGCATTGTTAGAGGTAAATACAATAGGAGCAGTTTCATTACCTTCGGCCATAATCTTAGAACCTTTTGTAATTACTAGCGTTCCGCAGGTTTCTTTATCACCACGAATAACGGTTCCTGGCTCAATAGTAAGCGTTGCTTTGTTCGTAACATAAACTACACCTATTAATCGATAAGTGTTTTTACGTTGTAAGGTCATATTGCTACTTATAACCCCTGTTAATATCGTTGTTGCTTCATTATATTCAGTACTAGCGGGTTTAAAATTAGTCCAATTGTTAAGCCAGTTTTCTTCTCCTATTATACCTTTGAGTTGTTGTGCATTGATGTACAAGCAAGAAAGCAGTAAAAGCAGTGTGATTTTTAATTTCATGGTACTTGTTTTTGTAGTTTCAGTTGTTATATGAGATGTAAATTTCATTTAACCAAAAGTACTTTAGTGCTGTTAAGCTAGTCTGTATCTAATATTATTAGTTTATTAAGAATAACTGACCGATGTTATTTTTGTGGAACTAAAGTTTGACTGTTCTGAAATTTCAGTTCTGATTTTAATGCAAGAACTAGGAGTATTGCTTTTCGGGTTTACTTGAAGAGAAAAAAATGTAAATACATTTTTAAGTACGGTTTTGGTCTAAAAAAGGAAATTAGCGATAAAAAGTAAAAATCATTAAAAAAAGAAAACCCTATCAATTTCTTGATAGGGTTTAAGGAGTGAGTTGTCTTGGAATTAGAATTTCAAATTCACAGCTAATGTAAAATCATCGTTGATTGCTTTGTCACCAATAGCACTAAAGATGCTAGCCGAGTTGTACTCTATTTTATATTTAGTTCTGTCTACAATTACATTTGCAGTTGCAGAATTAGCCGTAGTAGCCAGATCAAAAGTTACAGGGTTTGTAATTCCTTTTATAGTTAAATCAGCAGTTACAGCGTAAAGATTAGCTGATTTGCTTACTACTTTTTTGAAAACCAAAGTTGAAGTTGCAAATTTTTCAGTTCCAAAAAAGTCATCTGCTTTTAAGTGTCCTTCTAGATTTTCTTTTCCTTGTCCTGCTTTTAAGTCAGTTACTGTCATTGAAGTCATATCAACAACAAATGAACCTCCAGCTACTTTTTTTCCTTTAAAAACAAGGTTTCCACTTTTAAGGTTGATAGTACCTTCATGTGCTCCTGTTACTTTTTTTCCAACCCAGTTGATAGTACTTTTAGAAACGTCTACTGCTTTTGTTTGAGCATTTACGGTTACTGTTGTTAGCGCAATTACTGCTGCTAATGCAATTGATTTTAAGTTTTTCATTTTAGTTTGTTTAAAGTTGTTTAAAAAAATTATAGTGTAATAAATAAATCCTCGTTTGATTTTCTCACTTTTTTGTAATGCTGTGTAGCATCTTCTTTATGGCGATATCCTATTGTTGCAAGTAATGTAGCATTAAGACCTAATTTATCTAGACCTAGAATTTCATTTACTTGTGCTGGTATAAAACCTTCCATAGGAGTGGTGTCAATTTTTAATTCAGCAGCACTGTTTAATAGGTTACCAAGTGCAATATAGGTTTGTTTTGCTGACCATAAGTTTCTGCTTTCTTCAGACAATCCTACAATGTTACCCTTCATGTAATCCACATACCCTTGAATGCTTTCAAGTGGAATTTCACGAGTTTCGCTCATTGTTTTTGCAAAATCGTCAATTCCCTCTGCACCAAAGTTTAATTCATTTGCAAAAACAATCAAGTGTGAAGCATCCACAACTTGCGCTTGTCCGTAAGCTGCTGGTTGCAATTGAGCACGTAATTCAGGATTGTCAACAATAATAATTTTGTATGGTTGTAATCCATAAGAAGATGCGGTTAAGCGGATAGCTTCTTTTAACGTACTTAAATCTTCTGTTGTTATTTTTTTTGATGCATCAAATTTTTTAGTTGCATATCTCCAATTCTGGTTTTCTATAAATGTACTCATAATTATATTTATTTATTGTTTTCTATATTTTTCTAATAATGCGTTTAACTGTTCAATTTCTTCTGGTGTTAAGTTTTGCGAAAAAAAACGTTCATGCGCTATCACTTTTGGATCTAATTCTGATAGCACTTCTAATCCTTTAAGGGTAATTAAAACTTCAATTTTTCGTCGGTTATCAGGGCATACTTTTCTCGTTACATATTCTTTTAGGAGCAATTTGTCTACAAGGCGGGTTGTGTTGCTTGTTTTTGCAAGCATTCTTTCTTGAATTACAGACATGTTTGCTGGATTTCCTTTTTGCCCCCTTAGGATACGCAATACGTTATATTGTTCACTTGATATTTCAAAGGGTTTGAGGATTTCATTAAAGTTCTCTGTAATGACATTTTGTGTATATAAAATATTCAGGATAATTTTTTTTGAATTATCCATAGTTACAGTTGATTTTAATATCTCTTCAATTTTCATATTTGTATATATGTAATTTGTTGGTACAAATATAGTGATAATTATTGTTGTATATACAAATGTGTTTTAAATTTTTGTTAAATTTTATGTTCTTAATTTTGAAAAGCTCATTAAAGCATTTTACAAATAATAAAAATATACTATTAAATTGAAATGTATTTAACCTCTTATGTGTGTATTCTATCGAACATTATTTAAGTTTCATCATTTAAGTTTTTAATGGATTATTTTTTTTGTTATATTTAGCGATTACTTTAATACTAATGTCTTATGAATGAGGCTAATTACAGCTATGATGAATTGCTTATTTTAGTAAAGCAAAAGGGAACACAAATTCAAAACTTAATAGAAAAAGACTCATGTAAAAATAACTTTGAGCAATTAATTCAGAGTTCACAGGATTTTGTATGTATTGCTACTGCCGATTGTTATTTTAAAGAAATAAATCCAGCATTTGTTTCGGTATTAGGGTACACAGAACATGAACTTTTATCGCAACCTTTTCTAAACTTTATACATCCTGAAGATCTTGAAAAAAGTAGAGATGAAGTAAAAAGGCTAGGTAAGGAAAAGGAATCAATAAACTTTGAAAATCGTTATGTTAAAAAAAATGGTGAGATTATTTCTATTCAATGGATTATCACCGTATCTCATGAACACGGCCTAGCTTATGGCATAGGGAGAGACGTAACGTGTGTTAAAAGTATTCAAGAGCAATTATCAGTAAGTGAAAAATTACTTAATGATGCCCAACATATTGCCAAATTAGGTAGCTGGAGATATAAGTTAGATACTAAAGAAATGTTTTGGTCTAATGAATTGTATGCTATTTATGAATTGATAAGAGAACCTGATCAAGATTTATTTAAAGAATTTTTAAATATTTTTTCAAAAGAGGATTCTTCTTTTTTTCTCGAAAAAATAAATAATGCAATAATTGATAAAAAGGAATTTGATTTAGAGCGTAAAGTAGTCTTTGCAAACCAAGATCAAAAATGGCTGTATGCCATTGTTATTCCGCAAGAGGATAAGTCTGGTAGAATCATTGCTTTTAATGGAACGGTTCAAGATGTAACTGAAAAAAAGCAAATAGAATCTAAAATTAAAAAACGTGAAAAAGTTGAGGTTGCTCAGCGAATACAATTTATTCAAAAAGAAAGTGATTTAAAATTTCAAAACTATATCGAAAATGCTCCGGATGGTGTGTTTGTTTTAGATGAGCATGGATCTTATATTGAGGTTAATCAGGCTGCAACATTGCTTTCGGGTTATTCCAGGGAAGAGTTGCTTACGAAGAAATTTGGGGATTTATCAGCAATTACATACCAGAAAGAGTACTTTGTTGAATTTAAAAATCTTTTAGAAAAAGGAGTAGGTAAAAAAGAAATGCAAGCCGTTTTAAAAGACGGTTCCAGGAGATGGTGGCAAGTTGAAGCAGTAAAAATTGCTAAAAATCGTTACCTCGGTTTTGTTAAAGATGTAACAGAGAAAAAAGCTATTGAGGAAAAAATTGCTCAAAACGAACGTCGTTTTAGAGCTTTAATACAAAATAGCGTAGACATCATTTCTTTAGTTGATGATAAGTTAAATATTATTTTCCGAAGTGAATCTGCTCAAAGAGTCACTGGATGGTCACATGAAGATTTTGAAAGTAAATCAGTTTTTGATTATATTCATCCTGAGGATCAAAAAGATATTCCACTTTTATTAAAAAAAGTATTGAGTGAACCAGGAAGTCCTTTTCCAGTCACTTTACAATTAAAACATAAACGAGGTCATTACATCTGGCTCGAAGGCTATGTTAATAATTTATTGCATGATCCTGATATAGGTGGTATTGTTATTAATTTAAGAGATGTAACATCTAATAAAAAAGCACAAGAATTATTAAATGAGGAACGCAATAAATTTTTTAAGATTGCAGCTACCTCACCAGGTTTAATATATTCTATGAGACAAAATAAAGATCAGTCTTTATCTTATACGTATGCAAGTAATGCCATTCAAGAAATTTATGGTTTTGCTTTTGATGAAATTGAGTTTGATACTTCAAAATTATTTGAACGCATACATCCAGAAGACGTTAATTATGTTGTTGAGAAGATTAAAATTACCAAAACCAATTTGGTGCCACTAAAAACTCAATACCGTTATTTTCATCCGCAAAAGGGAATGGTTTGGCATGATGTCAACTCGTTGCCTATATTAGAACCCGAGGGGACAGTAATTTGTCATGGTATTATTACTGATATTACTGATCGAATACTAACAGAACAAAAAATTATTAAAACCAATAGATTATATTCATTTATAAGTCAAATGAATCAAATGATTGTGCGCACTACAGATGAGCAAACTTTATTTAGAGAAGCATGTAACATTGCTGTAGAGACAGGAAAGTTTAAGCTAGCATGGATTGGTATCATTGATAAAGAGAGTGAAAAAGTACTTCCTGCCATGGTTGCCGGAGAACATGAAAATTATGTTTCTGTAATTAGTACAATTTCTGTGAACAGAAACATTCCAGAGGGAAGAGGTCCAATAGGACAAGCCGTATATGAAAAAAAGTTTATAGTTTGTAATAATATTGCGGATGATCCTAGAATGCAGCCTTGGAGAACAGAGGCTTTGACAAGAAATTACAAATCATTGCTAACTATCCCTATCAAAAAATTTAATTTGGTAGTTGGCGTGATTACATTTTACGCCAGTGAAATCAATTTTTTTGATGATGAAGAAATTACATTACTAATAGAGGCTACAGGGGATATTTCTTTTGCGCTTGAAATATTTGAAAAAGAATCTTTGAGGAAAAAAGCTGAGGAAACTATTTCTGAAAGTGAACAACGTTATCATACCTTAACAGAGGTTTCTCCAGTAGGCATTTTTAGAACAGATCCTGCAGGATACACTACTTATGTTAATCCGTATTGGAGTCAACTTTCAGGTTTGTCTTTTGAAGAGGCATTAGGGAATGGGTGGTTTAAGGCGGTACATCATGATGATGTAGCAAACCTGGCTGGTCGCTGGAATAACGATTCGAAAAAATTAAATTCTTCATTTTCTGAGTACAGGTTTCTTCGCCCAGATGGAGCAATATCGTGGGTAATGGGTAAGGCCATACCAGAGAGAAATCTCAAAAATGAAATCGTTGGATACATAGGTACAATTACTGATATCACCGAGCGTAAACTTGCAGAATCGGAAATTTTGAAAGAAAAACAGCTGTCAGAAGTAGTTATAAATAGCCTTCCTGGAATTTTTTACCTCTATGATGAAAAAGGGAAATTTGTAAAATGGAACCAAAATTTTGAAGAAATCACAGGATATACCGAAGAAGAAATTTTAAATATGAGTCCGCTTGATTTCTTTGATGACGATCAAAAAAAGAGAATCGCTCCCCGAATTCAATCTATATTTGAGACCAAACAAGGCAATTCGGATATAAATAGCGAAGGTTTTGAGCTTGAATTCTTTACTAAATCTAAAAATAAAATTCCGTACTATGTAAACTCAAGATGTATTTCCTACGAAGGTAAAAAATGCATTGTAGGGATGGGTGTAGATCTTACCGAAATTAAAAAAGCAGAAGAGAAAATTAGAGCTGCCAATGAGCGTTTTGAAATGATTTCAGCAGCTACCAATGATGCTGTTTTTGAGGTAAACTTAATCACAGGAGAGAGTTGGAATAATCAAGCTTTTATAGATCTTTTAGGATTTGGTAGTACTGTAACAAATGGTGTTAACAACATGACTGTTTGGCGTTCAAAACTCCATCCAGATGATAGAGATCGAGTTATCAAAAAACTGGAAGAAACATACGCAGGAACTACTAATAATTGGTCTGATGAGTTTCGATTCATGAAAGCAGATGGAACCTATGGGATATTTTTTGACAGAGGTATAGTTTCAAGAGACGAAGAGGGTAAGGCAATACTTCTCAATGGAGCATTAACCGAAATTACTGAATTAAAGAATATCAAAGAACAGCTTGTTAACAGTGAAGAGCGCTATAAAAGTTTGATAGAGCAAGCCTCAGATGCAATTATGATTAGTAATAGTAAAGGTAACTTGCTAGAAGTTAATGATAGCGCCTGTAAAATGCTAGGTTTTACAAAAGAGGAATTATGTACTAAGAATTTTGAAAACTTATACATTATAGATGATCTTGTCAAAAGACCAATCATCTTTACTGAATTGATAAATACGGAGCAAACATTGATGGAGTGCAATATGATGCACAAAAATGGGACTTTAAGAGCTGTAGAGATCACTGCTAAAAAAATTGTAGATGGTAGAATTGTAGCCATTGTTAGGGATGTTAGTGAGCGTAAACAAATAGATGATGAGTTTATGCGCATGCATAAAAAAATGGAGGCCATACTTGGCGCCATTCCGGATATGCTTTTTGAAATTAATCTCGAAGGTAAAATTTTTAATTATCACTCCCGTAGAGATGATTTACTTGCGGTACCACCAGAATATTTTTTAGATAAAAAGTTTTCAGATGTGCTACCCGAAGAAGCGTCAAGCATAATTCTTGAAGCCATAAATGAAGCTTCGGTTGATGGTTTTTCAGCTGGCAAGCAATATGTACTCGAATTAGGCCAAGAAAAACATTGGTTTGAATTATCCGTTGCGCCTATGAAAGAAAATTTAGATAATGAGATTCACTTTATTTGCCTCTGTAGGGATATTACAAAAGCGAAACAATCTGATGTCGCATTCTTTAAAAGTGAGGAACGATACCGCGGATTATTGAATAACCTTGATGCGGGAATCATGGTATACAAACCTGATGCCTCAATCATTGTAAACAATCAGAAAGCAAATGAGTTGTTAGGACTTACAGATGAAGAGTTGAAAGGCATTTCTACTTATGATAGAAATCTTACCCTTTATGATGAGATTGGAATTGAATTACTTGTTGAGAAATATCCGGTCAACCAAATTATTTCAACAAAGTCATCCTTGAAAAATTTTAAAATGGGAGTAGTACGCTCGGCTAATAAAGAACCAATATGGGTCTTGGTAAACGGCTATCCAGATTTTGACAGTCAAGGGAACATCAACGAAATTGTTTTGAGTTTCATTGATATTACGGAACAGAAAGTGCTGGAAATGGAGCTCTTAAAAGCTAAAGAATTGGCCGAAGCCGCAAACAAAGCCAAAACAGATTTCTTAGCAAATATGAGTCATGAAATTAGAACTCCATTAAACGGGATTATAGGTTTTACACACTTGTTAATGAAGTCTAATCTTAAGAAAAACCAAGCAGAGTATATGACTACTGTTAATGAATCAGCAACGTCATTAATGGATATAGTAAATGATGTTTTGGATTTCTCCAAAATTGAGTCGGGTAAACTAGAGTTGGATTTTGAAAAAGTAAATCTTTTTAAACTTACCAATCAGGTAATCAACTTGTTTAAGATTCAGGCCATCAAAAAAAATATAAACTTAATACTTGATATTGACAAAGCTGTGCCGCAATACATCATTGCAGACTCGGTAAGACTCAAGCAAATTTTAGTAAACTTATTAAGTAATGCAATAAAGTTTACTCATTTTGGTGAAATTAGATTAGATATTAGTCAAATAAATAAACCTGAAAAAAAATCAGCAACAATTAAGTTTTCTGTAAAGGATACAGGTGTTGGAATCAAGACATATAATAATGAAAAAATCTTTAAGTCATTTGTACAAGAGGATAATTCTACCAACAGAAAGTTTGGGGGTACTGGATTAGGATTAGCAATTTCAAATCAGTTGCTAGCCTTAATGGATAGTAAGTTAGAGTTAATTAGTAAATATGGAGATGGAAGTGATTTTTACTTTGTGGTCAAATTTACAAGAGCGAGTTTCAAAAATGATTTAGACACACTAATTATTCCTAAAAATAATATCCTAACTAGCTTGCCGGAATGTATTTTAGATGATAAGAGAGTTTTGATTGTTGAGGATAATAAAATCAATATGTTGCTAGCTAAAACATTAGTGAAAAGAATCATTTCTAATTGTCAAATTTTTGAAGCCAAAGATGGTAACGAAGCTGTGGAACTTTATGAAAAAGAAAGACCTGATGTAATTCTTATGGACATACAAATGCCTAATAAAAACGGTTATGAAGCCACTGATGAGATTAGAAAATTTGAAAACTCTCAAGACATCCCTATCATTGCCATTACAGCAGGAATCATGGCAGGGGATAAAGAAAAATGTTTTGAAGCAGGAATGAATGATTATCTTCCTAAACCAATAATTCAAACAGATTTAGAGCGTGTTTTGCAAGCTTGGTTAAAAAAATAACTTTCATCAATGAGGTTCTCAATAAAAAAGGTATTTGAACAGTCAAATACCTTTTTTATTGATTACCTATTATGTTACAATATTAACTAGTAAAGCATATTTTCTAGGTAGTGCTATGAGGCGTAATTGAATAATTAGCGTCATATAAAAGCGCATCTTGAAGTTTTTCAATTACAATCATCGAGTGGCTTACAATAACAATTTCTTGGAAGTTTGTACTTATTGAAACTTGAAGTATACCTTCAATATCAGTTAATTTTGAATCTATTGTTTCGGCACATGTAGAGCAAGTAACTCCGTTTAATTCAAACAAGTTCACAATAACATTCGTCTTTTTTTCAAACATAAAAAACAACTCAGAGTTTGCTCTTGGCGCAACAGAATTTCTGGCTATTTCCATTTTTTGAATTCGGAAAGCATTTTCAAAAAGGCTTTCATATTCTTTTTGGCTTCCGCCAAAGGGAGGTCCAGCTTCAAAATTTCTATTAAAAAATAGTCCTGCTAAAATTCCGTTTTTTGCCAGCAGCTGATGCATTTTCCAAAGGTATTTTTGCCTCATAAACGGTGGAATAGCACAAAAGAAGGTTTGCTCAATAATACAATCATACTGACCAGAATGTGTAAAAAAATCACCTTGAATAATCTTTATGTTTGGATTGTTAGCATGTTTTTTTGTTAAGGCTGCCACCGGTGATGGTGCAATATCTATAACGGTAATGTTACTAAAACCATTTGCTAAAAGATATTCAGCCTCATAACTATTACCGCAACCCGGAATCAAAATACTACAGTCTTTATTGGTTATAGTATTTATAAATTCTTGAAGTGGTGGTGCTATGGTTCCCAAATCCCATTTTGTAGTTTGTGCAACATATTGCGATTCCCAATAATTTGCATCTATGGGTTGCTCGCAGCTAACAATGCAACATTTTAAATCAGACATAGTTTTATTATATCAAATCAAATGATTTATCATTTTGACATAAATCAAAATGAATCAATTGATTATAGTTTATTGTTATTTTAATATTTTACTTTGGCAAACAAAATCTGTTTTGGGAATATTCGTTTTTGCAATGGCGTTAAATCCCCCTTCAATTTCGGTAAAGTTTCTAAAACCGCGAGCTTCAAGGATAGAAGCTGCAATCATACTGCGGTATCCTCCAGCACAATGAATGTAAAAATGTTCTTTTGGGTCAATATCTTTAATCCAATCATTTATAGCAGCAAGTGGTTTATTATAAGCATCGTCTACGTGCTCTGCGCTATATTCAGTCTCTTTTCTTATATCAACGATTTTGCTTTCACCTATTTTTACTTCTTGTTCAAATTGTGCTGCCGAAATTCTATTAATTGTATCTATTTCATTTCCAGCATTCACCCATGCATCAAATCCTCCTTCAAGATGGCCTAATAAATTGTCAAACCCTACACGACTCAATCGTGTTACTGTTTCTTCTTCTTGTCCTACTTCACAAATTATCAATATAGGTTGTTGTACATCAGCCACTAGCGCACCTACCCAAGGTGCAAAATCACCATCTATACCTATGTTTATTGATTGCGGGATAAATCCTTTTGCAAAAACACCGTTTTTACGAGTATCAAGAAGTAATGCACCATTTTCTTCGGCAGCAGTTTCAAATTCTCTAGGAGTTAGTGCTCGCATTCCTAAATTCAATACATTTTCAAAACTATCGTACCCTTTTTTATTCATGGCTACATTCATACCAAAATAAGCTGGTGGAGGCAATAAACCATCTGTAACTTCTGCAATAAATTCTGCTTCGGTCATGTTTGCTCTTAAGGCGTAATTAGTTTCTTTTTGGTTCCCAATGGTAGAAACGGTTTCTTTACTCATGTTTTTACCGCAAGCACTTCCCGCTCCATGTGCGGGATACACAATAACATCATCAGCCAAAGTCATAATTTTATCACGTAGAGAATGGTACAAAGTAGCTGCAAGTTGTTCTTGTGTCATGTGTGCTGCTTTTTGAGCCAAATCAGGTCTTCCAACATCACCTATGAATAAAGTGTCACCAGAAAAAATGGCATGGTCTTTTCCGTTTTCATCAATAAGTAAAAACGTAGTACTTTCCATGGTGTGTCCTGGAGTATGCAACACCTTGATTGTCAAATTTCCTAAAGTAAAAATTTGGCCATCCACCGCAGAGACACATTCAAATTCGCAAGTAGCATTAGGACCATAAACAATAGGTGCATTTGTAGCACGACTTAAATCTAAGTGTCCTGAAACAAAATCAGCGTGAAAATGCGTTTCAAAAATGTATTTCAATGTTACACCATCTCTTTGTAATCTTTCAAGATATGGCTGCGTTTCTCTAAGCGGGTCTATAATGGCAGCTTCACCATTAGAAGTAATATAGTAAGCACCTTGCGCTAAACATCCTGTATATATTTGTTCTATTTTCATTTTTATAATTTATTTAGAGTACAAATGTACTTCTGTTTTTTAGTATTAACAGTGATATTTGTTACATAAAGTTTTTATTTAAAGAAAAATTCTTTAGTAATAATGTAGATGCCCATGAACAGTACAAACCAACCAAAAATAGGTTTTAGTTGCGCTCCATCTATTTTTTTTGATAGTTGCAAACCTATTAGCATTCCTATAAAAGCCATGCCCGATATTAAAAAAAGAATTTTATAATTTATGGGTGTACCAATGTATAAATCTCCACCAAAACCAATACTCGAGTTAATGAAAATAATAAGCAATGAGGTGCCCACCGCTTGCTTCATAGGTAATTTCGCAAAAAATAAAAGAGCAGGTATAATTAAAAATCCTCCTCCAGCACCCAAAAATCCAGTTACAATACCAATAAGAAAACCAATTGCACTAAGTTGTTTATAATTGGTCTTATTTGCTGAACTGCTAGGTTTTGATTTTCTGATCATTGTAATAGCAGATGCAATCATAAGTACTGAAAAAACTGACATAATAAGTGCGTTTTTAGAGACTTGATAAGAGGCTATTGAGAATAGGGTAGTGGCTATTTTAGGGAATATAACTTCACGAATTATTAATATTGAAATTACTGATGGTATGGCAAAGTACAAAGCCGATTTAATTTTTAAATTCCCCATCTTGTAATGACTAACGCAACCAAATAATGCGGTCACACCTACAATAAAAAGGGAGTAGCTAGTAGCAATTTCAGGATCTATTTTAAAAAGATATACTAAAATAGGTATGGTAAGAATGGAGCCTCCGCCGCCTATTAATCCAAGCGATAGCCCAATTATGATGGATGCAATGTATCCTAAATATTCCATAAACGATGTTGTTGAAAGGTGAACTAATTTTTAAAAACGTAAAATGTTAGTTTTAAAGAAGTTCAATATTATTACGATGAAGTGACACTTTTCCTCTTTGTTCCATTTTTTTTAACAATCGAGAAATTACTTCCCTTGATGTATTTAAGTCAGATGCTATTTCTTGATGCGATAGTTTAAGCTCTTTACAGCCGCAAGAAGTAGCGTGGCGTTGCAAATAAAATTCTAATCTTTCATCCATAGCTCTAAAAGCAATGCTGTCAATCACTTCAAGAACTTCTTCAAATCGGCTTCTATAGGTGTCAATAACAAATTCGTACCAGCTTCGGTGCTGCATCATCCATTTATCCATCAGGGGCAAGGGAATCATTACCAACTCAACATCCTCGACAACAAGGGCCATAATTTGACTTTTTTCATTTTTAGTAGCACATATCATAGAAATGGCACAAGCTTGACCTGGCTGCAAATAATACATGAAAAATTCCCCTCCATTTTCATCTTCCCTGTAAATTTTTATTTTTCCTTGAATAACTAGTACGGTACTTTTTATATACTGACCTGTACGCATAATTACGGTTCCAGCTGGATAAGATTGTAAGACTGCACTACTTTCTATTTCGTGAACTAAATCATTAGAGAAGGAGTGGAATATTTTTTTTATGGAGTCAATCATTTTTGGAATTATATTTTTTATAAAAGTAATCTAAAATACCAAATTTAGCCGTTTTTTCAGTTCTAAAAAATAATTAAACAGCTCATTAGTAGGTTGTTGAAAAATGTTTTCCTATGGATTTTATAGGCTTTTAAAGTGTGCTGTTTTATTTGATTGAATGTGAATGTTTTACGCAATCGTTTTCTTAGGATTAGAATCTAATTAACAATTGATTCGATAATTGTTTCATAAAAACATCGTATTTTTACAAAAAAACAATAGTATGAATTTAACACAAGAAGAGTGGGTTTCTCAATTTGAGGCCGACCAAAACACAGTAATTTTAGACGTAAGAACTGAAGATGAATTCAATGATGGTTTTATAGCCAATGCCATTAATATTGATATTCATAGGGGCCAAGATTTTATCAATGAAATTGAAGCATTAGATAAAGACAAAAAATATTATGTGTACTGTAGATCTGGTATGCGTAGTGCAAAAGCTTGCGAAATAATGAATCAATTGGGATTTGAAAGCACCTATAATTTACTAGGAGGTATTTTAGATTGGGAAGGTACTGTAGTAACGCCTTAATATTGCGCATGTGCTTGCTGATTTTTAATTTTAAAATTCAAAACAATGAATGTGATTCCCGAAGAATATCAGATTAAGAGTTTATTAAATCAAGACACCTATCTTGTTAATGGTGAATTAAAAAAATGGGAGGGACAAACTACTGCCGTTTTTTCTACAATTTCATCTACTCTGGAATATGGTCCTACCATTCTTGGTTCAATACCATTTATGGGCGAAGAGGAGGCTCTTGAGGCTGTACAAGCGGCAAGTAATGCCTATAATAATGGTCAAGGACTTTGGCCTACAATGAAGGTGTCAGATCGTATTAAGTGCATGACAAGTTTTGTCAAGCAAATGAAAGCAACCCGAGCTGAGGTAGTAAAGTTACTAATGTGGGAAATAGGAAAATCATTGCCAGATTCTGAAAAAGAGTTTGATAGAACCGTGGAATACATTTATGATACTATTGAAGATTATAAATTATTAGATAGAAATTCATCCCGATTTACTAAAAGTCAAGGTGTCAATGCCATGGTGCGTCGTGGGCCTTTAGGAGTTGTTTTGTGCTTAGGACCGTATAATTATCCGTTAAATGAAACTTTTTCATTGCTAATTCCTGCTTTGATTATGGGTAACACTGTGATTTTTAAGCCAGCAAAACATGGAGTACTTTTAATTTCACCTTTGTTAGAAGCTTTTAGAAATAGTTTTCCAAAAGGTGCCATCAATATCATTTACGGTAGAGGTCGCGAAGTAGCTTCGCCAATTATGAAATCTGGGAAAGTGGATATTCTGGCGTTGATAGGGAATAGTAAATCAGCTATTGCACTTCAGGACCAGCATCCTAATAAAAACAGATTACGTTTAATTTTAGGTCTTGAAGCGAAAAACCCAGCCATTATTCTACCAGATGCCGATCTTGATTTGACTATTCAAGAATGTATTGCTGGCTCATTATCTTTTAATGGACAGCGATGTACAGCATTAAAAATAATATATGTTCATGAAAGTATTGCAGATGAATTTAACACCAGGTTTGCTGCCAAAGTAGATGCTCTCACTTTTGGAAATCCTTGGGACAACGGGGTAATGTTAACTCCTTTGCCAGAAAAAGAAAAGCCCGCTTATATACAGGATTTAATTGATGATGCAATTAAAAATGGTGCTACAATCCTCAATGAAAAAGGGGGTGAGCATACGCCAAATTATATTTTCCCAGCAGTATTGTTTCCGGTGAATAAGGAAATGAGAGTGTACCACGAAGAGCAGTTTGGACCTGTTGTTCCTGTGATGACTTTCAAGGATATTCAAGAGCCATTGAACGATATGGCTGAGTCTAACTACGGACAGCAAGTAAGTTTATTTGGTAGGGATATTAAAACCATTGCACCATTAATTGATAGTTTGGTAAATTTAGTGTGTAGGGTAAATTTGAATAGTTCTTGCCAGAGAGGTCCAGATGTGTATCCGTTTACAGGTCGTAAGGATTCTGCGGTGGGTACTTTGAGTATTTATGATGCGTTACGATCGTTCTCCATTAGAACTTTTGTGGCCTCAAAGGATAACGAGTACAATAATGAAATTTTACAAGCATTATTAAATAGTAAAGAATCAAATTTTGTGAACACTGATTATACTTTGTAATCCGATTTAGTAGTTTTATAAAGCCATCTCAATGAACATGCCCCAATAAGTTAGACACTAATTGGGGCATTTTTTATGAAGAGAAAAATAAAATAGGTTTCATAAAAAAAGGTGATCTATTGCTAGGTCACCTTTTAAACAAATTAAAATTCAATATTTAAACCAAGTCAAAACGATCAAGGTTCATCACCTTAGTCCATGCAGCTACAAAGTCAGCTACAAATTTTTCATGTGCATCATGGTAACCGTAAACTTCTGCAAGTGCTCTTAATTCAGAGTTAGAACCAAAGATTAAATCAACTCTTGTTCCAATCCATTTTAATCCACCAGCCATTCTATCACTACCTACAAAAGCATCATCAGATTCTGAAACGGCTTTCCAAGTAGTTCTTAAATCTAATAAGTTTACAAAGAAATCATTAGTAAGTGTTTCAGGTCTGCTTGTAAAAATTCCGTTTTGCGACTTATCAAAATTAGTGTTCAATACGCGCATACCACCTACTAAAACGGTCATTTCTGGGGCAGTTAAGGTCAATAACTGTGCTTTATCAATTAACATTTCTTCGGCAGAAACAGTATATTTAGTTTTTACATAATTTCTAAAGCCATCAGCTTGTGGTTCTAAAACTGCAAACGATTCAACGTCTGTTTGCTCTTGTGAAGCATCCGTACGTCCAGCGGCAAAAGGAACTTTAACTTGAATTCCTGCATTTGCTGCAGCTTTTTCAACTGCTGCATTTCCAGCTAGTACAATTAAATCAGCAATAGATACTTTTTTATCAGTATTATGAGAATTGAATTCATTTTTGATATTCTCCAGCGCAGCTAATACACGATCAAGTTGAGAAGGATTGTTTACTTTCCAACTTTTTTGTGGCTCTAGTCTAATACGAGCACCGTTTGCTCCTCCACGCTTATCAGATCCTCTAAAAGTAGATGCCGATGCCCAGGCGGTGCTTACTAACTCTGAGATACTTAATCCAGATGATAAAACAGAAGTTTTAAGTGCTTCAACGTCTTGCTCGTTAATTAATTCAAATGTAACCTCAGGAACTGGATCTTGCCAAATTAACTCTTCAGCTGGAACTTCATTTCCTAAATAACGCACTTTTGGTCCCATATCTCTGTGAGTCAATTTAAACCATGCTCTCGCAAAAGCATCGTTAAAAGCATCAGGATTTTCTAAAAAGTGACGAGAGATTTTCTCATAAGCAGGATCAACACGCAAAGATAAATCAGTTGTAAGCATCATTGGTTGATGCGTTTTTGATGCATCATGAGCATCTGGAACTGATCCTGAACCACCATTATTTACTGGTTTCCATTGGTGAGCACCTGCCGGACTTTTTGTTAATTCCCACTCATAACCAAATAGGTTTTCAAAATAATTATTACTCCAGTTTACTGGTGTAGTAGTCCAAGCACCTTCTAGTCCACTAGTAATGGTATCTGCACCATTTCCAGTGCCATATGTATTTCTCCAGCCTAAACTTTGCTCTTCAATAGATGCACCTGCTGGTTCAGCTCCTACATATACATTAGGATCAGCAGCTCCGTGGGTTTTTCCTAGCGTGTGCCCACCAGCAATCAAGGCAACTGTTTCCTCGTCATTCATAGCCATACGTGCAAATGTCTCTCTAATGTCACGTGCTGCTAATAGTGGATCTGGATTTCCATCTGGTCCTTCTGGGTTTACATAAATAAGCCCCATTTGTACAGCAGCCAAAGGATTTTCTAACTCACGATCTCCTGAGTAACGGCTGTGTGGTTCTGTACTTAAAGACAACCATTCTTTTTCTGGTCCCCAGTAAATATCTTCTTGTGGTTCCCAAACGTCTACACGACCTCCAGCAAAACCAAACGTTTTAAATCCTGCTGATTCTAAGGCACAGTTTCCTACTAATACCATTAAATCTGCCCATGAAACTTTGTTGCCATATTTTTGTTTTATGGGCCATAACAACAAACGAGCTTTGTCTAAGTTGGCATTATCTGGCCAGCTGTTTAATGGTGCAAATCTTTGTGTTCCAAAACCAGCTCCACCACGACCATCAGCAATACGGTATGTTCCTGCGCTGTGCCAAGCTAAACGTATAAAAAACGGACCGTAGCTTCCGTAATCTGCAGGCCACCAGTCTTGAGAAGTTGTGATAACTTCTTTAATATCATTTTTTAAAGTCTCTAAATCTACTTTTTTAAATTCTTCGGCATAATTAAAGTTGGCTCCCATGGGATTGTTCTCTAATGAATTTTGACGCAGAATTTTTAAATTAAGTTGGTTAGGCCACCAATCACGATTTGTTTTACCGTGAGTAACACTTTGTTTAGGCGCAGCAGATGATGCCCCAGAGAAAGGACATTTACTCTCTCCGTTTACATTGTAAGAGGTTGGTTTTGCATTATGTTCCATAGTATGTTTGTTTTTTATTTTTCTGAATACAAAGTTATTTAAAACACCCGTAGTAAATTAAAAAATCAATAGATAAAAATTATAGTTCGAATTATTATTTATATGCTAATATAAAAAATATTGCTCTTTTAATCTCACTTTTAAGGTGTTAACTTTGTGTTAGTCTCTATTTATTTTGTATTTTTTTTTTGACATCAAAATATACACACACTCTAGATTGTTTTTATAAATGGTTAATTGTAAATTTAGCAAAAAAAATTTTGGAAAAAGACATTAATACTATGGGAGAAAATCCAATTCAATCTGAAGCTGAGGCTTGGTTAGGAATTTTATATACTTGTATAAAAGCAGATCATCATATATCTGAAGCCGAAAGAAAATCGCTATCAAGAATACTGTATTCTAAAGAAAAATTTAAGAATGTAGATTTCGGACCTTATTATGAAACTGCCGTCGTATTATATCAAGAGTTGGGACAGCTTAAATATATAAAGGCTTGTTGCTCTTGGATAGAAACCGAAGATAAAGAGACCTTGTTTGCTCTTGCCTTAGAGGTCTTATTGGCTGACGGAACATTAGAAAAAGAGGAAAAAAGTCTTATTGAAATTTTATCCAATCATTTAGGTGTGAGCACCTCTATGTCTAGTAAAATTATCGAGGTTATGTTTTTAAAAAACAGAGGGAATATTAAAGTAAAATAAGTACTCTAATAATAAGAACACGATATAGAAAGGTTACTTATTATATTATGTTTTTCTTTAAAATTTCAATAGTTTTAATGAGGCAGTTTATCTCTAAAATAACCATATACCCAAGTGCCTACGATTGCAAAAAATAGGGTTACAATCATCACGGTGGCGCCCGTTCCAATTTGTGCAAACAACGGTCCTGGACAAGCTCCGGTTACTGCCCAGCCCAATCCAAAAATAAGTCCACCATAAACTTGTCCTTTGTTGAAGGTTTTGTCGTGAAACTCAATTTTTTCTCCATAAATGGTTTTGATATTGAATTTTTTTATCAAAAAAACGGATGTCATTCCCACTACAACGGCACTTCCAATTACACCATACATGTGAAAAGATTGGAAAAGGAACATTTCCTGAATGCGATACCAACTGATAATTTCTGCTTTGATGAAAACAATTCCAAACAAGATACCAATGACAAGATATTTTAAATTATGGTACCATTTGTGTTGTAATTGGCTTTCGTTAATACAAACCGTATCCAAGGAACGCATTTCGAAATCAGTATTTTGATCTTTTATATTCATAATTAGTATTTTAAAGTGAAAGAATAAATGGTAAAATAAGGTTTGCCATAATCAAACCGCCTATGAAGAAACAACATGTCGCAATTAATGATGGTATTTGTAAATTAGACAAACCAGAAATAGCGTGACCACTAGTGCAACCTCCCGCATAACGAGAACCAAAACCAATGAAAAAACCACCAACGACCATCATGAAAAAGCCTTTGAGTGTAAACAAACTTTCCCATGAGAAAAGTTGTTCTGGTAGCATTCCGTAAATTTCAGTAATGCCGTAGCCTGCCAATTCGGTTTTTAGATCTCCATCAATGATAATCGCATTAGGATTTGACAAAAAGCTGTAAGCAAGTATGCCACCTAATAAAATTCCGAAAACGAAAAACATATTCCAGATTTCTTTTTTCCAATCGTATTTGAAAAACTTAATATTTGCTGGTAAACAAATAGCGCAAGTATGACGCAATGAAGCACTAATGCCAAATGATTTGTTGCCAATGATTAACAAAGCCGGAGCGGTAAGTCCAACTAGCGGGCCCGCAATATACCAAGGCCAAGGTTCGTTGATTAATTCTAAAATTTCCATAAACATGCTGTTATATTGTAATTGATACAAAGTTTATTTATTGTAATTCAAGTACTTTTTAAAATTCATAATATTCCAATTGATATTCACCAATGTGTTTTTTATTAGAAGCAATTGATTTTTTGTGTTTTACATAATTCATACACCCAATTGTAAAAATTACGAAAGATGCACTAAAGAGGATGATTTCAAACAAGATACTGTTCTCTACTTTGATCACATTTTTAAGGCTTAAACCTGCAATCAAGAAATACATTGAGGTTCTTAAAAAGGAAAGAAATGTAGATTGATTTGCCAATGTTGTTCGTTGAAGTGCTAGTTTTTCTCTTAAAATAAGATCTTTATTAATTTGTTTTGTAATTTCCATGACACTATTTTTTTTCAGTAATCTTCCTAAGAATGTCTTGAATAGTAACCCAAGTACCTCCGTTTGTAACATTATTAATACCGTTTTTGTTTAATAGTGATTTTGCTTTTCCACTACGATTACCGCTTCTACAGTAAACAATAATATTTGTTTTACTCCTAAAGTGGTATAGGTTATTTTCAATTTGGTCTAAAGGTATATTGACTGAACCGACCACATTTCCCTGCGAAAATTCATTTTGTGAGCGAACGTCTATTAACAAGGCGCCCTCTTGTATCATTTTTTCTAAGATACCGTTGTCTTTTTTAGAAAATATATTTTGTAGAATGTGAAGCATAACTGTTTTTTTTAATGTATTTGTATCAAAGAATGTTTCCTTTTATAATTTTATCTATGCAAAAGTAGCAATGCTTTTTACCTCGGTTAGTGACATAAGTTACATTGCATTTAGAATGTAGAATTTTAGAGCTAAACAGCTTTCTAATTTTAAAAAAAACTAGATGAATTATAACTATCATTGAAAGTTACTTTGAATCTGGTGAAAGATTTGACTATTAGGTTATTCTTTTTGCTATTTTTACCGCTTTTTTAAGGATAGCATTATGAGTATGCACCTAATAATTTATTGTAGTAGAATATGGTTTCAAGGATAGTTTTTTTATTTCTAATTTTTTCATTTCGGGTAGGTTACGCACAAGATATTGATTCAAAAGGTAAAAAGGATCATCGTTTTATAGGGCTTGGTTTTTCTATGGGTAAAACATTGCCATCGATAAGTATTTTTCCCGAGACTGAAAATCAAAAAGGAATAGATTTAACTTTTGGAAAAACTACCTATCAAAATAAAACATGGGCTAAATTCCTTAATTATCCTAAAACTGGAATTGCAGTAACGTACGCCGATTTTGGTAATCTTAAGCAAGTAGGATACAGTGTTGCCGTTTTGCCTTTTTTAGATTTTGGAGTATTTCAAAGCTTTACAAATAGAGTTCGTTTTCAAGTAGGTCTTGGAGCTTCCTACCACAGTGTGATTTATGATAAGGTTACAAATCCAGGCAATTATGGGGTTTCAACACCCATAACTTGGGCATTTAGGTCGTTTGTATATTATGATGTAGCACAAACAAACCAAGTAGCTGTAAAACTTGGAGTAGGAGCAACGCATTTTTCTAACGGACATACTAGATTGCCTAATCATGGTTTGAATTCGGTTTTGGCCACGCTTAAAACTGAATTTAAGTATCCTAAAAAGGAACTGATTGAAATACGTAAATCGGCTGATACTAGTCAGTCATCAACACAAAATTATATTTCTACCCGTTTTGGTCTAGGACAAAAAGTGTTGGCAAGAGGTTATAATTCGGTTGAAAACGTTTACACAGCATCATTTGCCATTGGAAAAATAAAAAATAAGACCTACAAATATGGTTTAGGTATGTATTACCGTTTTTATGATGATTATTTTAATTTTATAAAAAGTAATGATGAGTTGTTAAAGAATCAATTTGCATACTTAAAGGAAAATCCATTTCATAACGCAACCACTTTAGGAATGTATGCTAATTTTGAAATTTTAATGAATCATTTTAGTGTCGAAACGGAATTGGGAGTCAATTTTTACAAACCCTCTTATAAATTAGATTGGTACTTAAACAATGGAAGCTCAAAGTCAGGGCAATATATTGCAAAAGATTTTGCGGTAAAAGCAAGGGTAAAACAGGTGATTTCTTCTCGATTGGGTTTTAGGTATTACGCCTTTTCTACCCAAAAATCTCCGCAACACAACATATTTTTGGCAGCAAATATAAATGCAAATCTAGGGCAGGCTGATTTTACGGAGCTAAGTTTGGGATATGTTTACTCTCCAAAGATTAAGGCTAGTACTCACCTAGAGCATCATTAAAAATCATTTTAAAAGAATTTTGTAATAGCATTCTAAAACTGCTTTGAGTTCTCTTAGGAAACATATATCAACTTTAAGAATGTTTTCTAATTACTGATTACATTGCTAAAAGCTTGACTGTTAATAATAAAAAGATTGTATTGAATAAATATTTAATTGCTTGATGATAGTATAATTATCTTTGACTTGAAAGTAGTAATGGGAAGATGTTGGGAAAGACTAAAATAAAAAACCTGTTAACATCTATAAATCAAGACATTAACAGGTTTTTAAAGTGGAGTCGCCGGGAATCGAACCCGGGTCCAAACAAGCAATTCATACACTTTCTACGCGCTTATTTCCTGATTGAATTTTAGACGCAGTGCTAGGCCAGAAACAGCCACACTTTGCTTAGCTACTTTAGTTTCGAAAATTGTCCGTAGCTTACAAAATTCTAGGTTTTAATTTACGATTCCCCTGTTTCGAACGCTAAAAACCAGAGCTTTCGAGGAGAATCCTGCTTTCCTACCTGGTAGGACGAGGCTAATCTTACTATAATTCGGATTATGCAGCAAGAGCGTAGTTTCCTTCGCCGTGTAAATGTTTTGAAACCTTTTATTAACGAGAATTGTCCCAGTTCTCGACGTGCTTATGTATCAATTCGACTTGCTGTCAAAACCAGTCGACCCCTTTTTTAATCAGGTTGCAAATGTACAACTAATTTAATCCTTTAAAACAAAAATCATTCCTAAATTTATTCATCTCCAATCTTGAACGGATAATCCCCAAAAAGAACAGCCAGCTTTCTAACATTATAGGTTTTTCTTGTAAATTTATTTGATAATGCAATAATTGTAACGCCTTCCTCTTTTAAGGTAATGTAGGATGAGGTATTACCATGCCACCAACCATTGTGAAAATAAAAGTTTTGCCCTGTATCCCAGTTGATCATTCTAATCCCAAGACCGTAATTTTTTGTCCCCTTACGTTCATTGCTGTAACCTTTGTAGACTTCTTTTAATAATGAAGGATTTAAAAATTGAGTACCACTTCTAGCACGGTCAAATTTTAATAAATCTCTTGGGGTGGAGTATATATTTTTGTCTCCATAAACAGCATCTAAATAATCTTTACCAATTTCTATTTTATTCCCTTTGTATGATGTAACAGCAGTGTTTTTATCTTTTTCATAATCAAAAACGTAGGTGTTTTGCATTCCAAGCGGTTCAAAAATAAGTTGTTTCATTGCTTCCTTATAAGTCAAGTTTGTAACTTTTTCTATCAATAAGGCTAGTATAGCATAATTGGTATTGCAATAGCTAAAACGTGTATCTGTTTTGAACTCTAACGCTATGTTTTTTGTAGCTAGTAAGTTGAGAATATCTTTATTTGTTAAAATATTTTTCCTGTCCCAAACACTTTTGTCTCTATCTGTAAAATAGGCATAATTCCGCATTCCGCTTCTATGATTCAGTAGAGTTCTAACAGTCACATCGGGATATGGGAATTCTATTAAAAGCGTATTTACTTTTTGATCTAAAGAGATTCGTTTTGCATTTACCAATTTTAAAATAGCAGTAGCTGTTATCACTTTACTTACAGATGCAATGTGAAGAGGAGTGTTTGCTTTTATTAGGGTTTGATCTCTAAAGTTTGAATAACCTTCGTATTTTTCAAAAATTACTTGACCATTTTTAGCTACTAGAAAACTTCCATTAGCAGTATTATTAGGCCAGTTTTTTTTGTAAAACGAATCAATTTGTGCTCTTTTTTGGTTTATATACAGTGCCTCAAGTGGTGCTTCTTTTTGCAGTAATGGTTTCATTATAGGCAAAGTAGTTTTAGGAAGTTGATCGTCTCTGAGTTCAACTTTTTTCTTCACTTTTTCACAGGAGATTAAAAGGGATAGGAGCAGGATAATATGTAGTATATTTGTATTTTTCGGAAATTTCATCAAATGTGGCTTTAAAGGCAAATATATAGAAACGGAGGCTTTTAAGAATCAGTTATTTTTTGATCTTAACACAACTTTATAAACGTAAAAAAATGAAATTGTTGTTATTATTTTGTATTTCAAGCTTTAGTGAAATATGAAGTCAATCAAATGTTGAAAAAAAAGGAAATTTTAAGATACTTTTGTTATATTTGTAACAAATACATATCATAAAGTTATATAAATTTAATTATAAGTTATTTAAATCATGAAGTTCGGAATTATAAAAGAAAGAAAAAACCCTGTAGATCGGAGAGTTATTTTTTCGCCAAATGCTATTGAACAAATTTTGACACAGTATGAAGAAGTGTCAGTACAGGTTGAAGCATCAGATTGTAGGGTTTTTGCGGATTCACAATATGAAAATTTAGGGATACCAGTTACAGAGGATTTGAGTGATTGTGATTTCTTATTTGGAGTTAAAGAAGTTCCTGTTGAGAATTTAATTCCTAATAAATCATATTTCTTTTTTTCTCACACTATAAAAAAGCAACCGTATAACAGAAAGTTGCTGCAAGCCGTTCTGGAAAAAAACATTAACTTATATGATTATGAAACTGTTGTTGATGATTCAAATAGAAGGCTTATTGGTTTTGGTAGATATGCGGGTATTGTAGGTGCTTATAACAGTATAAGAGCATTTGGACTGAAATTTGAACTTTTTAAAATGCCCAAAGCTGAAACGTTATCAGGCAAAGAGGCTTTGATTTTACAACTTAAAAGAGTAATACTACCACCGATAAAGTTTGTTGTTACAGGAACTGGTAAAGTAGGAAATGGGATTAAAGAGGTATTGGATGCTATAAAAGTTAAAGAAATTTCGGCGGAAAATTATTTGACAAAGAAATATACACAACCGGTTTATACACAAATTGACGTATTAGATTATAATATTAGGACAGATAGATCTTTAAATGATTTTACTGATTTTTATCAAAACCCAAAATTATATGAGTCTAATTTTGAACGTTTTACAAAAGTTTCGGATATTTATATTGCAGGTCACTTTCATGGTAATGATGCGCCTATTATTTTATCTAGAGCTATGTTACAATCAAATGAATGTAAACTCAAAATTGTTGGGGATGTATCTTGTGATGTAAATGGTCCCGTTGCTTGTACCCTTAGAGCATCAACTATTGAAGACCCCTTGTATGGTTATTTGCCAAGTGAGGATAGGGAGGTTGATTTTTTTCATCCTGCTGCAGTTGTAGTAATGGCAGTTGATAATTTACCATGTGAATTGCCAAAAGATGCCAGCGATGGTTTTGGAGAAATGTTTATTAATCAAGTGTTACCAGCTTTCTTTAATCAAGACAAAGATGGAATTCTTGAAAGAGCTAAAATTACTGAAAACGGAAAATTAACGAAGCGATTTAGTTATTTACAAGATTTTGTTGATGGGAAGTAGTTCTTAAAACCTATCAATTAAAAAGTCGTGAATTTATTCCCGACTTTTTTTTCTTTTGAAAATAATTGATTTATTAAATTTAAATCTCAAAAAGAGAAAAGTGAATACAATTATTAAATTGATAATGAAAAGTAGATTTAAGTAAAATTTCAATTGAAATTTTAGATTATTTTTCAGTATAATTAATTTTTTTATTTAATGTAAAAATATTTCGAGTATTATTTTTGAAAATCAAATTATTAATCTAATTTGCTACACTTAATAGAGTATTAAATGTTAAAATATGATATTTTATTAGTTTTATTAACCGAATACCGCACAGAATACATGAGAAAGAACTTTACTTTATTATTATTGTTATCTTACATTTTTGTTGGATATGCCCAGAAAGATCAAATTAAAGAGGCGCAATTACAGTTTAAAAATGGTAATTCTCAAGGAGCATTATCGATTCTAAAAAAAACGCAATATTTAATTAATAATGCTGTTGCAGATGACAAGTCAGAGTTTTTTAAGCTTAAAGCTGAAATTTATAAAAGTTTAGCGGACCAAAAAGTTGAACCAGCTGCTAATCTTTCTGCTGCAATTGCTGCTTATAAGGAATTAATTGCGGAAGAAGATCGTATTGAAACTTATAAATACTCTGTAAAAGCCCGCGAAGCTATTAAGTTGATTAAAGCTGATGTGCAAAATAATGCCATTAAGGACGTTAATAGTGATAATTATGCCGAAGCAGCTAAAAAAATGTATGTCTTGTATGAGATAGATAAAAAAGATACAATCAACTTATACCTTTCTACTTCTTATTATTTAAAGGTTAAAGACTACGACTCGGCTTTAATAAATTATAAGGAGTTGAATAAATTGAATTATACTGGTAGAGGGATGGAGTATTATGCAGTGAACAAAAAAACTAACGTTGACGAATTGTATTTTAGTATTACAGAAAGAGACTCTTACGTAAAAGCTGGAATGGCAGAAAAGCCTAGAAATGTTGTCGCAGTTTCTAAGAGAAATGAAATTCTATTAAATATGGGTTTTATTTATCGAGAGAAAAAAGATTTGGCTGCAGCCGAAAACTGCTATAAACAGCTCGTTGCATATGATCCTACATCAGTTGATGGATATTTAGAACTGGCGTATTTAAGTTTAGACAAGAAAAAAGCAATAGGTGAGCAAATGAGTGTTTTAGGAACCTCCAAAGCAGAAATGCTTACCTATGATAATTTAAAAATTAAAATGGATGATATTGTAAAAGGTGCCATTAAATATCTTGAAAAAGCAAATGCGTTGCAGCCTAGTGATAAAACAGTTTCTGATTTGCTATTAAAGTTATATCGTTCTATGGATTTGATTGCGGAATATAATGCCTTAAAAGCCAAAACTAATTAACAAACTCTTAGTGAATTTATTATAGCCCTGTAATTAGATTACAGGGCTTCTTGTTTTATATCATTTCAGTAGGTTTTACCCAATTATCAAAATCTTCGGGTGTTACATATCCAAGACGTATTGCTTCGTATTTTAATGTGGTACCATTTTTATGAGCGGATTGAGCAATTTCTGCTGCTTTGTAATATCCTATTTTTGGGTTTAAGGCGGTTACTAGCATCAATGAATTGTCTAGTAATTCTTTAATTCTGCTATGATTTGGTTCAATTCCTTGGGCACAATGAAGATCAAATGACAAGCATGCATCACTAAGTAATCTAGCAGATTGTAAAAAATTTGATGCTATAAGGGGTTTAAATACATTTAATTCATAGTGACCTTGCATTCCACCAATAGTTATTGCGACATCATTTCCTATTACTTGTGCGCATACCATGGTCAATGCTTCACATTGCGTTGGATTTATTTTGCCAGGCATTATAGATGAACCAGGTTCGTTTTCAGGAATGAGGATTTCATTAATTCCGGATCGTGGTCCAGAGGACAGCATGCGGATATCATTTGCAATTTTATTTAGAGAAACGGCCAATTGTTTTAAAGCGCCATGACTCTCAACAATAGCGTCATGAGCAGCTAAGGCTTCAAACTTATTTTGGGCTGTAATAAATGGATGTCCGGTAAACTCAGTAATGTATTGAGCAACTTTTACAGCATATCCTTTTGGAGCATTTAGGCCAGTTCCTACAGCAGTTCCTCCGAGTGCTATTTCAGATAGGTGCGGTAGTGAGTTTTTTAAAGCCTTCAATCCATAATTTAATTGGGCTACATATCCCGAGATTTCTTGTCCAAGGGTTATAGGTGTAGCATCCATCATGTGGGTTCGACCTATTTTAACAATAGTATTAAATTTAATTGCTTTAGCTTGAAGTGTGTTTTTTAATTTTTCAATATTTGGAATAGTACTTTCAACTATTATTTTGTAAGCAGCAATGTGCATTGCCGTTGGAAAAGTATCGTTTGATGATTGGGATTTGTTTACATCATCATTTGCATTAATAAATTGGTTTTCTCCTATTTGTAAATCTTTAATAATTTGAGTTCTATTTGCAATCACTTCATTTACATTCATGTTGCTTTGAGTTCCAGACCCAGTTTGCCAGATTACTAATGGAAACTGATCGTCAAGTTTTCCGTCTAAAATTTCATTACAAACCATAGCAATACAATCTCGTTTTTCCTCTGATAGAATTTTTAAATCGCAATTGGTGTATGCGGCTGCTTTTTTTAAGTAGGCAAAACCATATATGATTTCTTTTGGCATAGATGCCGCTTCTCCAATTTTGAAGTTATTTCTAGAACGTTCTGTCTGTGCTCCCCAATATTTATCTATTGGAACACGTACCTCGCCTAACGTATCTTTTTCAATTCTATACCTCATTTTATTTGACTTTATTAATGAACTTATTAATGTATGAATAGTGCAATCGTTTTAAATTATGTGAAATTTACGATTTCTAGAAATGAACGGCTTGTTTATGTAATGTACGTAATATAATTATTTTGACAAGTGCATCTTTAGTTTTTATGTTTTTTTATTGCTACCAAAAATAATTAACGTTACATTTGTACCTACATTCAAAATTCCGGAAAACATGTTTGAATTTTCACAGTATTTAGGCTTTTTACTTTTCTTAACCATCCTAACAATGGGATTTTGGTTAATGTTTTTTCTAGTTGGTTTCGTATCCTATTGGGTTGGCGGTGCAAGTTGGGAAGCATACAAAGAGAAGAAAGCAAAAAAGAAGCAAGAACAATCTGTTTAAGCTTTTTTAGTATTATAAAGAACTCGTTTTTATGAGTTCTTTTTTTTTTGACTTTAAACGAAAAAAATAAGGACTCATTCTCATGAGTCCTTATTTTTTTTATCCTTGATAATCACCTTCGCTTTCATTTTGCATTTTGCGGGCAGGTTTTTCTCTTTCGTTTTTAGATTTGTTAAAACGGTAAGTAAAGGAAAGTGTGAACTGTCTTTCTCTCCATTGCATTTCGCTGTATGAATTAGCAAACAGAGGTAACTTAGTTTCCATAAGTCGCTTTCTAGAATTGAAAACATCGCTTACGTTAAATGAAAGTGTTCCTTTGTCTTTCATAATATCTTTACTAAAGGCTAAGTTTGCCGCAAATACTCCTAAGCTTCTTCCTTGTGCGTTGCCTTGAGGACCATTGTAGGTAGCATTAGTTTGCCAATCAATTTTGTTTGGTAATGTTATTTTTGAGGTAATTCTAGTAAACCAAGAAGTAGCGATATTATTGAAGTTTTGTGTTACTTTTTCGTTTTTAAAATTAGTGTACTCATATATTCCTTGAGTTTCATTCCTGAAGAAGTTAAAATTACCGTTTAATTTCCACCATTTGTATGGAGAATAATTAAGTGTAAATTCAAAACCTGCTCGATACTCTGTTGATAAGTTTATAGGGGAGCTAATTGTAATTGGTGTACGTGTATCTGGACGACCATTAACTTGGGTTACCTCGCCATTTTCTACAGTATCTTTTTCGTCAATGATAGTAATAACAAAGTCTCCTGATTCTCTTCTAGCAAATTGAAAAACATCAGTGGTTTTATTTATGTATAATGAAGTGTTGAAAGTTAGTTTTTCCCATCTTCTGATGTATCCAAAATCTATTGCATCTGTAAATGCAGGATCTAAATCGGGATTACCAACAAAGATATTGATGTTGCTAGATAAGTTGCTGAATGGGTTTAACATTCTTCCTCTAGGTCTTTGTATTCTTCGGCTATAGCTAACAGACGCACTACTTTTATCTGAGATTTCGTAAGTGAAAAATGCACTTGGAAAAAAGTTGTTGTACTTTTTAGTATTAAAATCGTTAGTTGCAAGCTGATTGATGTTAATGTTTGAATCTTCAAAACGCAAGCCAAAAAGAACTGAAAACTTATTTATTTTGACACCATATTGTGTGTATAAAGCGTTTACTTTTTCTTTGTATTCTAATTTATTAGTAAAATTATTATTTATCACACCATCATTGTCTACTCTGTAATCAGTAAGTAGTTCTGAGAATTCACCGCGATATCCTGCCTCAAATTGGCTGGATTTTCCAAAAGGTAAAACGTAATCCATTTGAACTAAGTTCCGGTTTTGTTGTTGATCATTTAGCGTGTTATCAAATTGAACTGCATTACTATTGCTACGTGTATCTGTAATCAAAGCATCATTGAACTCATCACTAGTTGAGAATGATCCATCAATCGTTAATTTGTGACCGTCTTTTTTGAATTTTTTGGTAAAGTTGGTAGCAAATTCAACACTTTCGCTATTGCTTCCTTCTACGTTGATACGGTTACGTCTGTAATTCAGAATTCCATCTGCATTGATGTAATCTTGAAAAACATTATCCGTATTCATACCGTCGCTTTTTCGGTAATTAAGGGTATTTGTCCAAGCACTAGTTTCGTTTAAATACCATTCCATACCAACGTTTCCATTGTAACCTTTGCTTAAACGTTCATTTTTACGAGACTCATTTACTGAATTTTTTACTTGGTTTGCCGAATTTAAATAATCGGTATTTGTTATTGCGTTTCCAGGATTGCTACGATCGTTATATCCTTGTGTAGTAAAAAGATTAAACTTTTTTGATTTGTAGTTTAAGGTACCACTTATTCCATAGTTTTCAGGATACCCAGCAGATGCAATTATGGTTCCGTTCAATCCTTGATTTTTTCCTTTTTTAAGAATAATGTTTAGTAAACCTCCACCACCTTCTGCATCATATCTAGCAGATGGATTTGTTATTACTTCTACTTTTTCAATAGCATCAGCAGGAATTAATCGTAATGCTTCAGTTATATTAATAGCATTTGAGGGCTTGCCGTCTATTAAAACACGAACGTTATCATTTCCTCTTAAACTTACATTTCCCTCAACATCTACTGATACTGATGGTATATTATCTAATACATCGCTTACCGTACCACCTTTAACCATTAGGTCACTGCCTACGTTGTATACTTTTTTATCTAATTTGATTTCAACACTAGTTTTTTCTGCTCGAACAATTACTTCATTTAGTTGTGCTGCATCTTCATCTAAGCTTATCAGTCCTAGATTGGTGTTTTTTAATAAGCTTTTTTGCTTGATATCAGTACCTTTAAAAGAAATAAATTCAATTTTTATATCGTAAGTTCCTGGTTTTATTTCAATATCAAATTCTCCAGTTGCATTAGTAATTCCACCAGCTATCGGTTTTGGATTGTTTGGTAATAAAAAAGTGATGGTTGCATATTCAAGCGGTTGTTTGCTTATTTTTTCGATAACTTTTCCTGTTATTTTAATCTTAGGAGCAGCTCCGCCTGGTTGCGCAAATCCTATTAGTGTAGATAAAAAAAAGGCAATAATTAAAAAAGGTTTGATTAATTTCATTACAGATTACTTTAGTTTTTTCTTTAGACGCTTAAACCTTGCATTGGTTTAACAGGACAAATCACAAATAAATGTTAATGCCAATATTTATCTATTTCAAAAAGTTCTCTATTGTTTCAAAATCTCTTCCTATTATTGCTTTATCACCATCAACTACAAGTGGTCTTTGCATTAAAATTGGATTTTCGGCAACAATTTTTAATACCTCTTGGTCATTTAGGTTTATGTTTTTATAGTTTTCTATCCAAAGTTTTTCTTTAATGCGCACTAAATTTATTGGTTTTATGTTTAGTTTGCTGACAATTGTTCTTAATTCGTCAATAGATAATGGGTGAAGCAAGTAGAGTTTAATTTCAAACTCTTTATTCGTTGTTTTAATTTGCGTTAAGCATTCTCTTGATTTTCCGCAACGGGGATTGTGATAGATTTGAATCATTTTGTATGATTTAGAATTATGTTGTAACAAAAGTAGCATTTGTTAAACTAATAATAGGATAACTTAATTTCAAAAAAATATGTACATAGCTCAAGGTTTTAAGTCCGGAAATAGTTTTTGGAAATACATTCAGGGATCCGTTTTACTGATTCTGGCTTCTTTAGTCGGTCAGTTATTTTTTGCAGCAGCTGTTGTTTTAGACTCTTTGAGCTCTGGGAAACATATTCAACCCGCAGGATTGAATATGATGACCTATTTTGATTCTAATAGTACATTGTTTTTTTTATTGTCAACCTTTGTGTTTGTATTGGTTGCTCTGTTTTTTATTGTGAAATCGTTACACTGTCAAACAATACTATCTCTGACTACTTCTAGGAAAAAAGTAGATTGGAACAGGGTACTGACAGCTTTCGGGGTTTGGTCTCTTTTTACGATTGGATCAACGGTCATTATGTATTTCGCCAATCCATCTAGTTTTGAAATTAATTTTAAACCTATTCCTTTTTTAATTTTAGCACTAATTGGGATCGTTATGATTCCTTTACAAACAAGTGCCGAAGAATATATTTTCAGAGGTTATTTGATGCAAGGATTTGCAGTTTTAGCCCATAATAAGTGGTTTCCGTTGTTGATGACTTCAATCATTTTTGGTGGATTGCATTTTTTTAATCCCGAAGTAGAAAAAATGGGTCCAATAATTATGGTTTATTATATTGGAACTGGTTTGTTTTTAGGTATTTTGACACTCATGGATGATGGCATGGAGTTAGCACTTGGTTTTCATGCTGCTAATAATACTATCGGTGCCTTATTAATTACTTCTGATTGGTCAGCATTCCAAACGAATTCTGTACTAAAGGATATCTCAATTCCATCTGCTGGAATTGATGTCATTTTACCGGTTTTTATTATTTATCCAATACTTTTGTTTATCTTTAGTAAGAAATACCAATGGACCAATTGGAAAGAAAAATTGACCGGCAGGATTCCATCGGTTTAGATTATAATTTTGTAAAAATCACAATCATGACCACTACAGTTACTTATCAAAATGTGCATAATTTGTTTAAATTAAATGGTTTTCACCTTGATCGTGATGATTTATGCAGGGTAGCATATAGTCTTATTAAGGAAGGAGAAGCCTATGAGAAAGCAGTAGGTGATTTTCTATTGGATTGGTTTGATGCAAAACCATATCTCATGCTTAATACATCTGGAACTACTGGAAAGCCTAAGCTTATTCGTATGGAGAAACAAGCCATGGTAAACTCGGCTTTAGCCACGGGAGATTTTTTCGATTTGAAACCAGGAGACAGCGCTTTACATTGTTTATCAACCCAATTTATAGCGGGAAAAATGATGTTAGTACGCGGTTTTATTTTGGGTCTTGATCTTGACTTTGTTGCTCCAAGTGCTGAACCACTTCTAAGAAACACCAAAAAATATGATTTTGTTGCTATGGTTCCTCTGCAAGCTCAAAATTCAATAAAGGCATTGCAGAATGTAAAAAAAATGATTGTTGGTGGTGCAAAAATGGAAAAGATTCTTGAAAATGAGTTGTCAAAAGTTTCCACAAAAGTGTATGAAACCTATGGCATGACTGAGACAATTACTCATATAGCAGCTAAAAAAGTTGGTGAAGACTTCTTTTCGGTGTTGCCCAATATTAAAATTTCGCAAGATGATAGAAATTGCTTGGTGATTGATGCACCTTTAATTTCTAATGAATCAATTGTTACGAATGATTTAGTCGAAATTAATGATGACAATCAATTTGTTTTCCTAGGTAGAGTTGATAATGTAATTAACAGTGGTGGTATAAAATTGATTCCTGAAAAAATTGAACAAAAACTATCTGCCAGAATAAAGGAAAGATTTTTTGTCTCCAGTATTAAAGATTCTGAACTTGGAGAAAAGCTAATTTTAGTTATCGAAGGAGAAAATCAGTTGTTGCCCGATGATTTTTTTGATGGTTTAGACAAATATGAAAAACCAAAAGCTGTTTTTTATGTTCCAAAATTTAAAGAAACAGATAATGGTAAATTAAAACGCGCTGAAATTGTAAATAGTTTATAATAAAGTTTCTGTAAATAAAAAAGCATCCCAAAATATACTTTCGGGATGCTTTTTTTTATAATTGGTAAGAATGTTATACTTGAATAACGCCTAAATTGAATTTCTTTTCAATAGGAGCGTGGTTTGCCGCTTCAATCCCCATAGAGATCCAAGTTCTGGTATCTAATGGATCAATAATAGCATCAGTCCATAATCTTGAGGCTGCATAATAAGGAGAAACCTGTTCGTCGTATCTTGCTTTTATTTTGTCAAATAACTCTTTTTCTTTACTTTCATCAACCACTTCACCTTTTGCCTTTAGCGATGAGGCTTCTATTTGTGCAAGTACTTTTGCGGCCTGTGTTCCTCCCATTACAGCTAGTTCAGCACTTGGCCAAGCAAAAATTAATCTAGGATCATACGCTTTACCACACATGGCATAATTTCCAGCACCATAAGAATTACCAACAATCACGGTGAATTTTGGTACTACTGAGTTAGACACTGCATTTACTAATTTGGCTCCATCTTTTATAATTCCGCCATGTTCAGATTTTGATCCCACCATAAAACCAGTTACATCTTGAATGAAAACTAACGGAATTTTTTTCTGGTTGCAATTGGCAATAAATCGGGTGGCTTTATCAGCACTATCCGAATAGATTACGCCTCCAAATTGCATTTCTCCATTTTTAGTTTTAACCACTTTTCTTTGATTGGCAATTATCCCTACAGCCCAACCATCAATTCTAGCATAACCAGTAATTATGGTTTGTCCATAACCATCTTTGTACGTGTCAAATTCAGAGTTGTCTATTAATCTGTTGATGATGTCCATCATATCATATTGCTCGCTACGTGCTTTTGGCAATATACCATACATTTCATTTTCATCAAATTTTGGTTTTTCAGCTTTTATGCGATTGTATCCAGCTTTATCAAAATCACCAATCTTGTCAACAATATTTTTTATACGATCAAGAGCATCTTTATCATCTTTCGCTTTATAATCAGTCACTCCAGAAATTTCGCAATGTGTTGTAGCTCCGCCAAGGGTTTCATTATCAATGCTTTCTCCAATGGCTGCTTTTACCAAGTAGCTACCCGCTAAGAAAATACTACCCGTTTTATCCACAATCATAGCCTCATCACTCATGATAGGTAAGTAGGCACCACCTGCTACACAACTACCCATTACAGCTGCAATTTGGGTAATACCCATGCTGCTCATGTGTGCGTTATTTCTAAAAATACGACCAAAATGTTCTTTATCTGGAAAAATTTCGTCTTGCAATGGCAAATAAACTCCGGCACTATCCACTAAATAAATGATAGGCAATCTATTTTCCATTGCAATCTCTTGTGCTCTAAGGTTCTTTTTAGCAGTTATAGGAAACCAAGCACCTGCTTTTACAGTAGCATCATTTGCAACTACAATACATTGTTTGCCTCTTATATAGCCTATTTTTACAACAACTCCACCAGAGGGGCAGCCACCATGTTCAGCATACATTCCTTCTCCAACAAAAGCTCCAATTTCTATACTTTTAGCCTTTGCATCTAGTAAGTAATCTATTCGTTCTCTGGCAGTCATTTTGCCCTCACTATGTAATTTTTGAATGCGTTTTTCTCCACCTCCTAATTTTACGGTACTTAATTTTTGACGTAAAGCAGAGAGTAGAAGTTTATTGTGGTCTTCATTTTTATTGAAGTTTAAATCCATGATTTATTCGATTAAAAAGTTTCAGCTAAAATACAAAATACTACTAAATATACCTTGATTATCTTATCAAGTAAAATCAAAATAATGTTTTTATTTTGGTTTTAAATAAAAAAAACAGAAGCGAACTTCTGTTTTTTTTATGAATGTGATAAAAATAAAGGTTTTATTTTTTTGATTCGTTTAGCAGTTTTCTTAGTATAGCCCATTGTCTTAAGGTGTCTCGAGCTTCTATAGCGGGGTAGCCAAGCATGGTTTTACCGGCTGCAATATCACCTATTACACCTGATCCCGCACCCACAATAGCACCATCGCCAATAATTGTATGGTCTTTTATTGAAGCGCTTCCGCCAATAATAACGCCGTTACCTAATGTTACTGAACCAGCAAGTCCGCTATTACCTGCCATGATACAAAATTTACCTAATTTGCTATTATGACCTATTTGTACAAGGTTGTCAATTTTACAACCGTCACCTAGTACTGTTGAACTAAATTTACCTCTATCTATGCAAGAATTGGCTCCAATTTCTACATTATTACCAATGATTACATTGCCTATTTGAGGGATTTTAACCAGGCCGCGTTGTGGATCAGGTCTAAAACCAAAGCCATCTGCTCCAATTGTAGCATTGGGGTGTATGATGCAATCGTTACCAACATGACAGCGTTCCCTGATCACGGTACCAGACCAAATAACTGTGTTTTTACCAATAGTTGATTCGTCTAAAATTGTTACGTTAGGATATATAGTGCTATTATCACCTATTACCACATTAGGACCTACATAACATCCTGCCCCAATCTGAACGCCATTGCAAATTTTTGCACTAGCATCAATTACTGCTGTAGGATGTATGGCTACGTTGAATATTGGAGTAGGTGGAGCAAAAAGCTCAAGTACTTGTGACATGGCTAAGTCAGCGTTCTTTACTTTGATGAAGGCACGGTTTTCACCAGGTTCAATACTAATATCCTCATTTACTATAGCTGCACAAGCCTTTGATGAATTCCATAATTTTTCGTACTTTTTGTTGCCAATAAATGAAATATCAGTAGCACTTGCTGCTTCTAATTGCTCTGGTGCGGTAATGCCAGTTAGGGTTGATCCAATAATTTCTCCTTTCAGAATTTCATTTATTTCTAGAATTGTATAGGATTTCATTAAAAAATAGGATGTTTATGAGTTAAATATTTTTCAAATAAAAGAATTTACCCTTAGTTATCCTAATTAATCTTCCATTTTAGTTCGAACAATTTTTGATTGTTTTTCTTCAAATAATTGTAATGTAATCGGAAGTTTGTGCTTTGTTACGATTGCCTTGCCATCAATTTTTCCAGCAAGCCATTTTGGACTTCTTACTAATGTTTTGATTACTGCTAAATCAATTTCTTTATTGATACTTTTTATTACTTCAAAATGATTTAAAGAACCATCCAATTCTACTGAAAATCCAATTATAACTTGGCCAAAACTATTGTTTGGTTTTTTAAAATCAGAGGCAATGAAGTCATGAAAAGCTTTTTCTCCTCCAGGGAATTCTGCTTTTACGGAGTAAGGAAAAAACGCAATTTCTATTCCATTTTCATCAAATCATTTTCCATCAACAAAGGAACCATTTAGGAAGTTTTCGATTCGCTTTACTTTTCCAGATTCATAGTAACGAGTTTGTGGACCTTCTTGTTTTCCTTTTACATAAATCGCTAAAGATTTTTTTTTTTTGTTAGAATACCATCGTTCTAACGTACCATCAATTTGTCTTTTTTTATAGTTAGAAAAGTAATTCTTAGAGTAAATCGTATCATTTATATAAAAAGTGGTTCGGGTGGTACCTTTGTCTTTTTGTTCGAATATACTGTAATATTTTGCTGTCTCTGCGTTGGGAAGTTCTTTAAAATCCTCAGTAAAATAAATTTTGTTTTGTGCAAAAACGTGAAAAGAAGTCAATAATATAAGTGATGTAAAAAAGGTTTTCATAAGTGTGATGTTTAAAAAAAACCAAAAATCCTACACAAAATAGGATTGTGTAGGATTTTATCTTTTATGATTCTTTTTGTCCCATCATCATGAGATAGGCTTTTAAGAATTCGTCAATTTCTCCATTCATCACTCCATCAACGTTGCTGGTTTCATAGCCAGTTCGTACATCTTTGACTAATTTATAGGGTTGCATTACGTAGTTGCGTATTTGTGATCCCCATTCAATTTTCATTTTTCCAGCTTCAATATCGGCGCGTTGTGCTTGCTTCTTTTTCAATTCAATTTCATACAATTGCGAACGTAACATTTGCATGGCTCGTTGTCTGTTGTCTTGTTGCGAACGCGTTTCAGAACATTGAATTTGTATTCCGGTAGGTTTATGAAACAGTTGTACTTTAGTTTCTACCTTGTTGACATTTTGTCCACCTGCACCACTAGATCGAGAGGTCGTTATTTCAATATCAGCAGGGTTGATTTCAATTTCTATACTGTCATCAACTAAGGGGTAAACATATACTGAAACAAAAGAGGTATGTCTTTTAGCATTACTATCAAAAGGCGAAATACGCACCAATCGATGTACTCCGTTTTCTCCTTTAAGATATCCAAAAGAATAATCTCCTTCAAACTCAAGGGTTACCGTTTTTATTCCGGCAGCATCTCCTTTTTGAAAGTTCAACTCTTTAATTTTATAACCGTATTTTTCGCCCCACATCATGTACATTCTCATGAGCATTTCGGCCCAGTCACAACTTTCTGTTCCACCTGCGCCAGCTGTAATTTGTACTACAGCACTAAGTGTGTCCCCTTCATCCGAGAGCATGTTTTTAAATTCTATAGCTTCAATGTGATTATTAGTAGCATTGAATTGTGCGTCAAGTTCTTCGGGTGTGAGTTCTCCTTCTTTATAAAATTCGTAAGCAAGTTCCAGTTCGTCTGTCATTTCAACAGCCAAATTGTAATCTTCTATCCACTTTTTCTTATTTCGAAGATTTTTCACCAATAGTTCTGCCTCTTTTGGAGTATTCCAAAAATCAGGTGCAAAGGTTTTTTCTTCTTCGTTTGAAATCTCAATTAATTTGGCATCAACGTCAAAGATACCTCCTCAACGCACCAAGGCGCTCCACAATACCTTTTATTTGTTCGGTAGTTGTCATAAGTTAGTTTTTATTTTTTTAGAAATCGATTTGTACTATTCCGTTTGTTCAATTGTTTTAGTTTTAACGGAACTTTTTGCAATATACAAACCGTATTGTGTAAATTTGTGCTGCAAAAATAGAAATTTTTTACAAAGGGACAATTCGCGAACCATTCGCACTGAAAATAAAAGAATACTATGGAAATAAATTTAATTAGCGATACCATTACAAAGCCATCTCGTGAAATGCTAGTTCACATGTTAAATGCTGTAGTTGGTGACGATGTGTATAAACAAGATCCTACCGTTATTGAACTTGAAGCTAGAGTAGCTCAAATGTTTGGTATGGAGGCAGGTCTCTTTTTTCCATCGGGGACTATGGCCAATCAAACTGCAATTAAGCTTCACACCCAGCCAGGGGAGCAGTTAATAGCTGATAAATATGCACACGTGTATCATTATGAGGGAGGCGGAGTTTCCTTTAATAGTGGAGTTTCTTGTTGTCTACTAGATGGAAATCGAGGCATGATTACTGCTGACCAAGTTGCAGCGGCGATTAATGATCCAGAGTTTTATCATAGCCCATTAACAAGTTTAGTATGTGTTGAAAATACAACAAACAAAGGTGGCGGTGCTTGCTATGAACTAGAAGATTTACAAAAAATAAAAGCTGTTTGTGATGCCAATCATTTAAAGTTTCACTTAGATGGAGCTCGTATTTGGAATGCTTTGGTTGCTAAAAATCAAGATCCTAAAGCGTATGGTAAAATTTTTGACACCATTTCAGTATGTTTGTCAAAAGGTTTAGGAGCTCCTATTGGTTCTGTACTATTGGGTGATAAAGAAACAATTCACAGAGCATTGCGTATTCGGAAAATACTTGGTGGCGGAATGCGTCAGGTAGGATATCTAGCAGCAGCTGGATTGTATGCTCTTGAAAATAATATCACGAGGTTAGCCGAAGATCACCGTAGAGCAAAGGAAATTGCCGAAGTGTTGAAGAAAACAAGTTGGGTAGCATCTGTAGAACCAGTTGAAACTAATATTTTAATATTTTCTTTGGTTCCAAATTGTATCGAGAAAAATCTTATTGAACTCTTGAAGCAAAAAAATATCTTTATCAGTTCTATGGGACACGGAAAATTAAGAATTGTAACGCATCTTGATTATAAAGAAGTAATGCATACTTATGTATTAGAAACGTTGCAGAAATTGGTATAAATAAAGTATAAGTTATGAATTATGAGTTTTGACAATTTAAAAACTCATAATTCACAAACTCATATTCTCTCGATTACTTGAACAAGTTGTCCATTCCAGGAATCATTGGCATGTCCATTTTAGCGACAGCATCAAGTTCTGCTTCATTTGTTTTAGTAGCCTTTTCAATGGCTTTATTTAAAACCAGAATTAAATAATCCTCTAATTGTTCTTTATCTTCTAATAAAGCGTCATCAATTCGTATTGATTTTAAAGCTCTGTTAGCAGTTAATGTTACTTTTAATAAGCCATCAGTACTTTGTTCATCAATAAGAACAGTGTCTAGTCTTTTCTTAGTATCTTCAATTTTTTGTTGGGTTTCTTTTAATTTACCCATCATGCCCATTAAGTCCATGTTGAAATTATTTTAAGTTTTAACTACAAATTTACTACTTTAGTGTTTCAATTCAATAAAAGAATCATGAAAAATAACGTTTTACTAAGTGGCCTTTGTCTTATTTTTGCACTTTCAATAACTAAAATAAACGCACAGCAAATGTCTGAAAATATAAAAGCACCTTTAGCAAAAATAATTCCAACGGTTTTAGAGAAACACGGCGATACTCGTGTGGATAATTATTTTTGGTTAAACAAAAGAGAAAATCCAGAGGTTATTGATTATTTAAATCAAGAAAACAGTTATTATGAAGCTATGACCGCAGATACCAAAGGTTTTCAGAAAGAATTGTATGAGGAAATGAAATCTCGTATTAAGGAAGATGATGAATCAGTACCTTACTTGTATAATGGATATTACTACATTACTCGTTTTGAAACAGGAAAAGATTATCCTATTTACTCCAGAAAAAAAGGAAGTTTAACTGCTGCCGAAGAAATTCTTTTTAATTGTAATGATTTAGCCAAAGGGCATTCTTATTTTCAATTAGGTGGATTAAGTTTAAGTCCAGATAACAAGTTTGCTAGTTTTGGTGTTGATACCGTTGGAAGACGTATTTACACCATTCAAGTAAAGAATTTAGAAACAGGTGAAATTCTTTCTGATAAAATAGAAAATGCAACTGGTAGTTCTGTGTGGGCCAATGACAATAAAACGATTTTTTATACCAAACAAGATGAAGTTACACTGCGTTCTGATAAAGTATTCAAGCATAAATTAAATACAAACTCGGATCAAGATGTACTAGTGTTTTTTGAAAAAGACGATACTTTCAACGTCTCCGTTGGAAAGGAAAAATCAAAAAAATATATTGTAATAGGATCGGGGAGTACCTTGACTACCGAATATAGAATTTTAAATTCAGATACTCCTGATGCTGAATTTAAGGTTTTTCAACCTAGAGTTCGTGGTTTAGAGTATAGTATTTCACATTTTGGAGATTCATTTTATATTTTGACGAATAAAGACAAAGCAACAAATTTCAAGTTGATGAAAACTCCTGAAAGCGCTACTGCAAAAGCAAATTGGGTGGATGTCATTGCGCACAGAGAAGATGTATTGCTGGAAGATATTGAAATTTTCAGAAACTATCTTGTTGTTGAAGAACGTTCTAATGGTTTAAATCATATTCGTATCATGCCTTGGAGTGGTGCGGGAGAATATTATTTGCCTTTTGGTAGTGAAACTTACAATGCCTACACTACTACAAATGTAGATTTTGACACTGATATTTTGCGTTACAGCTATCAATCCTTGGCAACACCATCTTCTGTAATTGACTTTAATATGAAGACCAAAGAAAAAGAGGTTAAGAAGGAGCAACAAGTTCTAGGTGGAAAATTTGATAAAAACAATTACATAGAGGAGCGAGTTTGGGCCACAGCAACTGATGGGACTAAGGTTCCAATTTCAATGGTATACAAAAAAGGTTTGAAAAAAGACGGTACTAATCCGGTGTTGCTTTATGCGTATGGTTCTTATGGTGTTACAATGGACACTTATTTTTCATCAACACGTTTGTCTATTTTAGATAGAGGTTTTGTTTTTGCCATTGCGCACATTCGCGGTGGTGAAGATTTAGGAAGACAATGGTACGAAGACGGGAAATTGCTTAAAAAGAAAAATACTTTTACGGATTTTATTGATTGTTCCAAGTATTTAATACAAGAAAAATATACTTCTCCAGAACATTTGTATGCCGAGGGCGGATCAGCAGGTGGCTTATTAATGGGAGCGGTTGTGAATATGGCTCCAGAATTATACCATGGTGTTATTGCTCAAGTGCCATTTGTAGATGTTATTTCAACTATGCTTGATGATACCATTCCTCTTACAACAGGTGAATATGACGAATGGGGTAATCCAAATGAAAAGAAATATTACAAATACATGTTGTCCTATTCTCCTTATGATAACGTAAAATCACAAAAATATCCTAATATGTATGTTTCAACGGGTTTACATGACTCACAAGTACAATATTGGGAGCCAGCAAAGTGGGTTGCAAAGCTGCGTACGCTAAAAACTAACGATACGGTGTTGTATTTAAATACAAACATGGATGCAGGGCATGGTGGCGCGTCTGGACGTTTTGAAGCGCTTAAAGAGCTGGCTAAAGAATATAGTTTTTTGTTAGATTTAGAAGAAATTAAAAACTAATTAGATTTTTTTTTGTTAAATTTGCATCGTTCATGGTTTAACTTAAAGTACACTATGACTAACTATTTTTTTATGAAAAAAGAAATATCTGCATATAATAATGTTCTTGAACTAATAGGGAATACGCCACTTATAAAACTAAATAAAGTTACAGAAAATTTAGTTGGAAATTTTTACGCTAAAGTAGAGGCATTTAATCCGGGACATTCCTCAAAAGATAGAATAGCATTATACATTATTGAAGAAGCTGAAAAAAGAGGTATTTTGTCTCCTGGTGATACTATAATTGAAACTACATCAGGCAATACAGGTTTTAGTTTAGCTATGGTAAGTATCATTAAAGGGTACAATTGTATACTGGCAGTTAGCTCAAAATCATCAAAAGACAAAATCGATATGTTACGCAGCTTGGGTGCTAAGGTTTATGTTTGTCCTGCTCACGTATCTGCAGATGATGAACGTTCCTACTATAACGTAGCTAAGCGTTTACATGAAGAAACCAAGGGTTCTGTTTATATTAACCAATACTTCAATCAGTTAAATATTGATGCGCATTATAAGTCTACAGGGCCAGAAATTTGGAAACAAACTAATGGAGCTATTACGCATCTTGTAGCATGTAGTGGAACAGGCGGAACTATTTCAGGAACTGCAAAGTACTTAAAAGAACAAAATCCTAATATTAAAATTTTAGGAGTTGATGCTTTTGGTTCAGTGCTGAAGAAGTATCACGAAACTAGAGAGTTTGATAACGAAGAAATTTATCCATACAGAATTGAAGGTTTAGGAAAAAATCTAATTCCATCCGCAACCGACTTTGATATTATAGACAAGTTTATGAAGGTGACAGATGAGGAAAGCGCACACACCGCCAGAGAAATTACTAAAAAAGAAGGTTTGTTTGTGGGTTATACCTCTGGAGCAGTAATGCAAGCAATTAAGCAATACGCAGAAGAGGGAGAATTTGACGAAAATAGTAACGTAATAGCTATTTTTCCAGATCATGGATCTCGATATATGAGTAAGGTTTTTAGTGATGACTGGATGAACGAGCAAGGTTTTTTTGATAGTGTCAATGAAGAAGAGGCTCAGAAAATTGAATTTATTAAATAGAGTATTTTATCAAAATATCATATAAAACTCCAGAATTTTCTGGAGTTTTTTTTTTGTTTTGCCCTGCATGTAGATTATTGATGTTGTATATGGGTAAAAAAAAACTCCTGATTGCTCAAGAGTTTTTGGGTTTTTAAGAAAGGAATTATTCCTCCATTGTATGATACACGTTCATCACGTCATCATCCTCTTCAATTTTTTCAATTAATTTTTCAACATCGGCCATTTCTGCTTCTGTTAATTTTTTTGTGATTTGAGGAATGCGCTCAAATCCCGAAGATAAGATTTCGATTCCACGACTTTCAAGTTCTTTTTGAATGGTTCCAAAACTACCAAAAGGAGCATAAATTAAAATTCCATCTTCATCAGCAAAAATTTCTTCAGCACCAAAGTCAATAAACTCTAATTCAAGTTCTTCTACATCTTGATTGTTATTTGGGATTCTAAAATTACAAGTATGATCAAACATAAATTCAACAGATCCCTGTGTTCCCATGGTTCCATTGCATTTATTGAAATAACTTCTAATGTTTGCAACAGTTCTGTTGTTATTATCTGTTGCGGTTTCTATCAAAATTGCAATTCCGTGTGGCGCGTAGCCTTCAAACAATTGTTCTTTATAATTTGCTGTGTCTTTATCAGTAGCTTTTTTTATCGCACGCTCCACATTCTCTTTAGGCATATTAACTGCTTTAGAGTTTTGTATTACGGCTCTTAACCTAGAGTTGGCCTCAGGATTTGGACCACCTTCTTTAACAGCCATGACAATATCCTTACCTATTCTGGTAAATGCTTTGGCCATTGCTGACCAACGTTTCATTTTTCTTCCTTTTCTAAACTCAAACGCTCTTCCCATTACTATTTGTTATTTTGAACTGCAAAAATACAATAATTATGCAGGTTTAAAAATCATTTTATTTCTTATAAAAAGGCAATTTTACCACCTTAGCTAATACATCATTTTTTCTAATACGAATAAAAATTTCACTATCTAGTGCGCTATTGGCTGCTGTAACGTAACCCATTCCTATTCCTTTGTTCATTGATGGAGACATGGTTCCAGAGGTCACAAGTCCTATCACACTTCCTGATGCATCTACAATTTCGTAATCATGTCTTGGCACTGCGCGCTCTTGCATTTCAAATGCAACTAACTTTTTAGTCACTCCAGTTTCTTTCTGCTTTTTTAAATTTTCAGCATTTGTGAAATCCTTAGTGAATTTAGTAATCCAACCCAAACCAGCCTCTAAAGGTGAGGTTGTATCGTTAATATCATTTCCATACAAGCAAAAACCCATTTCTAAACGCAAGGTATCACGAGCGGCAATACCTATTGGCTTTATGCCAAAAGAATCGCCAGCTTCAAAAACTTTATTCCAGATTTGTTCTACTTCATCGTTTTTACAATAAATCTCAAAACCACCTGAGCCAGTATAACCCGTTGCAGATATAATTACGTTTTCAATTCCAGCAAAATCACCTACCTCAAAATGGTAATAGGCAATAGCTGATAAATCTTTTGAAGTTAAAGGTTGCATGGCTTCAACCGCTTTTGGTCCTTGTATGGCAAGTAAAGAATAATCATCCGAAATGTTTTTCATATCTACACCCAAATCATTCTGGGCTGAAATCCAGTTCCAATCTTTTTCAATATTCGAGGCGTTAACAACCAGTAAATATTGTTCTTCCTTCATTTTATAAACTAGCAAATCATCTACAATACCGCCGTCTTGATTTGGCAAACAAGAATATTGTGCTTTTCCAATTGTTAAAGTTGATGCGTCATTTGAAGTTACTTTTTGTATCAAAGCCAATGCATTTGGACCTGTAAGCAAGAATTCTCCCATGTGAGACACATCAAAAACCCCTACTGCATTACGCACTGTTTCATGTTCTGCATTAACTCCTTCGTATGAAATGGGCATGTTGTATCCAGCAAAAGGAAGCATTTTTGCTCCCAAACTCTCGTGTATATGCGTTAGCGCAGTATTTTTCATTGTGTTTTGGTATAAAGTTTGAAGTGGCTAATTTATTGATTTTATTTTGGCTTACAAAGGCCGTAAGAGCAAAGTTTCAAACGTTTTCGGTATTTATATTTTGTCAAAAGGATGGATTTAAAGAGTTAATTCCTGCTATTTGCTACTTTTTTTACGGTGTTTATTTTTTTTATGACTGAAACTGTTAAATACTTGGATATTCTTGCAATCCTACCATTGCGTTACTTCTTGGAATAAATCCTAAACTTGCAGCATCGAAGTAATTTTTTGTATGCCAATGCAATATGTTGTTAATTCAGGTTTGCGTTCTGAAGCATAGTCATTCTCTTTAATCGTCCAAACTTGACGCTTTAAATCTTTGTCTGAATGATTTTTTTTAATTTCTGATTCTTTACTGCTAATTTTTACTAGGTTGATGTAGCAATTTAATACTTCCTTTAATAGCATTACGTAGTACAATTGCAGGATTCTTTTTTACAGTATTTTAATGATTGTGTAAACTAATTTCGGTGGTATCTAGAATGCATAATTTAATTTGTTATCGCAAGACTGAACGCAGTTAGCTGTTATATTGTGTAATATCAGCTTTGGTAGCATTATTATTATTATTATTATTATCTAGAAATCTATAAAAGGATTTTACCGTAGGATCAAATGCATTAATTTGACAAATAGAAATGAATACTATTTTTTTATAATTTATTTAAGGTTTTTTTTAACCCTCTTTAATAACTATAAATCCTTTACGTTCCTTTATTGTTTTTCCTTAAAGGTGTATTTGTTTTTTTTTTTTTTAAAATATAAATATTTTGTGTCTAGACATTAGGATGCTATAAGAACTTCCAATTTACATTATATTAAGGAATAGTATACTTAATTAAATATTTATCAAAAAATAAATTAGGAGCGCAAGTGCCGCTTGCAATATTTGTCTAAATTTCTTAAAGTAATTTTTTAATAAACGGTATAAAAATGTTCTCTTTTGTTTTACAGAACAAAAAACAAAATTATTTTAAATGTGAAATGGTTTTTTCTACCTTTGGTATCTAAAAAAAAACAGTTCTATGATTACCAAAGTTACACTTGAAGACCTTGCTGCATTGAATAAATTGATTAATTCAGCCTATCGCGGAGAAATCTCTAAGCAAGGTTGGACGACCGAAGCTAACATTCTGGATGGATTGCGTACCACAGAGAGTGAATTAAAAGAAACTGTTTTAAATACAAAAAACACACTGCTAAAATTTAGTAGTAATGATGAAATTGTAGGTTGCGTTTTATTAGTTGATAAAACTGAACACCTTTACCTAGGTATGTTGACTGTTGCGCCACATTTGCAAAATGGAGGCGTTGGAAAAAAATTATTGCAGCAAGCTGAAATTCATGCTGTGGAACTAGGTTTGTCAAAAATTGTCATGACCGTAATTACCGTACGTGAAGAATTAATTGCCTGGTATCTGCGCAACGGGTATGAGGACACTGGCGCGAGAGAACCATTTCCTTCAATTGATGTACATATTCCTATTGCTAATGAACCTTTAGAATTTATGGTACTAAGCAAAACTATAAACACAACCGAAACACTTTAAAGTGTAAATACCCTTTTGAATGCAATAATTTGAAAGGGTATTTTTGGATACTATGATGCTACAACACTAAGTCTTCAAAAAGTCGCTGAGTTGTATGGTTTAGGTTGTCGCATAATCCTGGATGTGGTCTTGAAGTTTGAATGGCCGAACTACGCAGCGCCGTCAACCATCTAAATCGTGAAGGGAGATCAAATTGTCCTATTGGCCCAGCATCTTTTTCACCATGAGCTACTTTTGCAAAAGCTTGAACATTTAATTTTAGTTGTTCTATATCCAAGTCATTCGAAAAAAGACGGAGTTTAACCTCTTTGATTTCGAATAAAACTTTTATAAATTTTGCTTTTTTACAAAAAAGAATAACCCCAACATTAAGGAATTCTTCGCGCTCTACCCTTGGTACAACACGAATAACGGCATACTCATATAAGTGTTGCTCTTGCATTTTGTGCTTCTGTTATAAAAATTTCGGAATGATCTAAGCGAGTGCTTAAAAATTGAAAGTAAATTTCTCTAATGGCTTCTGGCTGTTCCTGAGTTTCTTCCCATTGAAGCCAGTTGTGGGGAATTAGGTTTACGATATTTTTTAAAACCTCGTAAGTAAGGATTTTTTTGAAATCAATATTTGTCTCTTGTAATAAGGAAGCCTGTGGTAATAGTACATGATCTTTTATGAGTGCAAAAGGACTTTTTGCGTGTTTCTCCCAATTGCTCCAAGAATGATGGAAATATAGACTTGCTCCATGATCAATTAGCCATAATTCTTTATGCCAAATGAGCATATTGGTGTTCCTGAATGTCCTATCCACATTAGTAATAAAAGCATCTAACCAAACAATTTGTGAGGCTAGTTTTGCGTCAACCGCAGTTACTACAGGATCAAAATTAATAGCTCCAGATAAATAATGCAAGGCTAAATTAAGTCCTTGACTACCTTGTAATAAATCCTGAATTTCTTCATCAGCTTCACTACGCCCAAAAGCTTCATCTAGATTTGCAAAAACTAATTCGGGCATTTTTAGGTTCAAAGATCTAGCAATCTCACCTCCTATCAATTCTGCAATCAAAGCTTTTACACCGTGCCCGGCGCCTTTAAATTTTAGGACATATTTAAAATCATCGTCAGCCTCGGCAAGAGCGGGTAAAGAACCGCCTTCCCGTAAGGGTGTGATGTATCGCGTAACATTTACGGTCCTAAGATGGGGTTGTTTTTCCATAATTGAATTGGATAAAGCAATTTTGCTATGGTGCAAACTTACAAATTAAGAAATGAATTTACTGTCTCAATTTATTTTGTGTTCCTTTTTTAAACTCAAAAAAGCTTTGCCAATGTGGGCAATAATATCTGAAGCGATAAAGGACTGATTGCCGGTATCAGGCAGAGCAATATCAGCTGTTAAACCATGAAGATACACGCCAATTAAGGCAGCATGAAGCGGAGGATATAACTGCGCTAATAAACTAGTAATCATTCCTGTTAATACATCTCCACTACCAGCTGTGGCTAAGGCAGCATTTCCTGTAGTATTCTCATAAACTGTTTCGCCATCTATAACACGAGAAGGAGAACCTTTCATTACAATGATAATTTGATGTTCTTTAGAGAAAGCAATACTTTTCTTTAGCTTGTCTTTTTCGGAAGTCCAACTACCTATCAATAATTGTAGCTCTTTTGGGTGTGGAGTAATGATTGTTTTGGGTTCTACGTGGATTAATAATTTTTTAAACTTTGAAATAATATTCAATGCATCAGCATCAATAACCATAGGGATTTTGTAAGTTTTTAAAAACAAATGTAAGGCATTATGTGATTTATCAGATTGGCCTAATCCTGGGCCAATACCAATAGCTTGTGGTTTAAAATCAAAATTAATCTCTGATATGACTTCTTCATCTTGATCAGTTAGTACCATAACTTCAGGATTTGAAGTTTGGATAATTGTATAGCCGCATTTGGGAATAAAAACGGTAACCAATCCGCAACCAGTCTTTAAACAAGCCTTTGAAGCTAAACTTATAGAACCAATTTTTCCATAACTTCCACCAATAATCATTGCATGTCCTTGAATTCCTTTATGTGTAAACGGATTTGTTTCTTTATAAATTTTTCGAGTTACTTACTTAATGACTACGATTTGCTTCCAACCCTGATGCGGATGTGAGACTAATCGTTTGAATATATTATCAAAAATAGAATCTTTGTAAATTGACCTGTTCAGTCGATAAAAATATTCATCTAAATATTTTTGGAGATGTTCCTTTTTGACGTGTGATTGAATCGTTCTTATTGCAGTTTTTACCTGATGAATAATAGTGTGCATTTCTTTGAAGTTTTTCCCAGGAACGCTTTTTTCTTGGACGATGTTATAGCTCTTTGCTATTATTTTGTAAGCTGTCCATTGGTCTGTTTTAATATTCGCATCTTTACTTATATGCTCGTCAAATAATGGTTTTATTGACTTTGCAGAATAATCATCAATAACATTTGCATAACCTCTTTTTATCTTTCCTTCATCTGTCAGCTCAACAGCACAAGCAACTTTTGCCTTTTTGCTATCGTAACTTCTACCTTGTTTTCCTGTTTCTTTTCCGCCAACTACAAATTCATCAACTTGTACATTTCCTGTCATTGGATACTGTTTTGAGGACTTCATCGCAAGTCTTACTTTTTGCATAAACAACCAAGAAGTCTTTTGAGTTATTCCATAGCGTTTTGCCGCTTGAGTTGAGGATATTGATTTGGTTGTACAAGTCATTTCAAAGGCAATACAAAATGCTTTTTGAATTCCAAATTTAACTCTATGAAAAAGAGTTCCTGCCGTTGCACTCTCTTTATATCTACATTTGGTACACTCTCTTTTATTGTGTTTTTCAAAATAAACATACTTCGTATTCTCGCAACGTTTACATCTATAGCCGTCTTTCCACTTCTCATTGGCTATAAATTCACGGCAACTTTGGTCGTCTGGGAATGTCTTTATGAACTCTAAAATATTCTCCCCCTGAAATATACTTTCCATATCCTTGTATTTACTATAAATATAAGTGTTTTTTAAGTAAGTAACTCTA
>NZ_VHLM01000076.1 GCF_009764685.1 Flavobacterium sp. I-STPP5a | reverse complement strand
ATAAAACATGATCTTTTATTAAGGCAAAAGGCGAAACGGCATTGGCTTTCCAATTGTCCCAAGAATGATGAAAATAAAAAGCTGCACCATGATCTATCAACCAAAGTTCTTTTTTCCAAATTAACAAATTGGTATTTCTAAAAGTTCTATCAACATTGGTGATGAAGGCGTCGAGCCAAACAATTTTAGAAGCCAAAACTTCGTCGCAATCATTGGTTGCAGCATCGTAAGTGATTGAACCAGCAAGATAATGCAAACCCAAATTCAAACCTTGACTGAATTGCAGTAAATCCTGAATTTCCTCATCGGCTTCTGTTCTTCCAAAGGCTTCATCGAGATTGGCGAAAACCAATTCTGGAACAGGTAAGCCAAGATATCTAGCAATTTGTCCGCCAAGAAATTCGGCAATCAAGGCTTTCACACCATGACCAGCGCCACGAAATTTTAAAACATATTTAAAATCGTCGTCGGCTTCTACCAATGC
>NZ_VHLM01000035.1 GCF_009764685.1 Flavobacterium sp. I-STPP5a | reverse complement strand
CTATATAATCCACAAGTTTTTTGTCCTTTAACTCTTAATTGTTTTCTTATAGTTGAATTTAATATACAGCCGTAATTTGGTCTATAGATTTTAATTGCTATCAATAGTATTTCTTCATACGTTTTCAATAATTTTGCCTTTTCAATATCTCCAATAAATTCAATCTTACCTCCCCCGTTTCCTTCATTACCTCCATATAACGAAAACCAAAAACCTAATCCTTCACTTTCTTTTTTCGTTGCAAAGTCTATGCTAAATCCAAAAGGGCTTTTAGATTCATCCATTAAATCTTTATTGCTTTTATTTGCATTAATATAAGCAACCTCATCATCATTTATTTCGTTATATAATTGCTCATTAATTGTAGAATTATTTATGTCAATTTCTATATTAGACTTTAAAAAAAATAGTTTATTGCAATAAGGTATTGAGATCGAAAGATTTTTAATAAATAATAGACTTCTTTTTTTAAATTCTATAAAAGTT
>NZ_VHLM01000042.1 GCF_009764685.1 Flavobacterium sp. I-STPP5a | reverse complement strand
TCTTAATAACGTTCTATATTCGGCACGAGAAGTAAACATTCTGTAAGGTTCTTCTGTTCCTTTTGTAATTAAATCATCAATTAAAACTCCAATATAAGCCTCACTTCTTTTTAAGATAAAAGGTTCTTTATTTTGAGTTTTTAAAGCCGCATTTACACCTGCCATTAAACCTTGTGCAGCAGCTTCTTCGTAACCAGTAGTTCCGTTAATTTGCCCTGCAAAAAATAAATTTTCAATTAACTTAGTTTCTAAGTTGTGTTTTAATTGTGTTGGCTGAAAGAAATCATATTCAATAGCATATCCAAAACGTAAGAATTTTACATTTTCAAAACCTGCAATATGTCTAATTGCTTTGTCTTGAACATCTTCAGGTAATGAGGTAGAAAATCCGTTTACATAAATTTCTACGGTATTCCATCCTTCAGGTTCTACAAAAACTTGATGACGTTCTTTATCAGCAAAACGGTCAATTTTATCTTCTACTGATGGGCAATATCT
>NZ_VHLM01000070.1 GCF_009764685.1 Flavobacterium sp. I-STPP5a | reverse complement strand
GGTAAATGTTGGTGGGATGATCTGGACCTTGTCCTAATTTGTGTAACACTCTAATGTTTCTTCCTGATTCGATCGCAGCTGCGGCAACGGTGTTATAAAATAATACATCATCGATAACTTGCGAACAAGAAAAGGTGAATAAAATTCCGTTTGGCGCTAAGACTTTTAAACCTGCTATATTTAAACGTTTGTAGGCTTGGGTTGCCGTATGTTTACTTTTGATGCTTTTCGCGAAAGCAGGTGGGTCTAAAACAATTACATCGTAGTGTTGCGTGTGTTCTCTCATGAAATTAAACACATCATCTGCTACGGCTGTATGATTTGCTTTTGGAAAATTTAATTCCATATTACTTGCGGCTAAATCTACTGCTTTTTGAGAAATATCTACTGAAGTTACTAATTCTGCTCCTGCGTTCATCGCATAAATAGAAAAACCACCGGTGTAACAAAACGTATTTAATACTTTTTTACCTTTTGAGAATTCACCTAATAATTTTCTGTTTTCACGTTGGTCTAAGA
>NZ_VHLM01000020.1 GCF_009764685.1 Flavobacterium sp. I-STPP5a | reverse complement strand
GTGGAATTTCCTCCCAAGAAGTAAGCAATTTATTAGACAATTGTCAATACGGAAATTATAAATTACTTTACTTATCGCCCGAAAGATTGCAATCAGACTGGGTTTTAGAACGATTGAAAAATTTACCCATTGACTTAATTGCCGTAGACGAAGCACACTGTATTTCGCAATGGGGAAATGATTTCCGTCCGGCATACCTCAAAATAGCCCATTTAAAAACCCATTTTCCTGCAACACCTATTTTAGCACTTACGGCATCGGCAACGCCACGGGTCAAGCAAGATATTATTTCTATTTTAAAATTAAATGCTGTTGCCGTTTTTGAAAAATCATTTGACCGCGATAATATTGCGTATATGGTTTTTGATGTAGAAGATAAGTTGTATAAAATAGTCCAGATTTTAACTAAAAATCCTGAACCTTCTATTGTTTACGTCCGAAATAGAAAGTCCTGCATTGAAATTTCCAGACAGTTGCAGCAATCAGGAATTCCTTCAACCTATACCACGGAGGCTTAACTACCGCCGAAAAAAACAAAAACATGACGCTTTGGACTTCGGAAAAG
>NZ_VHLM01000058.1 GCF_009764685.1 Flavobacterium sp. I-STPP5a | reverse complement strand
TCCTACAACCCCAACATTGCCGTAACAACATTGGTTTGGGCTAATCCGCGTTCGCTCGCCACTACTTACGGAATCACTTTTGTTTTCTTCTCCTCCGCCTACTTAGATGTTTCAGTTCAGCGGGTTTACCCACCTATCGGTGTACTATCTCTTCAAGATAGTGGGTTGCCCCATTCAGGTATCTACGGATCAATTGGTGTGTGCCCATCCCCGTAGCTTTTCGCAGCTTATCACGCCTTTCATCGCCTCTGAGAGCCAAGGCATCCCCCATACGCCCTTATTTTGCTTATTGTACTAACACGATAAATCGTGTCTCTACGTTTATGATCAATCACAAACGTGTTCTTTCTACTTTTTATTATTTCTTATCTCAATATGTCAATGAACTTTAAGCCCCCTCCAGCTCCCCCGAAGGGGGAGAGCCGATTGCTCTATGTTCCTCCCCATCGGGGAGGTTAGGAGGGGCTTTTGTGGAGAATAACGGAGTCGAACCGTTGACCTCCTGCGTGCAAGGCAGGCGCTCTAGCCAGCTGAGCTAATCCCCCAATTTAATTATGAATTGTGAATTATGAATTATGAATTATTTGTAATTCGTAA
>NZ_VHLM01000003.1 GCF_009764685.1 Flavobacterium sp. I-STPP5a | reverse complement strand
GTCACTTTCCAGTAACTTCCGGTTCCTTGTACATAAAATCTCGTGGTCCTACAACCCCAACATTGCCGTAACAACATTGGTTTGGGCTAATCCGCGTTCGCTCGCCACTACTTACGGAATCACTTTTGTTTTCTTCTCCTCCGCCTACTTAGATGTTTCAGTTCAGCGGGTTTGCCCACCTATCGGTGTACTATGTCTTCAACATAGTGGGTTGCCCCATTCAGGTATTTACGGATCAACGCATGTGTGCTGCTCCCCGTAACTTTTCGCAGCTTATCACGCCTTTCATCGCCTCTGAGAGCCAAGGCATCCCCCATACGCCCTTATTTTGCTTATTGTACAGACACGATAAATCGTGTCTCTACGTTTATGATAAATCACAAACGTGTTCTTTCTACTTTTTATTATTTCTTATCTCAATATGTCAATGAACTTTTTCTTTTTGAATAAAGAAAATAGAGCGTAGATATTAGACTTTGTCTATATTCTTTCTTCTATATTCTATCTTCTCTAAGATAGTGGAGAATAACGGAGTCGAACCGTTGACCTCCTGCGTGCAAGGCAGGCGCTCTAGCCAGCTGAGCTAATCCCCCAATTTAATTATGAATTGTGAATTATGAATTATGAATTATTTGTAATTCGTAA
>NZ_VHLM01000004.1 GCF_009764685.1 Flavobacterium sp. I-STPP5a | reverse complement strand
GTGAACGATTTTTATTTTGATAACTAATTGAAGATTTTGAGGGAGCTTTGTTGATTCCAAGATGATTTAAGTTCCCTGTAGCCGAACGAAGCCCGTTGCTTATATCTCGAACAGATTGACTCTTGGCAAACTGGCAGAAAAGCATTGAAATTAAATGATTCCAACTACTGAATCCTTTATTGTGCTTGTCGGTTTCTTTCCTTGCAACTATTTTGCTGAATTTTGAACGATCTAATTTTGAAATTATTTGAGAAAACAAAGTTATATTTGACATAGAAGAGGGCTTTTTTGTTGTGCAACTCAAAGTTAATTTGAGATACAAAAATTACCCTCTTTTTCTTTTCTTTTTTTAAATGTTTAGGACGCTATTGGTTTTGAATCATAATTTAATTTCATTTATTTTAAAAAACATTAGATGGTCACTTTTCCAGTAATAGCCTCAACATTGTCAGAAAAAGAATTAGGGGATTTCATCAAAAAAAGGTACGAATTGGCAGACGATTATAATTGTAAATTGTACCGAACAGGTGTAAATCACACCTACTTTATTTCGAAAAATGAAACTAAATTTGTTTTAAGAGTTTACTGTTATAAGTGGCGAACTAAATTAGAAATTGAGCAAGAATTAGAACTTCTAAATTTACTTAAAGAAAATTCTCTTTCGGTTTCATATCCAATTTTAGATACAAAAGGGAATTTCATTCAAGAAATTAATGCTCCAGAAGGAATTCGGTACGCAGTTCTTTTTTCATTTGCTGCAGGTGAAAAGATGCGTTTTATGTCTAAGGAGACTTGTTATTCAATTGGTAAATTAATGGCTAAAATCCATACTATTACCGAAAATAAAAAAATAGAGAGAGTGTATTACGATTCTGAAATTCTTTTAAACCAATCATACCACATTTTAAAAACCTACTTTTCTGAAGGTTTAGACGAAATGAATTTTTAAAAGAATTAAGTTTTAAAATAACAAAAAAAGCTACCGAAAGCAATATTTCAGACATTACAAAAGGCATAGTACATTTAGACATTTGGTATGATAATTTAAGTGTCAATAAAAATAATGAAATCACTATTTTTGATTTTGATAATTGTGGCCATGGTGCATTAATTTTAGATGTGGGCTATTTTTGCAAACAGTTGTTTTTTATTGAGTCAGACAAAAATGTATATGAACAAAAAGCTACAAGTTTTTTAAATGGTTATCAAAAAATAAGACGTTTATCAAATGAAGAAATTAATTTAATTCCAGAAGCGGGAGCATCTATTTATATTTTTTATTTAGGAATACAAGCGAAGAGATTTGATTGGTCCAATATCTTTTTTACTGAAAACTATCTCAAAATGTATGTTGAAAGAATAAAAAACTGGATTGAATACAGTGAGCGAAACAACAATACTAAAAATTAATGCTTTAGTTTTATTGAAATACATTTCCGTTTCATACACAAAACAGTACATGAATTATAGTTCAAAGACTTATTTTAACACCAATTAATAAAAGTAACCACCAAAAAAACCTTTACTATGGACATTCATTTTAGACAAGCAAATCAAACAGATGCAGCTGCAATTTGGACCATTTTGCAACACGCTATTTTGCGAAGAAAAAATGAGGGAAGTACACAATGGCAAGATGGTTATCCCAATCCAGAAATTGTAAACAACGATATTTTAAAAGGCGCTGGATATGTATTAGCACAAGAAAATCAAATACTTGGTTACACAGCTGTTTACTTCAATGATGAGCCTGCGTATGAAAACATTCAAGGGAAATGGCTAACAAATAACGACTTTTTGGTGGTACACCGAATTGCCATTGGCGAAAGCCAAACAGGAAAAGGACTTGCAAAAATGATTTTAAAATATGTTGAAGAACTAGCACTTGAAAAAAACATTTATAGCATAAAAGCAGATACCAACTATGATAACCTGCCTATGTTGCGTATTTTTGAAAGTTTGGGATATCAATATTGCGGCGAAGTTTTTTTTAGAGGAAGTCCTCGAAAAGCTTTTGAAAAAATACTAAAACCGTAATCCGTCTGCAAAATAAAAACGGTTTACAAATCCCTTATGTTTTTGCTGATAGCAAAGAAGAGGTCTGTAAACCGTGTTTAAAAAGTATAGCTAATAATTAATAAACTAAGCTTCCAATTATGCTATAGTTTCTTCCTCTGCTTCGGCTACAAATTCCATGTGATCTTCTATCTCTGGAGTAATATCTGGTTTTGAAGCTTTTAAGGCATTAAATCGTTCTAATTGCTCAAGTTCCCCTTCATCACCACTGAAATAAGGAAAAACATCCATAATAGCTGACTCAGATACAGCAGGAATGGTGTAATCCCCCATGGTTCCTTTCATGATTGTTATGGTATTGTCATAGGCTTCACGTACATCATTAGCTTGCACTAAGACATACATATTCGTTTTGCGTTCCTTTCCGCTCTCTTCATCGTAAGCAATTAGTGAAATTTTAGAACGAAACCATCTGTCTGCATTTTCAAAAGGGTGAATTTCAGCATAATTGGCCACTTTAATATTGGTGATTTTAAATTCTTCACTAATATATGCTGCCATTTCTTCATTAATTCTACTTTCGGCTTCTGTATACGATAGAGCATCTACAAGATAAGGCTCGGTAGTAATTTTTTGACCACCAGTCTCATCTGTTTTTCTATATTTTACTTTGCATTCGTACCAAATATTACTCATTTCAATTATTTTTTAGGATGCCAAAGATAATTTTTAAAGAAAAAAAATCACCTTTTTTTTCAAATAGATATTCACAAATTACGTTCTAATTAAAAAATCATTTTCCATTCTAAACAAAAAAATCTCTCCTACTTGGAGAGATTTTTTAAAAGATAATTTTATTAGAACTAGTCAATAAAAGTAACCAAATCTGATTTACTCTTTCTAACTTTTACTAAATCTGATAACCAATCGTTTTTAGCATCGCGGTACCCTACAGGAAGTATAACACAACTTCTAAGTCCTTTATCTCTTAAACCTAAAATTTCATCAAGAGCATCAGGATCAAAACCTTCAATTGGTGTTGTATCTACCCCTTCAAAAGCAGCTGCTGCAATAGCCATAGAAAAAGCAATATACGCTTGTCTAGCTGCATGTTGAAAGTTAACTTCTGGATCTTTTTGCGGATAACTGCTTAAAAGCATTTGTCTGTAATTTTCAAATCCTTCATTTTTAAAACCACGAATCTCATTTGTAAGATCAAACATGGTATTGATACGCTCTGCAGTATAGGTGTCCCAAGCAGCAAAAACAAGCAAATGTGAACAATCCGTAATCACAGATTGGTTCCATCCTATAACTCTTATTTTCTCTTTGATCTCTTGATTAGTGACTACCATTATTTCAAAAGGTTGCAAACCACTAGATGTTGGTGCAAGAATTGCGGCTTCAAGAATAGTATCTAATTTTTCTTGCGAAACCTTTTCACCATTCATTGCTTTTGCAGCATATCTCCATTTTAATTTGTCTATTAATTCCATGTTGTATTTAGTATATTAAATTTATTTATATTTTTAAGATTTGATGCTATCCCAGGCCATCTGGAAACTTTCGTTTAAAATATTTTCATCCGCAGTACACAAATCTTTGCTATTTATATTCATTAAGAACGCCATAGGGTATATAGAGTGGGCATACAATAAATAGGGTGAGTAGTTTTTAATAATCCCTTTGCTTATTCCCTCATTCCATAAATCAAAAAGTGGAGTCAAGAAAAGCAATCCTTCTTGTCTGGTTTGATCATCAATCATAGGGGTGTTATCACATTGCGACAAAAACGATGCTTCCTCTGGATGTTCTAATTTGTATTGTGCCATGTTGTGCCAAATGGTTTCAAACTGTTTAGGAATAGTATCCCCTGGCGCATGTGAACTAAATGCAGCATGAGCAAAATTAGATTTTACAGAAAGATACAACTGGTTAAGCAATTCTTGTTTGCTATCAAAAAAAAGATAAATGGTAGCTGGTGATATAGATGCTTCTTTGGCAATTTTAGCCATGGATGCCCCTTGAATTCCTCCATTATTGACAAGCTGTAATGTAGCTTTCAATAATGCAGTTCTTTTATCAATACTTTTTTGTAACTGTGCCATACTCTATTTCTCGTTCAAACCAACTCAAACTATATCATTGTGCAAAGATATTCAAAAAAAAGAATGAACGTTCATAAACAAAAGTTAATTTGCAGATTAAATAATATTGTTAAAAAAAAGTTAAAAAAACATTAAACAGCTGTTTAAATTAAACACATGTTTAATTTTGTTGCCTAAAAAAGATTCGTTTGAAAAATAATTTTAATGACAAACAAATTCAAATCCTAGAAGTTGCAGAAACTCTTTTCTCAGAAAAAGGATTTGACGGTACCTCAATACGGAACATTGCTAAACTAGCCCAAATTAATGTGGCTATGGTTTCCTATTATTTTGGTTCCAAAGAGCGTTTGCTTGAATCATTAATTTTCTACCGCACTTCAGATTTAAAACTCCAACTAGACAAGCTTTTACAGGAAGATTTAGAACCTCTTGAAAAAATTAACAAATTAATAGCTCTTTACATCGATAGGATAAACCTTAATAAGGGGATTTATCGCATTTTACATTTTGAGTTTACTTCCAAAAAAAGAGAACAAAACATTCAAGCGTTCTCTGAATTGCGAAAAGGAAATTTAAAATCCCTAGAATTGATTATTGAAGAAGGACAAAAAAAAGGAATTTTTAGAAAAGATGTTATTATACCGCTTATAACACCTACTATTTTAGGAACTTTTTTTCATTTCCACATGAACAAACCTTTTTTTGAGAATTTATTGAATTTAAAAACAGAGGATTTATATAACAATTATATCAAGACCAATTTGACTAATCACATTCAACAAACAATAAAAGCCTTGCTAATATATGAAAGCTAGTAAATTCATGCTCTTTGGGATTTTCTTCATCGGGATTTCAGCTGTAGAAGCACAACAGAAAACAAGTCTTACGCTTACCGAAGCAATAGACATGGCTTGGAGTAAAAGTAATGAGATTACTTTAGCTAACACTAAGATCAAAACAAAAAAACTCGAGTTACAAGCCACGAAAAACAATCAATATCCAGATTTAAAACTTTCCGGGCAATACCAACGCTTAGCAAATGCAGGTATCAATTTTAAGTTAAATCAAAGTAGTGCTCCACAACAAATGCCTGTTGTCAACCAATTGATGGTAGGACAATTGACTGCTACAGTTCCAGTTTTTGCAGGCTTTAAACTCCAAAATAACATTAAAGCTCAGGACTATTTGTACCAAGCAGAAATGGCAAATGCAGAACAAACCAAAGAGGAAATTGCTTTGCGTGTAATTGAGTATTACGCAAGTTTATACAAAGCACAAAAAACAATTGAAATTTTAAAGGAAAATCAAAAAAGTGCTAAACAAAGAGTAAAGGATTTTATTGAACTTGAAAAAAACGGTATAATTCCGAGAAATGATTTGTTGAAATCTAAACTTCAAGTTTCTAAAATTCAGTTATCATTAGATGAAACCACAAACAACTTAAAAACGATCAATTTTTATTTAACTACACTGTTAAAATTAAATCCAGAAACGCAGCTTGAAATTAGAGAAGCTGATTTTGCTGATTTTCAAATGACAAATGTGCCCACTAATGAATTACCAGCCTTAGAGAATAGGAAAGATTTAAAAGCGTTACAACATCAAGGTAAAGCTATTGAAACAGGTGTCAAAATATCAAAAGGCTCCTACTATCCTACTATAGCGCTTGTGGGCGGGTACACGGCACTAGACTTAAGCAATGTCATAACAGTTCAAAATGCTATGAATGTGGGCGTAGGAATTTCGTATGATTTAAGTATGCTTTTGAAAAACGGAACTTTGGTGAAAATTGCTGAAAATAAAGTTATAGAAGTGCAAAATAACGAAGCAATTTTAACGGATTATATTCGGACACAAGTCAAAAAAGCCATTGAGGACTATGATCTTGCTTTAAAACAAACTGTAGTTTATACGGAAGCACAAGAACAAGCTACAGAAAATTATCGTATTGTTAAAGATAAATATGACAACGGACTATCTGACACAAATGATTTGCTTGAAGCTGATGTAGAGCAACTCAATTCAAAAATTAATAAAGCTTTGGCGAAAGCCAATAGTATTCAAAAATATTACGAGTTACTCTCGGTTACAGGTCAATTATCACAATCATTCAATCTCGCTCATAAATAAACTACTACCATGGAAAAGAAAAAAACAAACACGAAATTTATAATTATCCTAGTAGCATTAGTAGTTTTGGGTGGCGCATATGGTACTTTTAAATACATGCATTCACTAGCACATGAAGAAACTGATGATGCACAAATTGAAAAGAAAATGAACCCAATAATCCCTAGAGTTTCTGGATATGTAGATAAAGTATATATTAAGGATAATGATTTTGTAAAAAAAGGAGATACACTTTTTACAATTGATAAAAGAGATTATTTATTAAAAATTGATGAAGCTACCGCTGCGCTTGTAGGTGCAGAAGGCAATTTAGAGGTATCAAAAGCTGATATTGGTAGCGCACTTGCAAGCATATCAGTATCTGATGCTAATGTGCTTTTTGCTGGTGGTAACATTCAAACTGCAAAAATAAGATTAGATCGTGCAACGAGTGATTACATTCGTTATGAGAATTTATACAAAAGCCACTCTATTACTAAACAACAATATGAGCAGGCACTAGCGGCTAAATTGGAAGCCGAAAATCAGGTTCGTGTTTTACAACAACAAGAACGAGCCAGCGCTTTTCAAAAATCAGTTACTGTTGCAAAATCAAAAGTTTCTAACAAACAAACTGAGGTAGCTGCTGCCAATATTAAGCGCGCAAGAGCATTACTTGATGCTGCTAAGCTTAACTTATCCTACACCGTTATCACTGCAGCAATAGATGGACAAGTTTCTAAAATAGACATACAACCGGGACAACTAGTGCAACCTGGACAATCTTTATTTTATATCATCAATAATAACGAAGCATGGGTAGTTGCTAATTTTAAAGAAACTCAACTTAACAAAATGGTAGTTGGCCAAAAAGTAACTGTAAAGGTCGATGCTTATCCAGATTATGATTTTCAAGGGACCTTAACTTCCTTTTCTCCTGCTACGGGTTCTAAATTTTCTTTGCTTCCGCCAGATAATGCCACTGGAAATTTTGTAAAAACAATTCAAAGATTACCCGTTAAAATTAGTTTAGACGCAACAAATGATACCGAGAAAATTAAATTATTGCGTCCTGGTATGAATGTAGATGTTGATGTTAGAATAGATTAAGCATTTTAAAATGTTAATCTAGAACTGATAAAGACGGCAAAATTTAACTCTAATGATAGTTTACACTTAGTTATAAAATGGTTGAATCGGGAGAAGATGATTTAGTAGAATACGGTTTTAGACGTATCATAATAACAATTACGGCAGTACTTTGTGCTATGCTGGAAATTGTAGATACCACCATTGTAAACGTGGCGTTAAACAATATGCGTGGAAGCTTAGGAGCATCACTTACTGATGTGGCTTGGGTAATAACGGCTTATGCAATTGCTAATGTAATTGTAATCCCTATGACAAGCTGGTTGTCACAACAATTTGGTCGAAGAAATTATTTTGCTATTTCCATAATTATATTTACGGTTTCCTCCTTTTTATGTGGAAACGCAAGCAATATATGGGAACTCGTAACTTTTAGGTTTATTCAGGGATTAGGTGGTGGTGCCTTATTAGTTACAGCACAAACCATTATTACTGAAAGTTATCCTATAGCAAAACGAGGAATGGCTCAAGCTATATACGGCATGGGCGTAATTGTAGGACCTACACTTGGACCGCCACTTGGTGGATATATTGTAGATCATTTTTCATGGCCTTTCATTTTTTACATCAACATACCCCTAGGAATTATTGCTACGTTATTAACCCTGTCTTTTGTAAAAAGTCCAAAATACGGTAACAAACTAAAAGCAAGCCAAGTAGACTGGTGGGGTATTATCCTATTAACCGCATTTATAGGTTCCTTACAATACGTTCTGGAACACGGGCAGCAAGATGACTGGTTCAATAATACTACTATAATAACTTTGAGTGTAATAACTGTATTTGGTTTATTACTTTTTATTTGGAGAGAGCTTACGTATGAATATCCTATTGTAAATCTTAGGGTTTTAAAAGATACAAATCTAAAAATAGGAACTATCATGTGTTTTATCCTAGGTTTTGGTTTATATGGTTCAACTTTTATAATTCCTATCTATACACAATCTGTATTAGGTTGGAGCGCTCTAGATGCAGGATTGTTGCTTATTCCTAGTTCTATTACAATTGGAATCATGATGCCCTTTATAGGGAAATTGATTCAAAGAGGATTTCCGCAAACGTATATGGTTGCTGCCGGATTTTTGTTATTTTTCTTTTTTACTTTTTGGATGCAAAGTGTTATAACTCCAGACTCTGGAGGGGAACATTTGTACTGGCCACTTATCATGAGAGGAATTAGTTTGGGATTATTGTTTGTCCCTATTTCAACACTTTCATTATCTACTTTAAAAGGAAAAGGAATTGGTGAAGGAGCTGCTTTTACAGGAATGATGCGCCAGCTAGGAGGATCTTTTGGAATTGCCATTATAACCACATTTATAGCCCGCTTTAATCAGGAGCATCGTGTAAATTTAATTGCACATTTAGACAAAACATCCTATGAGGTACAAAAAACTGTACAGCAGTTTAAATTAGGTTTCATGTCTAAGGGGTATCCTGAGAACGAAGCATTGGCAAAAGCCTATAAAGCTATAGAATACAAAATCATGGTTCAAAGTTCAGTGCTATCTTACATGGATATTTTCATGTATCTAGGAGCGTTGTTCTTGTTTTGTATTCCATTTATCCTTTTGATAAAAAAAGGAAAAAATAAAATAAATCCCGCTGATGCTATGCATTAACATAAAAAAACCGTTAAAATTGATTAACGGTTTTTCTTCTATCTTGTAAAAACTAAGTTATTTCCTTTTGACTCTGTGGCATCAAATTGATATCCATCATAATTAAAACCTTTTAAATCCTCAATAGTTTCTGCATTGGTATCTATGATATAACGCACCATCATTCCGCGGGCTTTTTTAGCAAAAAAACTAATAATCTTGAGTTTGCCGTTTTTATAATCTTTAAACTCAGGTGTAACAACAGGAACTTTTAATGACTTAACATCAACAGCCGAAAAGTATTCGGTACTCGCTAAGTTAACAAACAACTCCTCTTCTTTTAGCTCCTTATTTAAAGCTTTAGTAATGGAAGGTTTCCAAAACTCATAAAGATTTTTACTTTCGCCAATAGGTAATTTTGTACCCATTTCTAATCGATACGCCTGCATTAAGTCTAATGGTTTTAATATGCCATAAAGTCCAGATAGTATGCGTAATTTATCCTGTAAAATTTCAATTTTTGAAGGTGAAAGGGTAAATACATCTAATCCTACGTACACATCTCCATCAAAAGTGTACACTGCTGGACGAGCATTCTTAGGAGTAAATGGAGTTTTCCATTCTTGATTTCGTTTCCAATTGAGATCAGCAAGTTTCTCTGAAATGCTCATTAATACTGATAAATCAGCTGGATTTTTTTCTTTTAAAACTGAATGAATTTCAGCTGACTCTTTTAAAAAAATAGACTTAGTAAACGTTTCAACGGGCAATTTCTTCTCAAAATCTAAGGATTTAGCTGGCGATATCACAATTTTCATACACAATATTCTTCTCGAACTCTTTTTTATTAGTAATCCCAAAAGTACTAATTGAAAATTAGATTTCAAGAATCTTTAAATTGATTTGTCGAATAGTGTCATAGATTATAAAAATCAATCGGAATTTTATTTATTTTTGGTAAAAACCAGAACCATTTCTATGCACAATATCCAAATAAAAAAAGCCACATTAAAAGACCTTTCGCTGTTACAAAAAATAAGCATACAAACCTTTACTGAAACATTCGCAGCTGTCAATACCCCCGAAAATATTAATTCTTACATTACAGAAAAATTAAATATTGAACAATTAACAAAAGAGTTAAAACATCCCTCATCGGAATTTTTTATTGCTTTTTTGAATAATGAAGTTGTGGGTTATCTCAAGTTAAACACTGGCGATGCTCAAACAGAGCCACAAGATACGAATGCGCTTGAAATACACAGAATTTATGTATTACAATCCTATCACGGAAAAAATATTGGCCAACAATTATTTGATTTTGCATTACAAATGGGTCATGAAAAGCAAGTCAAGTACATTTGGTTAGGCGTTTGGGAGGAAAATCATAGAGCATTGCAATTCTATAGAAAAAATGGATTTATTGAATTTGACAAACACCTATTTTTAATGGGTGAAGAACAACAAACTGACTTATTAATGCAATTGAAAATAAAATACGCATGACAGCAACAGAAAAACCAACTCGAATACTAAATGCAGCTGTTATTGTGGCAGCCTTAGGCTATTTTGTAGATATTTATGACTTATTACTTTTTGGAATTGTTCGTACAGATAGTCTTATTGATTTAGGAATTACAGGAGATGCCATTCGTAACAAAGGTGAATATTTGATAAGCATGCAAATGTTTGGGATGCTTTTTGGAGGAATCCTTTGGGGCATTCTTGGTGATAAAAAAGGTCGGATTTCTGTTTTATTTGGCTCTATAATCATGTATTCTGTTGCAAATATTGCTAATGGTATGGTCACCACAGTAGATGGATATGCTTTTTGGAGATTAATTGCTGGCATTGGCCTTGCCGGAGAATTAGGCGCGGGAATTACCTTAGTCACTGAAAGTTTACCTAAAGAAAAAAGAGGATATGGTACAATGATTGTAGCCTCTGTAGGTGTTTCGGGAGCTGTAGCTGCGTATTTAGTATATCAAGTTTTTCAAGATTGGCGCTTGTGTTATTATGCAGGTGGAATTTTAGGATTGTTACTTCTTTTTTTAAGAATTAAAATCTCAGAATCAAAAATGTTTAAAGAAGTACATAAAAGCAACGAAAAAATAGGCGATTTCCTGTCTTTGTTTTCCAATAAAACTAGATTTTATAAATACCTGAAATGCATTCTTATTGGAGTTCCGTTGTGGTTTTTGGTAGGAGTACTAATTACTTTCTCGCCAGAATTTGCAAAAGCACTTGGAGTACAAGGTTACGAAACAATTGCAGCTGGTAAAGCTATTGCGTGGTGCTATGGCGGACTCGTTTTTGGTGATATTGCAAGTGGATTAATAAGTCAGTGGTTAAAAAGCAGAAAAATTGTGATGACTATTTTTCTACTTTTAAATTTAATCATGGTATTTATTTTCTTAAACGCCTTTAGTGTAACTACAACGGTCTTTTATGCATTGTGTTTTTTAATGGGATTTTCTGTAGGATACTGGGTTTTGTTTGTTACAATTGCTGCAGAACAATTTGGTACTAATATTCGGGCAACAGTAACTACAACAGTGCCAAATTTTGTACGAGGGTCTCTCCCTGTAATCTTACTCGTTTATAGTTTTTTTAGAGATCGTTTTTTTAATGGAAATATTATCCTTGCGGCTATGGTGGTGGGTACGCTTCTCTCCATAATAGCATTAGTAGCGCTCTTTAAACTCAAAGAAACTTTTGACACTGACTTAGATTATTCTGAATAAAAATCATCTTATTTGCAAGAGTAAAATACAATTTAATTGAATTATTTTTGTCTAAATTTAAATCATGAAACAAGACGTTGTAATTATAGGAGCAGGAATATCAGGATTAACAGCAGCGGTTTATTTACACCGTCAAGGCAGAAAAGTACTGATTTTAGAAAGTAGTGAACGCGCAGGAGGAAGAATAAAAACAGATTCAGAAGACGGTTTCCTTTTTGATAGAGGTTTTCAGGTTTTATTGACTGCTTATCCAGAAACGAAAGCTTTGCTGGATTACAAAGCCTTGAATCTAAAAAAAATGCTGCCGGGTGCTACTGTACTCTATGACAAGGGGAGCTTTGAAATTGCTGATCCTTTTAGAAGACCATCTGCTACTCTCGCAACACTATTTGCGCCTGTGGGATCTATAAAAGACAAACTGAATACGTTGTGGCTCAAAAACAAACTTCAAAAACAAACTATTGAATCTATTTTTGAACAAAAAGAACAAACTACTTTACAACAATTAAAAGAATATGGTTTTAGTTCAAAAATGATTGAACGATTTTATGCTCCCTTCCTATCCGGGATTTTCCTTGAAAACGACTTAAAAACTTCTAGCAGAATGTTTGATTTTGTGATGAAAATGTTTTCAGATGGTGATGTTGCCGTACCTGAGTTAGGAATGGAAGAAATCCCGAAACAATTAGTAAAAATGCTCCCTGAAGGCAGTATATCATACAATACTAAAGTAACAAAAGTAGATAGCAATACGGTAACAACTGATGAGGGTAAAGTTTTTGAAGCCAACCAAATTTTATTGGCTACAAATGCAAATACACTAACTCAAACACATTTTCCAAATCAAAAAATGCAATCACAGCAAGTCACCAATATGTACTTTGTAGCTGATAAAGCACCTACAAACAAAGCAGTCGTTGTTCTAAATGCTTCTACTCATAAAAAATGGGTGAATAACATGACCGTAATGACTAATGTGTCTAAGGCATACGCTCCACAAGGTAAAATACTTATTTCCGTTTCTTATAATGGTATCCCTACTCTTGACGAAAATACTCTGGCGGAAAACATGAAACTAGAACTGAAACAATGGTATGGCGATCAAGTTGAATCTTGGAAGATGATTAAATCATATCAAATAGAATATGCATTGCCCAACCAAGAATCAGTTCGAAACGAAATATCTAGTGATACGCTGAAAACATCCGAAAATGTATTTATTTGTGGAGATAACTTACTCAATGGGTCTATAAATGCTGCCATGAAAACAGGTAGACTTGCAGCCGAAGCCATTATGAAATCTAAATAAAATTAAGCCTTTACAACAAACCCTATTTTCAAAATTCTAATAAAGAAAAAGTACTAAAAAAAATTAACAACACCTTTTTAGAAAAATTAATTTCGGAGAGGCAACAAAGTGCTCAAAATAAACTTTTTTATCAGTTGTAAAAACAGACAACGAAATTGCTTAATTTTGCAAGCTATTACAACCATTTAAAAGTTAAAAGATTTTTAAGAGCTGCTATATTTTAATCCATTTCACTTTTTGAAAATGGCACTCCTATCACTTAAGCTATAATTAAAACACATGAAATTAGTATATACCCTATTAGTTGCATTTATCTTAAATAATGTTTCCGCACAAAACGCTGATACTTACTTTGAAAAAATTAGAAATAATGAAGTAGAACTCACTGCATTTTTTTCGCAAATGCCTAAAGGAGGAGATTTACACCACCATTTTTCGGGATCTATTTATGCCGAACCCTTATTGCAACACGCCATAAAAGAGGATTTCTACCTCAACACAGAAACCATGGACGTAAGAAAAGTAAAAGAAAATTCAGGAAATTGGTCCTTATTTTCTGCGCTTAAGGCTAATGGTACGCTGGCATTATTCAAACAAAAAATAATGCAAAAATGGTCTGTTAAAGATTATAACTATGTAGATTACCCGTCTGATAAGTTGTTTTTTGAATCATTCATGAAATTTGAACCCGCCAAAGAAGGTAATTTTGCGCAAGGCTTATTAGAGCTTAAAAAAAGAGCTATAGCCGAAAATGTGAGTTATATTGAAACACAATTGTCTACAATTCCAAATACTTTGCAAACGGATGATTTAGTAAAATTCGATTTAAGATTAAGGCAATTGGCTGCAGCCAATGATGAAAAAGCAATACTCAAAACATTGGATTCTCTTTTTATCATTTTCCAAAAAAGAGATGCTGAAATGTATGCTAAAAATTTCAACACGAATTTTGTATCAAAACTACATAATGATCTTAAAATTGATGATGCTCAGTTTACCATGCGTTATCAAAATTTTGTATTACGATTTATGGAGCCTGTTGATTTATTTAAAAACATTGTGATTGCATTTATCTCTGCGAATGATAGTAAACTTATGGCAGGTGTAAACATTGTATCACCAGAAGATGGAGAAACCTCTATGAAAGATTATGGCTTGCACATGTTGATGTTTAAGTATTGTAATTCCCGTTTTCCAAATGTAAAATATACCATGCACGCTGGCGAACTAACCCTAGGTCTTGTTCAACCCGAAGAATTAACATGGCATATTGGTGCTGCTGTTCATACGGCTGGAGCCCATAGAATAGGTCATGGAGTAGATATGGCTTATGAAAAAGATGCCTATAAATTACTGCAATTTATGGCTTCTAAAACCATCCCAATTGAGATCAATTTAGTGAGTAACGAGTTTATTTTAAAGGTAAAAGAACAACGTCATCCCTTTACGTTGTATAAAAAGTTCGGAGTACCCATAGTTATTAGCACAGATGACGCTGGAATTTTGCGTACAAATATGACTGAACAATACGTTCTACTCGCTAAAAGATACAACCAAGTTACGTACAAGGACATCAAACAATACGTTTATAACAGTATACACTTCAGTTTTATAAAAGAGGAAGCGGTGAAAAAACAATTGATTCTGGATTTAGACAAACGTTTTACCAACTTTGAGAATCAATTCTCAAAAATGTAAAAGGGCTTTATCCAATAACGTCATTAAGTTTGGATCTTAGTTTTAATTTTTACATTTTGGTATTGTCAATATAAAACTGCATCCTTCACCTTCTTGGCTCTCAATATAGATAACACCTCCTTTTTCCTCAACTATTTTTTTCACTATTGACAATCCAATTCCGGTACTTTCCTTTACATCACGAGCTTCAATTGTTTGAAAGACTTTAAACACTTTTTGTTGGTAAGCTTCTGCAATTCCGGGTCCGTTATCTTTTATGGTAAATTGATGATAATCCTTCAAAGATTGGTAAGAACAATCTATTTTTCCTTTTGGTTTATCATTGTATTTCACAGCATTGCTAATCAAGTTAGTAAAAACCTGCTGCAATAAAATCCTTTCAGCAAATACAATAGGAAAATTATTACATATTGTAATTTCAAAAGTATCAGGTACAATAGAGTCTATTAATTGTTCTAAAAGCTCATTTACATCTATACTTTCTTTTTCAATTTCAATACGACCTATTTTAGAATATTCAAGAACACCGTTAATTAAGTTTTCCATTCTGGAAACTCTGCGTCGAAGTAGATCAAAATTTCCTTTTACATTTTCTGGCATATCAGGCATGTCCTCAACAATCCATTCAGAGAGATTGTAAATAGCCCTTAAAGGTGACTTTAAATCATGAGACACTACATGAGCATATTCATCTAGCTCTCTATTCTTCTTTTCTAAACTATCAAGAGCAGCAATTAAATTTTCTTCGGCATTCTTTCTATCGGTAATATCAGTCCCTATTGAAATGTACTGGTATGGAATTCCTTTATTATTTAAAAACGGAACAATTGTTTTATTTTCCCAATAGTAGCTACCGTCCTTTGCTTTATGTTTTAACTCCCCTTTCCAGGTTTTGCCGCTGTAAATATTGTCTAAAATTTGTTTTCCTATTTCAGTTTCAAAAAAAGTAGCCATATTTGGTTGTTCTTTTCCTAATAATTCTTCTCTATCAAATTTTGAAACGGAGCAAAAATTATCATTGACGAACGTTAATTTCCCTTTTTTATTAGATATGGATACTATGGCTGCTTCGTCGAGTGCTGCTCTAATATCTTTAACTTCTTTAGATTTTTCGTTAAGATTTTGCTCTGCTACCGTAATATCTGTAACATCCTGTACAACACCGTTTAGGGCAACAATCGAACCTTGATTATCCATTACTGGTTCTCCCATGGCCAGAATGTATTTTATCCTTTCGTCTGGAAAAACTATTCTATAATTTGTTTTAAACTTTTTTCCCGTTTTTGAGACCTCTTCAATAATTTTATCCAAAACTATTAAATCATCGTGATGTACTACTGTTCTAAATTTTGCAACTAGCTCATCTGTGGGCATTGCATTCATTTCAAAAATACGATAATGCTCATCAGACCAAATTAATTTTTTTGAAATAAAACTATAATTCCAACTACCTATTTTTGCAATTTGCTGTGACTCCTCTAGCAAATAGTTCACCTCTTTTAAATGCTGTTCTGCCAGTTTTTCTTTCTGAATATTTCTAGCTATTCCGTATAAATTACCAGTTTCTGGATCAGGTGAAGTGTTCCAACTCAAATTTATATAAGATCCGTCTTTAGTTCTACATCTATTCTCAAAACTTATGGTCTGCTTTAAATCGGCTAGTTTTTCAACCTCCATATTCGTTTTTTGAACATCTTCTGGATGAACAAAATCTATAAAAGGCATTCCCTCTATTTCGTGTTTTTCATACCCTAAAACCGCTGTAAAAGCTGGATTTACTTTATAAAAAAGTCCATCTAAATTTGCTATACAAACTAAATCTTGAGAAAGATCGATGAAATTTTGCAACTCTTTTTGAGAGTCTAAGTATTCTAAATTTTTCTTCCTAGCATCTAGTAATGCTACCACTTGATTGGCTAAAAGTTGCAAAGCTTTTTTTTGCTCTTCGTTTAATTTATTTGGTTTTGTATCAATAACACAAAGCGATCCCATAACAAATCCATTTTTATTGAGCAATGGAGCTCCTGCATAGAACCTAATATTTGGGTTTCCCAAGACCAGTGGATTATCATGGAATAATTCATGCTCAGTTGCATTTTCTACCTCAAAAACATGATTGTTCATGATGGTATATTGACAAAAAGAATCTTCTCGAGATGTTTCACTTGCATCCAGCCCTACACTAGCCTTAAACCATTGTCTGCCTTTATCAATTAAACTCACCAGCGCTATAGGAACACCGCATATATAAGAAGCAAGTTGCGTAATAGCCTCATATTCTTTCTCTGAAATGGTATCTAAAATAGCGTATTCCTGGAGTACTTTAAGGCGTTCAATTTCATTTTCAGGCGTTGGATAAACTTTCATTTGAAAAGATTTTGATTTACTTGGAAATTTACAAATAAAAAAATGGATTTATAACACTAATACTTAAAAATTATTTGTTTTTTTCTTAAAAGACTGCGTAAAATCAGTCTCAAAACACGACTCAAATCCAAAATTGAATTAAAAACAAGAAAATATCAACTAAGATTCTAAAGACTTAGTATCAAAAAAAAGCCCCCAAATGTAAAAACATCTGGAGGCAAATTATAAAATTAGGAAAGGAGACCTAGCTTTATCTTGGATTCAAAATTAGATCTATTCTTTTTATACTATCCTCATAATGGTATTTTGTTTCAACAGAAATAGCACCAGAGCGCGCTGTTGTTAAAAGTGCTTTCAGTACATTTAATTCCCCGCGCACAAGAGCTCTTACATCAGATTGCGCTACATTATAATAATCTGAGGGACGTCCTGATTTAATTTCTTCTTTCATTAAAAAAGCCATTCGTTCAATATAGGCTCTTTGTAAATTTCGTCTGTAGATAGTAACATTGGCTCCAGCCGAAGCTTCTTTCCAAATTCCTTTACGCATGTCTGCCAAAGCATCTAACGCCTTATAATTTGTAGCACCTACGATTTCTGCATCTAGTAACCTACCTAAACGTTCAAAACTTAAAACACTATTTAAAAAACGGGCTTGTATGTTTCTAAAACGCTCTGTATATCCAGCGTAGTCAAGATTTTTTAAGGTATTTAGATTAACAATCCATGTAGGAGAAGCAAATGCATTAGCCTGCAACCACTGCATGGCTTCAATTTGTTTTTCTTTTGGCACAACATTATATACACTTCCTTTTTGATTGGGTTTTTTATAACTTTCGTACACTCCTCCTATATTAGTAACAACATGCCCTACATACCTGCCCCACACATCTAGCATTTCTTTGTATAACTCATCAAGGTCTTCGTAATTATTAGTCACATCACTTGTCCACTCAGGTAAATGAGTTGCAACATATTGTAAGTTTTTCAATCCATAAGTACTAGCTTTCATGGCGTCATTACCTACATCTTCTGTTTGTGAAGTAGGGTCAAAACTACTACTTTGACTTCCAAACTTATAGGTTATATCTCCTGCTTTTTCCATAATCCACTTATCCAAACTTGGAACTTCAGCATCTGGTGAATTAGCGTTTGGTATGTATCTATACCCCCAATTTGTGGCATAATGATCATAAGGACCCATTTGACGAATGAAACGAATATTTTTATCTCCTGGCTGCGCAATATAATTGTATCGAGCATAATCCATTAAACTTGCTGCTATTCCGTTTTTTTGAGTAAAAGCTCCATCTCTATAGCTCTCTGTATTATAAGCACAACTTGCACCCATATTGTGTGGAAAACCGAGTGCATGTCCTACCTCATGCGCAATAACCATTCGCATCATTTCGCCCATTTCTTCATCACTAGTGTTCAATGTTCGAGCCGAAGGATTTGCTGCACCTGTTTCTAGTAAATAACGATTTCTATACGAACGTAAATGGTTGTGATACCAAATTACGTCACTCTCAATAATTTCTCCAGTACGTGGATCAGAAACGCTAGGTCCAACAGCATTTCTTGTAGTACTTGCTACGTAACGAATCACTGAATAACGAATATCCTCTGGGCTAAAATCAGGATCTTCTTCTTTGCTTGGAGCATCCTTTGCAATAATTGCATTTTTAAAACCAGCTGTTTCAAACGGCTTTTGCCAATCTTCAATTCCTTGCTTGATGTACTTTCTAAGCTTAACAGGAGTAGCAGGATCAAGATAATATACAATTGGTTTTACAGGCTCTACAAGCTCCCCTTTGGCGTAAGCAACAGGATCTTTCGGTTCTAATCTCCAGCGGCGAATGTATCTTTTACTATCTGATTTTAAGGCTTCGCTACCATAATCAATTTGATCCATCGTAAACCATCCTACCCGATCATCAGCTAGTCTGGGCTGCATGGGCTTTTCTGGCAACAAAATCATCGATTGATTCATTTGAATGCTGATTGTTTCAGCATCAACTTGAACGGGTGGTTTTGAGGCATTATAGGTAAAATCCTGAATTACCTCAATGTTCATAGGAAAACTTTTCATAGTATTGATAAAACTGCGGGATTCATCAAGGTTTCTCACCTTGTAAGTATCTCTCATTTCTGCTGATAATCCGCTTATAGAACGAACATCAGTATTGTAAAACTTAGTTACATCAATCACTGTATTCAAAGAGTCTTTACTAAAAGCCACAATATCAAAAGCAAAAAGTGTAGGTTCGTAATTATTAGCCTTAACCGAAATGCTTATTGGTAAGCTATCGGCAGCAACCGCATTAAACGATTTTAGTTTTATTAAAATTTTATCTTGAAAACGTTGCCAAACAATGAGTTGTTCATTCGTTTCAGAACCTGCATTTACATATCCTCCACCTAAATTTGAAGGTAGTTTTGACAATCTACTCACTAGTAACATGTCTTTATCTAAGAGCTTATTGGGAATTTCAAAAAAATACTTTTTGTCTACTTTATGCACCGTAAACAATCCCTCATCTGATTGAGCGTCTTTTGTAATTACTTTTCCATAATCCTTAATGGCTGACTCAGGTTTTTTTTCTGGTGGTGGTGCTACAACGGTATTTTTGTCTTTCTCCTTTTTAGATTGAGCCTGATTTTCTAGAGGCACAAGACTGGCAAGAGTAATAGCAGTAAAAATGAAAAATTTCTTCATTTATTAGTTTTTATTGGTTATCTGCTATCAAAAATAAATGTAAATCAAGCTTTACTGAATTATATTATTCCATTTAACAATTAATTAACAACTAATAAAAAGACATGGTTAGATATATTAAAACGAAGTTTTGTTTTTTTTCTAATTTAGTTTTAGAGTTGATAAAAAACATAAAAAAACCCAAAAGAAATTCTTTTGGGTTAGGTATTTTAGTACAACTTAAATGTTTAAATAAAATTTAATCATTCATGGAAATTAAAAACTCCTCGTTGTTTTTAGTTTTCTTAAATCGGTCGTTTACAAAGTCCATGGCTTCAATAGGATTCATATCAGAAAGGTATTTTCTCATAATCCACATTCTTTGTAATGTTTTTTGATCTAATAATAAGTCATCACGTCTTGTACTTGATGATGTTAAGTCAATTGCTGGGAAAATACGTTTATTCGCAATTTTACGATCCAATTGCAACTCCATATTACCAGTACCTTTAAACTCTTCAAAAATAACTTCATCCATTTTAGATCCTGTTTCAGTTAAAGCTGTAGCAATAATACTGAGAGACCCTCCATTTTCTACATTACGAGCAGCTCCAAAAAAACGTTTTGGTTTTTGTAGCGCGTTCGCATCAACACCACCACTTAATACTTTACCAGATGCAGGTTGAACAGTATTATACGCTCTAGCCAAACGGGTAATGGAATCTAATAAAATAACAACATCATGACCACATTCTACTAATCTCTTAGCTTTTTCAAGAACAATGTTAGCAATTTTCACGTGCTCTTGTGGTTCTCTGTCAAAAGTAGATGCAATTACTTCACCACGTACACTACGTTGCATATCTGTGACTTCCTCTGGACGCTCGTCAATTAATAGAACGATCAAATAAACTTCAGGATGATTGGCAGCAATAGCATTTGCAATTTCCTTAAGCAACATGGTTTTACCTGTTTTTGGTTGTGCTACAATCATACCACGCTGTCCTTTTCCTATTGGAGAAAACAAATCGATGATGCGGGTTGAAACAGTACTTTGCTTTTCGGCTAATTTGAATTTCTCTGATGGAAAAACTGGTGTTAAGTGTTCAAATGAAACTCTATCACGAACTACTTGAGGATCGTGTCCGTTGATTTTTAAAACGCGTACCAATGGAAAAAACTTCTCTCCTTCTTTTGGCGGACGTACAACTCCTTTTACTGTATCTCCTGTTTTTAATCCAAAAAGTCTAATTTGTGAAGTAGATAAATAAATATCATCTGGTGATGCTAAGTAATTGTAATCCGAAGATCGCAAGAAACCATAACCATCAGGCATCATTTCTAGAACTCCTTCGCTTTCTATAATTCCATCAAACTCAAAATCTGCAGCAGCAAAATTGCTTTTTTTGTTTTTAAAATTCGGATTTTGATTTACGTTTCCGTTAGTATTTTGCTTATTGAGCTGATTCGGATTTATTTTTTTTGTAACAATAGGTAAGTCATTTTTTACAGCAGAAACATCTTCAACTACCGTTTCTGGCTCTTTTTCTACTGTTTTAACTTCTTCCTTATTTTTCTTTAAAGCTATCTTTTTCTCGTATGCTGATTTATTAAATTTTATAGCTTTCCCTTGCTTAACACTATCCTCCTCAATATTACTTGGCACTGCTGGAATGTCCTCAGTTTTTACAACTGTTGCTACTTCGTTATCAGGAGTAATAGTAGTAATTAATTCAGGAGTTAGGTTTGTATCATTTTCAAAAAGGGTACTTTTTTCGTTTTTTTGAATGGGTACTTTTTTCGCAGGAAGTATTCTTGTTCTTTTAGTTTTTTCTTCTTCAAGAAATTCACTAGGTTTTGCAACAGTCTCTGGTGCTTTACTAACTGCTTGCTGCTCTAGTATTAGCCCAATTAATGTTTCTTTTTTTACACCGTTAAACTTTATGGTTTTTGCTAATTTAGCAATTTCTTGAAGCTCAGAAAGCTTCATTTCTTTTAATGCAGAAATATCAAACATGAATGTTCTAGGAATTTAATTAATTTTTTGGAGATATTATAAAAGATAGGTGGTAATTTTTCAAATCAACAGACCGCAGTATGAAGTTATTACGGTTTTATGATGCAATAATACGAATAAAAAACTTGCAAACAATAGTATTTTAAAAAAAGAAAATATATTTTTGTAAAACAAATTTAAAAAATGATACAAAGAATTCAGACCATATACCTAGCATTAGTATTTATTATGACTGGTGTTTTATTGTTTTTCTTGCCACTATGGACCTTAAATGATGGAAAAGCATATTACTTTATGCAAAATCAAATTTACACCATCATTCTTGGACTCAGTACCATGCTGACATTAGTGAGTATCATTTCATTCAAAAAGAGACAAAATCAATTTGTCATGGGCAGGTTGAATATCATATTAAATATGATTTTATTAGTATTGTTTGTGTATCGTTCGCTAAATGTATCTGGAGAAACACCTGCTGTTTCTGAGAAAGGTATTGGGATGTTTCTACCTGTACTTGCTATCGTGTTTTTAGTTTTGGCTAATAAGGCGATCAAGAAAGATGAAAATCTTGTAAAATCTGTGGACAGATTGAGGTAATACTATAATTTTTTATTTATTAGTGCGAAGAAAACCCGAATTAATTTTCGGGTTTTTTTGTGACTAATTAAAATGATACGCTAAATTAATGCACTACATTGTTATCATTTGACAAACATTTCAATTACATTCAATTTTCAAAATTTTGTAAGAAAAAATAAATATAAAATTAAATTAGTATCTGTTATTTTTTATATATTTGATTATACTAAAAGTTTATGCCTGATAAAATCCGAATTCACCTTGCAGATGACCATCAAATATTAATTGATGGTATTAAAACGCTACTCAACACTAACCCCCACTTTGAAGTCGTTGGTTTTTCAATAAATGGATCTAATTTGTATCAAGAAGTTATTCAAAACAGTTCTGATATATTAGTATTGGATATCAATATGCCCGAGAAAGACGGCATACAAGTCATTAAAGAGTTTGCTTCAAAAGGATTCCCTTGTAAGATTATAATTTTATCTAGTCATGATGATTTAAGAATCATTAAAGAGGTTATGAAATTAGGTTCAAGTGGCTATTTAACCAAGAAATGTGCAGGAGAAAATATTGTTGAAGCCATTCAAGCTGTTCACAATGGGGAAGAATATTTTTGTAGGTCTGTTAGAGAGAAAATATTTAGTTCTGCTACCAAAGAAAATCCAAAATTAAACAAGCTTGATCAAAACGGAGATTTTATATTAACAGATAGAGAACTTGAGATTATAACATTAATTGCCCTTGAATTTAGCGGAAAAGAGATTAGTGATCAACTTTTCATCAGTATGAATACTGTAGAAACGCATCGTAAAAATATTATGAAAAAATTAAATGCAAAAAACTCTATTAGCCTAGTTAAATATGCACTCAAAAACAAGCTTATAAAATCTTAAAATATCATCAAAACGCTATTTAAATAGCCTTAGTAATGGATTTTAAATGCAATAAATAATAAAAGTAGCAGCATGTTAAACAAGCAAATCACAATTCTCTTTTTTTTTATTTTAAGTATCCTACCTACTTCCTTATTGGCAGATGATAAACCATTAACAATCAAGGACGTTACTATGCTTGCAAACAAAGCTCTATTTCTCATGCGAGAGGGCAATTATGAAAAATCATTAATACAATCAAGATTTGCACTTAGCAAGGCTATTCAATTAAAAAACGACTTCTTAATTGCTTTTTGCTACAATACTATTGCTGCAAATTTTGATGAATTTTCCGAGACTGATAAAGCATTTTACTACTATAATAAAGGTTTAACATATGCTAACAGAACGAATAATGATGTTTTAAAAAACAACCTACACAACAATTTGGGAAATATTTATTGTTTTGACAAAAAACAATATAAAAAAGGTGTTTATTACTACAAAAAATCATTAGAATACAGTACTAAAATTAATGATGTTTATCAAATTCTATTCACTAAACTCAATATTACCTGGGCATACTTTGATATTGGTGATTTTAAAAATGGCTATCCCTATCTAGATTACATTAATAAAAACCATAAAAAGGATGGAGATGCATCTACTATTGTGGCCATAAATATGCTTAACGGAATGTATTATTCTAGTATTAACGATACTAAAAAAGCCACATACTACTTTGAAAATGCCATTAGATTAGGAAATCAAGGTAACGAAAAATCAGATTTATCATTTTCTTATCATGAATATTCTAAATTTTTAATAAAAACTGGAAATTATAAAAAAGCATATTCTCACCTTGACTCGTACATTAAATTGACCGAGGAATTAAAAGACGAGGAAAAGCTGAAAAAAGCAAATGTAGCCGGCATAAATCTTGAAATTGACGAATACAAGCGTGAAATAGACAAAATTGAAAATGAGTTCAAGACAAAGCAAATAGAATTATTAGAAGAACAATACCGCAATAAAAAAATTGTAATTGTTGTAGCAATAATTCTCCTATTACTTTCTGTAGTATTTTATATTTTAACTTTAAACGCCAAGTTACAACACAAAAGTAAAATTACCGATTTACAAAGCAAGGTTCAAGAAAACATCTTAAATGCCTCCATTAATGGTCAAGAACTAGAACGTAAAAAAATAGCTTCTTTTTTACATGACAACATAAGTGCTCTATTATCATCTGCGGGAATGCAATTACAAGCATTTACAAATCAAACTCAAAATTTTCCTGTTGAAATTACTAAAACAAAACAAATTCTTGAAAACGCTCACGATCAAGTTAGGGACTTATCTCATGAATTAATGCCTTCACTACTAGTTCGTTTTGGCCTCTTTGACGCACTTGAAGATTTATGCGAAAAAAACACAAACTCTATACTAAATTTTGTTTTTAATAGTTCTGTAGATCGAAATACTCGCTATAACGAAGACTTCGAAATGAAAATCTATTTCATCATTATGGAGCTCATAAACAACACTATCAAACACAGTACAGCTAGTCAATCTATTGTGTCTCTTGACGAAAGTAATGATAGTTTGCACATAAAAATTATTGATAACGGAAAAGGTTTTGATTCTTCTAACTTTCATATTCTTGAGGGTTTTGGTATCAACCAAATTAAGTCTAGAATCAACAACTTGAAAGGGATTTTTTATATAGATTCAAAACTCAATTGGGGTACAACCGTGAGCATTGAAGTACCCATACACTATCATAAAAAAAATTCTAACCCCGTTTACCCAACTCAATAATTTCCATATCTTTAATCTTATCCCCATCAATTACAAAGCGTAACATAGTGCGTACTTGATGAAATCCACTCACTCCTGCAGCTCCAGGATTAAGGTGCAAAAGATTCAATTTTTTATCAAAAATCACTTTCAAAATATGAGAATGGCCACAAATAAATATTTTCGGAGGATTTACAAGTAGTTCTTCCCTGATACTAGCATTATATTTCCCGGGATAACCGCCAATATGGGTAATCCACACATCAACTCCTTCACACATAAATCGGTTGTGTAATGGAAATTCCATTCGGGCCTGCGCATCATCAATATTACCATACACCGCGTGCAAAGGTTTTACTTTCTGTATTGCATCAGTAACAATGAGGTTACCTATATCGCCAGCATGCCACACTTCATCAGCTTGGTTCACATATTTTAAAATGGCATCGTCTATATGACTGTGCGTATCCGATAGTAAAAGGATTTTTTTCAATTTAAGTTTTTTTTAGGAGCTTTTTCCAGCTATCCGCTTTATTCCCGATCAAAAAAACTACGGCTAAAAAGCCTTGTTTTCTAAAATCGGGAGATACCGCTGCTATCTGGGCTAGAATTTTCGGTAAAAATAGCCATTCTTGGATCAATAATGAAATCGTAATCATTCTTAACAAATTTTGGCAGTTTGCAACTTCCTAGCACAAAAATTAATAAGTATCTTTGTAACATCAAAAAAAAACTGTTGAGATATTTCGTTAAATTTGCATACAATGGCACGCATTACCACGGATGGCAATTTCAGCCCAATGCAGCCTCTGTTCAAGAAACAATGAACAAAGCCTTTTCGGTATTGTTAAACACACCTCTAAATCTTATGGGTGCTGGAAGGACTGATACTGGAGTTCACGCCAGAGAAATGTATGCTCATTTTGACATAGAAAAATCATTTAATAAAACGAGCTTGCTTCACAAACTCAATTCTTATTTACCCAAAGATATCGTAATTTATAACCTTATAGCAGTTCATGATGATGCACACACTCGGTTTGATGCTACTAAAAGAACTTACGAATATCACATTCATACTTTTAAAGATGTATTTTTACAAGATAAGAGTTGGTACTTTCATCAAACGTTAGATATTGAGCTCATGAATCAAGCAGCACAAATTCTGTTTGAACACACTGATTTTCAATGTTTTTCCAAAGTAAACACTGATGTAAATACCTTCGATTGTACTATTTATGAAGCGCATTGGACACAAAAAGACAACAATTCGTTGGTTTTTACCGTTTCAGCAAATAGGTTTTTACGTAATATGGTGCGTGCCATAGTAGGTACGTTGATCAATGTGGGGTTGCATAAAATTACACTCGATGATTTTACAGCCATTATTGCTAGTAAAAACAGAGATAAGGCCGGGATTTCGGTTCCAGCACATGGTTTGTATTTAACCAAAATAGAGTACGATTATTTATAGCTTCAGGCTGTAAGCTTTACGCATTATGCCTAAAGCCTAAAGCATAAGGCTTAAAGAAAAAATATGAAAGCAAAAGCATTTGATACACGATTATTTAAAAGAATATTAAAATTTACAAAACCTTACCAATGGCGATTTAATGGAGTAGTTATTTTTGCTATTTCATTGTCAATATTTGCAGCGTTACGACCATATTTATTAAAACAAACCGTTGATGGTTACATTGCTACACAAGATCAAAAAGGATTATTGATGTATGTAATCTTAATGGGGATTGTGCTTTTATTAGAGGTGTTTTCACAATTTTACTTTGTCTTTTGGGCCAACTGGCTGGGTCAAGACATTGTAAAAGACATTCGTACCAAACTTTTTCAGCACATTTTAAGTTTCCGAATGAAATATTTTGACCACGTTCCTGTAGGGCAATTGGTGACGCGATCCGTTTCTGATATTGAATCCATTGCACGAATTTTTAGTCAAGGTTTGTTCATGATTATTAGTGACTTGATGAAAATGGTTGTGGTGCTGGGTTTTATGTTTTATATGAACTGGACCTTGACCTGGATTGTGATTGTAGCCATGCCAATACTGGTTTTTGTAACGAGAATTTTCCAAAAGAAAATGCAAGTTGCTTTTGAGGAAGTGCGTACTCAAATTGCCAATATGAATTCCTTTGTACAAGAGCGAGTTACAGGCATGAAGATTGTTCAACTCTTTAATAGAGAAAATATTGAGTTAGAAAAGTTCAAAGAGATAAATGACAAGCACAAGAAAGCGTGGATAAAAACCATTTTATACAACTCTATCTTCTTCCCTATTGCTGATATTATTTCGTCATTAACTCTTGGTTTTATTGTGCTTTACGGCGGAATCAAAATATTAAACGGAGACAATTTCACCACTTTTGGTGATTTATTTTCATACACCATGTTTATTGGAATGTTATTCAATCCCTTGAGACAAATTGCCGATAAATTCAATGAGATGCAACTAGGAATGATTGCTGCCAACCGTGTTTTTGATATTTTAGACACCCAAGATCAAATACAAGATACAGGTATTCTTGAGGCGCCAATTTTTAAAGGAAATATTGAATTTAATAAAGTTCGTTTTGGTTATATTCCTGATGAAGAAGTCATTAAAGGAATTAATTTAGAAGTAAACGCTGGACAAACAATTGCCATTGTAGGCTCTACGGGTGCAGGGAAATCTACTATTATCAACTTACTAAATCGTTTTTACGAAATCAATAGCGGCTCCATATATATTGATAATCAAAATATTGAAAATTATACTTTGGGCTCGTTACGAAAGCAAATTGCGGTAGTATTGCAGGATGTTTTCCTTTTTGCTGATACTATTTTTAATAATATTACCTTACATAATCCTGAAATTGATCGCGAACAAATATTGGCTGCAGCCAAAAAAATTGGAGTGCATGAATTTATCATGAGTTTGCCTGATAATTATGATTTTGATGTTAAGGAACGTGGCGTAATGCTTTCCTCTGGTCAACGCCAATTAATTGCATTCTTGAGAGCTTATGTGAGTAACCCAAGTATCTTAATTCTTGACGAAGCCACATCCTCTATAGATACTTACTCCGAGGAATTGATTCAGCGTGCTACCGAAACCATTACTAAAGGCCGAACCTCTATTGTTATTGCACATCGTTTAGCAACGATTGTAAACGCTGACAAAATTGTAGTGATGGATAAAGGACTAATTGTTGAACAAGGTACACATCAAGAACTAATTAATCGTGAAAGTGGTTTTTACAAGAATTTGTATGACTCTCAGTTTTCAGTGGCGAATTGATTCAAAATAAAATCCTTACATTTACTTACAGTTATAGTTCCACTTAACCCAATAAGCAAGTGAAGAAAATAGGAATTGGTTTCTTGATACTACTTTTATATTCGTGCATCCCATTGCGAATTGCGCCAAATATTGAGGGTGATAAAATTGTACAAGCCAAAAAATTCAAAAAAGACCTTCCAAATTGCTACGGATTTGTCTTTGAAGACAAAAAAAAGGCTGATGAATTTTACAACTTTATCAATACCAAATACAATTTAAAACACAGCAATGTAGATTCAAATGTTCCAATTGTTATTGCCAACAAGACTTTTTATATGTCTTTTTTTGAAAGAGAAAGAGTGACAAAAACGCTGAATTTAATTCCAATTGCCGTTGATACCGGTTTACAAAGCAAAGGGAATGATTCGATCTTTGAGGACAATTATACTTCTAGAAATGGTTTTTGGTACATCATTATTTCGGTTAGGGATAAAGAAATCAAGGACTGTCTCGACCCAAATTATCCCGAACTATCAATTGTTACCAACCATTTAAAAAAGCTTAGAGATGAGTATTTTTCGACCACAAATTATGTTGAAGCCTATTTAAAAATGAAATGATTGATCTGGTGCAAACACCATTGCTAATAAACTTATAAAACGGTTAATTTTTTTTAAAATAAATCCTTAATTTTGCTATCCGAAAAGCGATTCAAACAAGTCTTAAATGAAAATAGTAGAAGTACTGCTTTCTCATCAATAAAAAAACAAAAAAACTTTACAATGAAATACGATATTATAGTTTTAGGAAGTGGTCCTGGTGGTTATGTTACTGCAATTAGAGCATCTCAATTGGGCTTTAAAGTAGCCGTAATAGAAAAAGAAAACTTAGGCGGTGTATGCTTGAACTGGGGATGTATCCCAACAAAAGCCTTACTTAAATCGGCTCAAGTTTTTGATTATTTAAAACATGCTTCGGATTACGGATTAACGGTATCCTCATTTGATAAAGATTTCCCAGCTGTCGTACAACGCAGTAGATCAGTAGCAGATGGAATGAGCAAAGGTGTTCAATTCTTGATGAAAAAAAATAAAATTGACGTTATTGATGGTTTTGGAAAACTAAAACCAGGCAAAAAAGTTGACGTTACTGACAAAGAAAATAAAGTTACAGAGTATAGTGCAGATCATATTATTATTGCTACTGGAGCTCGCTCTCGTGAATTACCAAACTTACCACAAGATGGTTTAAAAGTAATTGGTTACAGACAAGCCATGACATTGCCAACACAACCTAAATCAATGATAATTGTAGGTTCTGGAGCAATTGGGGTTGAGTTTGCGCATTTTTACAACGCAATGGGAACAGAAGTAACTATTGTTGAATTTATGCCAAACATTGTTCCTGTTGAAGACGAAGACATTTCTAAACAAATGGAGCGTTCTATGAAAAAAGCTGGTGTAAAAATCATGACCAACTCGTCTGTTGAGCGTATTGATACCACTGGTGCTGGTGTAAAAGCATTTGTAAAAACAACCAAAGGAGAAGAAGTTCTTGAAGCTGATATTTTACTTTCAGCGGTTGGAATCAAAACCAACATTGAAAATATTGGACTTGAAGAAGTAGGAATTGCAACTGATAGAGATAAAATTTTAGTAGACGCTTTCAATGCTACTAATATTCCAGGTTACTACGCCATTGGTGATGTAACTCCGGGGCAAGCATTGGCACACGTTGCATCTGCTGAAGGAATCAACTGTGTAGAAAAAATTGCAGGTCTTCATGTAGAACCAATTGACTACGGAAACGTACCAGGTTGTACCTATGCAACTCCAGAAATTGCATCTGTTGGATTAACTGAAAAACAAGCTAAAGAAAAAGGATACGAATTAAAAATTGGTAAATTCCCATTCTCAGCATCAGGTAAAGCTAAAGCTTCTGGAACACCAGATGGTTTTGTAAAAGTAATTTTTGATGCTAAATACGGCGAATGGTTAGGATGTCACATGATTGGTGCTGGTGTAACTGATATGATTGCTGAGGCAGTTGTAGCTCGTAAACTAGAAACTACTGGACATGAAATATTAAAAGCTATTCACCCACACCCAACTATGAGTGAGGCAGTAATGGAAGCTGTTGCTGATGCTTATGGCGAAGTAATTCACTTGTAAAATATATAAAAGAGTTTCTAAAAGCTACTTTTTTTAAATAATATGAAATCCGTTTTGTGAAAGCAAAGCGGATTTTTTTTGTATAATTTCAAAGTCAATTATGTAACAAATCTCATAAATAATGTAACATCAAACACTTATAATTCTCGAATTTTATATTTTACTATTTCATATATAAAATCATAAAACTAGAAAATGAAATACATAACAATAATATCTTCCAGCATACGCACAGAGCGAAAAAGTCACAATGTGGCATTGTACCTTGAAAACTATTTAGCAGCTAATAAATTGGCTACATCGGAAATTTTAGATTTAAAAAAATACAATTTTCCATTGTTTGAAGAACGATTCAAAAATTTAGAAAAGCCTTCGACATCAGTTTTAGAATTCGCTCAAAAAATTAAATCGTCTGATGCAATTATTATTGTTACACCAGAATACAATGGAAGTTTACCCGCTAGTTTGAAAAATGTAATCGATTTATTATATGAAGAATGGAGCGGAAAGCCAATTGGACTTTCAACGGTTTCATCTGGCATATTTGGAGGAAATCAATGTTTAACTCATTTACAATTTATTCTTTGGAAAATGAAAGCCACGGTTATTCAAGCAAATTTTCCGGTTCCAAATGTTGAAAAAACCTTTGATGATGAAGGACATCCAATCAAAAAAGAAGAAACTAATAAATTAGCAGATCTATTTTTGAAAGAGCTTATTAAAAACATTAAGTAAGCTAAACTACTGATTATAATTTATTTCCGAAAAATATTTTGTAAAGGTAGTAATAATGTAAACTAAGTATTTTATTATATAATTTTTTTGAATAGAATTTCTACAACTTTACAATATCAAAAAAATCAAAAAAATTGTTATGGAAAAGAATTTAGAAAATCAAGAAGGAATTAATAAAATTAAGGAATTGGCAACGGACATCGACATCTGTCTTTTTTGTACAAATTTAAGTATTGACCAAGGAGATTCTACAAGACCAATGAGTACGCAAGAAGTTGATGAAGACGGAACGCTATGGTTTTTTAGTGACCGAAACAGCATTAAAAATAAAGAAATAGAAAACGACAAAAACGTTAGACTTTATTACTCTCATCCATCAAAAAGCAGCTATATGGTTGTGAATGGTGAAGCAGAAATAATTTTTGATAAACAAAAAGTTGAGGATTTATGGTCGCCTCTAGTAAAAACATGGTTTAAAGAAGGAAAAGACGATCCAAATATTTCTATTTTAAAAATTAAGCCAAATAACGCTTACTATTGGGATGTAGAAGGCAATGAAATGATTAATTTTTTCAAAATGATAGCATCTGTTGCAACGGGAACAACTCTCGTTGATGCTAAAGAAGGAAACATAAAACTATAAATATAATAAATTAAACTACAAAAAAAATGGACAGCGAAAAAACAATCTCCGTATTAAACAGCCTAATTCAAATCAACAACGATAGAATTGAAGGTTACAAAACCGCATCAGACGAAACTAATGAAGCTGATTTAAAAGCCTTATTTTCTGAATTTCAAGCTACAAGCGTAGCTATAAATAGCGAATTAAGAAACGAAGTTTCTAGACATGGAGGAACACCAACTGAAGATACACGAATTACTGGAAAGTTTTTTAGAGTATGGATGGATGTAAAGGCAGCTTTAACTGGAAACGATAGAAAAGTTATCTTAGAAAGCTGTGAGTATGGCGAAGATGTTGCTAAAAAAACGTACGAAGAAACGTTAGAAAATGAAATTGAAAATCTTTCTTACGAGCAACAAACGATGCTAAAAGATCAGCATTCAAAATTAGTTGCAGATCATAATAAAGTAAGATCAATGGTTGCAGCACTTGCATAAATTTAATAATTTTAAACGCTATTGTCAAGAGAAGATGCTAAACACCAATAAAAATTAGTCCTAATAAAGGCGTTTTATAAAAATTCTAAAGTCTATTTTGAAAATTCAAAATAGGTATTAGAATTTTTTTTAGTTAACAGGCAGTAAACTAATATTAAATGTTTTTTTATTTGTCAAATACAGTATCGATATCTTAATTCGAATTATAATGACTGAACGAAATAGGAATACTTGTTTTTGTAAATCCTAATTCAATGCGATTTCTGAAAAAATTTATTTTTTTTGCTGCAATGTTCACAGAAATACTGTGATTTGTATATTTTTTATACATTAACAATTATTTACAAATCGTACCCTCCTTTATAAACAAATCTCCTATATCTTTGTAAAACGTGGGCAGGACCACATTATTTAGAACTTATTTTATAAAAATGACACCTGAAAACAAACGATTTTCTACACTTTTAAGCGAAAACCAAAACAACAATTGGGTTCGAGCCATTGATTCCTCTAAAATTGTCAATTGGATTGATGACTTATTCAAAATTTTATTCCCTGAAAAAGCGCTAGAGACCATTCAAATAGAAGTACTTTTAAACCAAAATAAAGCTGATTTTATTAGCATTTTATCCGAAATTGTAAAGAACAAAACCACGGATGCAATTCTTGATGATGCCGAAGCGTTTTATACTACTTTACCACATTTATACGCTAACATGCAGCAAGATGCTCAAGCCATTCTTGACACAGATCCAGCTGCTGATTGCATTCAAGAAATTATTAATTCTTACCCAGGTTTTTTTGCAATTGAAGTATATCGTATAGCGAATGCCATTGCAACAAGAACCCCTTGCCTACTTCCAAGAATTTTAACGGAGTATGCACATAGTAAAACCGGTGTAGATATCCATCCGAACGCTACCATTGGAGTTCCGTTTATAATTGATCATGGAACAGGAATAGTAATTGGTGAAACCACAGTAATAGGAAAACATGTGAGTGTTTACCAAGGTGTAACCCTAGGAGCCTTGCAAGTAGAAAAAAGTATGCAAGAAAAAAAACGACACCCTACCGTTGAAGATCATGTTATAATTTATGCTAATGCCACTATTTTAGGAGGCAGTACAATAATTGGTAATCACAGTATTATAGGTGGAAATACGTTTATCACAAAAAGCGTAAATCCGTATTCATTTGTTATGCAGTCTAATAAAAACACCGTTTTAAATCAACTAGAAACAAAAGATATTAATTTTTTCTCTATATAAATTATGACAAAATTCAACAACATACTCGACACAATTGGCAATACGCCACATGTAAAAATCAATCGTTTGTTTGGTAGCAACCATGATATTTACATTAAACTAGAACGCGCTAATCCTGGTGCAAGCATCAAGGATAGAATTGCACTTGCCATGATTGAAGATGCCGAAGAAAAAGGGTTACTCAAAGCAGGCGGAACCATTATTGAAGCTACATCCGGTAATACTGGTATTGGTCTTGCCATGGTTGCAGCCGTAAAAGGGTATAAATTAGTATTGGTAATGCCCGAATCCATGTCAATTGAAAGACGCAGACTCATGAGTTTGTATGGTGCCGAGTTTGTACTTACACCTCGAGAAAAAGGAATGAAAGGAGCACTAGAAAAAGCACAAGAACTAGTTGCTGAATCGGCTAATGCATGGTCTCCACTTCAGTTTGAAAACCCTGCAAATATTGAAATTCATAAAAAAACTACTGCACAAGAAATCATAAAAGCATTCCCTGAAGGCTTGGATTACTTGATTACTGGCGTAGGAACGGGAGGACATATTACAGGTTGTGCCGAAATACTAAAACAACATTTTCCAAACCTTAAAGTTTATGCAGTTGAGCCAGAAGCTTCTCCTGTGATAAGTGGTGGCGCTCCTGCTCCACACCCTATTCAAGGCATTGGTGCTGGATTTATCCCTAAAAATCTTCATACTGATTTATTGGATGGTACAATTCAAGTTAGTAAAGATGAAGCATTTTTATATGCACAAAGAGCCGCAAAAGAAGAAGGAATGTTTATAGGAATATCATCAGGGGCATCACTTGCTGCTGTGGCTAAAAAACTTCCTGAAATTCCTGAAAATGCAAAAGTGCTAACTTTTTGTTACGACACAGGTGAACATTATTTAAGTATTGAAGGCTTATTTGTTTAAATAAAATTCTAGAAACCGATTTACGTTTGTAAGTCGGTTTTTTTATTCTACTTTATAAATTTCAAGTGTTAAAATTAACATTAAATATATTTATTTCATACTTAAACTAGAATTTTTAAAGATTTTTAACCAACAAAACAACAAATAGTTAAACCTTTTTAAAAATCTGAAGTCATATAAAAAAACTATTATGAAAAATTTTATTTTAATACTATGTATTGTAGTAGTAAGCAGCTGTAGCAATAATAATGAAGTAGTTGATCCAACTCCTTCAACTGAAATGTATTTCCCATCAAATTCAAATAGCAACTGGGAAACAACTTCAAGTGCTAGTTTAAAGTGGAATCAAAGTGCAATACAGCCATTAAAAGATTTTTTAATCCAAGAAAACACAAAATCTTTTCTAATTCTTGTAAACGGAAGAATAGTAATGGAGGAATATTTCAACGGACACACAGCAACAGATACATGGGAATGGAATAGTGCAGGTAAAACACTTGTTGCAACCACAACTGGGATTGCTCAACAAGAAGGGCTAGTAAACTTGAATACCAAAGTATCTAACTACCTGAGTACGGAATGGACAAGTATGCCTTTACCTAAAGAAGATCTAATCCAAGTTCGTAATTTATTGACCATGACTTCAGGAAATGATGACAGTAAACAATTTATGATAAAATCAAATATAACTTATATTACTGATGCCAATACTCGATGGGCTTATAGTAATGTTTTTCAGAAATTAACTGATGTGATTGCAAAAGCTAGCAATAAACCATTTGAAACTTATTTTAATGAAAAATTAAAAAATAAAATTGGTATGGATGGCTTTTGGAATTTTGGAGCTATTTTCACAATATACCATAGTACAACAAAAAGTATGGCGCGGTTTGGATTATTAGCATTAAATAAAGGAAAATGGAATAATGAAACAATTGTAAACGAATCATTTTTTAACGAAAGTGTAAATACATCTCAAAGTATAAATCCATCTTACGGCTACTTATGGTGGTTGAACGGTAAAACGAGTGCTATGATTCCTGGTGAGCAAACCGTATTTCAAGGTTCACTTGTACCTAATGCACCTGCTGATATGTATGCAGCAATGGGAGCAAGCGATCAAAGAATTTATGTTATTCCAAGTAAGAAAATGGTAATCGTTAGAATGGGAAATGCTTCTGACCCATCAAATCCTAACTTTGCAGTTTCTGGTTTTGACAATGCCCTTTGGAGTAAAATAAATGCTGTTATCAAATAAATAGAAGTATTATTATAAGAAACAAAATGTGCTGTACAATTTCAAAAAGTACTACTTTACATTTAAAAATGATAAGCTAAGTTCCTGTAAATCATTTGTTTTAAATTTTGTTTAATTTTTTGTTAAAAATGTTAAACAAGTGAATTAAAGGAGTATATTTGAGTATCTTAATTTAATTAAACTAAAATATTTAAAATGAAATTAGTAAAAACAATTGGTGCTATGGCACTTTTAGGAGTTATCGCAACTTCATGTGGAGAAAAGAAAACAGCTGAAACAACAGAAAATGCAGACACAACTTCAGTTTCTGTTGATTCTGCAGCAGTTGTAGCAACACCAAATATTGTAGGTGTTGCAGCAGGAAATGCTGATTTTTCTACATTAGTAACTGCGGTAAAAGCGGCAGGATTAGTAGAAACATTGAGCAGCGAAGGACCTTTTACGGTTTTTGCACCAAACAATGCCGCATTTGATAAATTGCCAGCCGGTACAGTTGATGGACTATTGAAACCAGAAAGTCTTGATAAATTAAAAGCAGTTTTAACGTATCATGTAGTATCTGGAAAATTTGATGCAGCAGCAGTTACAGAGGCTATCAATAAAAACAATGGTAAATATACTGTTACAACAGTTCAAGGTGGCACTATTGTTTTGAGCTTAAAAGACGGTAAAGTAATTTTGACAGATTCAAATGGAGGAACCTCAACAGTTGTACTTGCTGATGTCGCTGCGTCTAATGGTGTAATTCACGCTATCGATTCAGTAGTTATGCCAAAATAATTGATCCAATTAAAATTTTAAAGCCGTTGCAATTTCATTTTGTGACGGTTTTTTTTTATAAATCAATTTATGAATGATTCAGCTTTTTAAGGCTCATGTATTTCAATTTGGCATAATTATTCGAAATAAATACATATCGAATAAAAAAATAAATTAATTTTGTTTACAAATAATAAAATACGTATGAGTTATTTGAAAACCGAATTATACGAATTAATCAAAAAAGATAACTCTGTATTTGATTTTATACAAGAAACAGCTCTTGACGGTCTGACATACTGGGATATTGAAAATCCCAATCATAACTACATGAGCCCTAAGTTTTGGTCAACACTTGGTTATAATTACAACGAATTACCAAGCAAAATCAAATCATGGAAAGATCTAATTAACAAAGAAGATTTGGAATTACTTCAAGAAGTAATACGTACAAATTCTATTAATTTTACTTACGAGCAAATTTGCAGGTTTACCCATGAAAACGGATTTACAGTTTGGATGAAATGCAATGGTAAAATCATTCAAAGCCCAGATGGCAATGGTTTACGGTTACTGGGAGCTCATATTGACATTACATACCAAAAAGAACAAGAGCTTTTACTTGAAAACTGCAATTCAGCAGCAAGAATTGGGTATTGGGAATATGATATTGCGACCCAAAAAATTCATTGGAGTAAAATAACTAAAGAAATTCATGAAGTAAGTGAACACTATAGCCCTAATCTTGATACAGCGATCTATTTTTATAAAGAAGGTGAAAATAGAGATACTATAAATCTTGCCATATCGAACGCCATAAAACATAACGACTCTTTTGATCATCGATTGCAGATCATTACTGCGAAAGGCAATCATCGTTGGATTAGAACTATTGGGCAAACCGTATTTATAGAAGGTAGGTGCACTAAAGTATATGGTACTTTTCAAGATATAACTATTGAAAAGCATGCCAAAATTGAATTAATAAAAGAGAAAGAAAAGCTACAAAGTGTACTTGAAGGAACTAACTTAGGGACATGGGAATGGAATATTCAAACTGGGGAAGCAATTTTTAATAATCGTTGGGCAGAAATTATAGGTTACAAACTTGAGGAGTTACAACCCGTAAGCATCCAAACTTGGATTGACTTCGCACATCCTGATGATTTACTCCAATCACAAAAAATTCTTGAAGAATGCTATAGTAAAGAGCGCGATTTTTATCACTGTGAATGTAGAATGAAACATAAAAATGGGGAATGGGTTTGGGTTTTAGATCATGGAAGAATAATAAACTGGACTGATGAAGGACTTCCCTTAATGATGTATGGTACTCATACTGATATTACCGAAACTAAAAAAAAATTTGAGAGAAATAAATTATTTATAGAACAAACCCCTACCGCTATTGCAATGTTTGACACACAGGTGAAATACATTGCTTCGTCTGAAAAATGGATTACTGATTATCGTTTAGAAGGTCAAAAGATAATTGGCCAATCACATTACGATGTTTTCCCCGAGATAGGTGAGGAATGGAAAAAAATACACCAACAATGCTTAACTGGTGACACTCACAAAAGGGATGAAGAAAAATTTGTTCGACTAGATGGTTCAACACAGTGGATAAGGTGGGTAGTTAAACCTTGGTACACCGATTCAGAAAAAATAGGTGGATTAATTATGCTCACAGAAGACATCACCGAAAGAAAAAAAATTCAAGAACAACTGTTAGTAAGTGAAGAGGCCTTTCGTGGGAATTTTGAGAGTGCCGCTATTGGTATGGCATTACTTAACATACATGGGCAATGGCTAAAAGTGAATACAAACTTATGCGAAATTACAAAATACAAGGAAGACGAATTAATGCAGCTTACTTTTCAAGACATTACACATCCTGATGATCTAGAGGAAGATGTTGCTTTATTAAAAGAACTTGTAGAGGGTAAAATAAATTTTTACCACCTTGAAAAAAGATATATTTGTAAAGACGAAACAATTGTAGATGTTATGCTGGCAGCATCTATTGTGCGGGATTCTGATAACAACCCCTTGTACATCATATCCCAAATCATAGATATTACATCCCAAAAAAATGCTGAAAATAAACTAGAACAAGCTGTATCAAAACTTCAAGGAATTCTAGATGCTAGTACACAAGTTGCTATAATAGAAACTAATCTTGATGGTATTATTACAACATTTAATACAGGTGCCGAAAATCTTTTGGGATTCAAAAAAGAAGAAATAGTTAATCTAAAAACACCTGAAATCATTCATTTACAAGAAGAAATTAAAGCGCAGCAAGAAAAATTATTTCTTCAAAAAAATATTAACTGCAAAGGTTTTGAAGTTTTCACCCATGATCTTCATAAAGGTAAATTTGAAACTAGCGAATGGACTTATGTAAAAAAAGACAGTACTCATTTCCCTGTCCAGCTCACCATTACTGCCATAAAAAAGGATAATACCATTACAGGCTATCTATTTATAGCTGTTGATATAAGTAGCATCAAAAAAGTAGAAAATGAAATTCAATCATTACTATTTGTCACAAAGGATCAGAACGAACGGTTGAAAAATTTTGCACATATTGTTTCTCATAACTTAAGATCTCACTCTGGCAATATTGCTATGATGTTAGATTTGCTTTTATATGAAAATCCTTCTTATGCCGATAATGAAATCATTCAACTACTAGATTTGGCTTCAAAAAACTTAAAGGATACTATTGGACATCTAAATGAAGTAGTGATTATGAATACCACTATAACAGAGAACATAGCACCCGTTAATTTAAGTGAAGCAATTGAAAACAGCATCAACAACATACAAATTCTAGCTAAAAATGCACAAGTATATATTTCAAATGAAGTAAAAAGTGATGTATTTGTTTTAGGTATTCCAGCCTACGTAGAGAGCATCTTATTGAATTTTTTATCGAATTCAATAAAGTATAAATCAGACAATAGACAAGCCTTTATCAAACTTACTGCTATAACAGAAAATGATACCCTAATACTAAGTGTTGAAGACAATGGGCTAGGAATTGATTTAAAACAAAACGGAGATAAGATTTTTGGTATGTATAAAACTTTTCATAAAAATGATGATGCCCGAGGTATTGGACTATTTATTACAAAAAATCAAATAGAAGCTATAGGTGGTAAAGTTACCGTTTCTAGCGAAGTTGACAAAGGAACTACTTTTAAATTATATTTTCAAAATGCCTAAAATAGATATTGCCTGTATAATAGATAATGACCCAATCTTTGTTTTTGGTGCAAAAAGAATTATGGAAATTGCAGATTTTTGCAATAGCTTCATGATTTTTAGAGACGGCAAAGAAGCATTTGACAAACTAAAAACAATAATTCATACAGATGGAAAACTCCCTGATTTAATCTTACTGGACTTAAACATGCCTATCTGGAACGGTTGGCAGTTTCTAGATGAATTTATCAAAATTCCCATTAAAAAAACAATTACTATCTATATCATGACCAGTTCAATTGACCCCACGGATATTGAAAAAGCAAAAAAATATAACGAAATTTCAAATTACAGTATCAAACCAATTACTCTTGTAGAATTAAAAAAACTGATTGAATAATATTTCTTTTTTAATGAGCGCAATGCAATTTACACAGATAAAAGAGCCGCAATAAAAGCATCAACATCTTGTACGGTATTATAATGACTAAAAGAAACCCTCAAACTTGGTAATACTAAATCAGCTTCACTTAAAAGTTCGGCCAAAACGTGAGAAGGCTTAATACTTCCTGATTGACATGCACTTCCCCTAGATACAGCAATGCCTTTCATATCTAAATAAAACAATATCAGAGCAGTTTTCTCTTTTGGGAATGGCAATAAAATATTTGTAACATTATAAAAACCTGAAAGATCCCCATTGCATTTTACACCTGGAAAATTTACATGCAATTGTTCCCATAAATAATCTCTTAATGTTTCAATGTGTTTTTGATCCTTTTCTAAATTTAAATACGAAAGTTCTAAAGCCTTAGCCATTCCAGCTATTTGATGTAAGGCTTCGGTTCCAGCGCGCAAGCCTTTTTCCTGCTCTCCACCAAAAAATAAAGGTTGTAGTCCTGAATTTTTTCGAATAAAGGCAAATCCTACTCCTTTTGGACCATGAAACTTATGTGCACTCGCTACAATAAAATCAACAGGAATTTCTTGTAAATCGATCTTTAATTTACCTATAGATTGCACCGTATCAGAATGAAACAACACATTATGCTCTTTACAAATGATGCCCACCCGATTTAGGTCTAGCATAGTTCCTATTTCATTATTCACATGCATTAAACTAACTAAAGTCTTTTTATCATCAGCTAAAAGAGTAACTAAATGGGTTAAATCTATTGCGCCATCTGGTTTTAAAGCAACATAATCTACTTCTATTCCGTACTGTTGCTGTAACGCTAAAACCGTATATAAAACCGCATGATGCTCTATTCTACTGGTAATAATTCGTTCAACCTTTAAATCTTTAACAGCTGATTGTAAAATCCAATTATTCGCCTCGGTACCACAAGATGTAAAGATGATTTCCTGCGCAGTAGCATTCAAATTTTTTGCAATAGCTTTTCTAGACAGTTCTAAAACATTTTTGGCACTTCTTCCAAAGCTGTGTGTAGAAGACGGATTACCGTATTCTTGTTCTAGAATGTGTGTCATTTCCTGAATCACCTCTGAGCGAAGTGCAGTAGTTGAAGCATTGTCAAGATATACTTTTTGCATTGTAGTTGATATATTTGAAAGGTTACTCGGCGTCTTTTGTAGTTGATTATATTTTTTTATTTTTCTTATATAATACTTCTTTGTTGAATACTACGATAGACAACAAAATTAAGAAATAAGAAAATAGTTGAATATTTTGTACTTGCTCTTGGTAGTAAAAAACAGCTAATAAAAAATTAATTATCGGATTAATATAAATCATAATTCCCACTGCTGAGGAGTTTATTCCTTTTAAGGCATATAGATTTAAGAAAAGTGGAATGATTGTAAAAAAAACTACAATCATAAACATGCATGTATAAAAAATTGGCTCTGTAGGAACTGGACCGCTATATTCTGGATAAAAAGGTAGTAAAATAACCGCGGTAAAAATTAACTGAATGGTTAACCCTAAAAACTTATCGATTTCATTATTTTTTCGCTGGCTTACCAAATACAAAGCATACGTTGCAGCAGTTACTAAACTGAAAAAGATATCTTGAAAATGATTGAAGGATAACAAAATACAACTCAAAAAACTAATCCCAACTGCAACCCATTGCCAAGAACTTAGTTTTTCTTTGAGCATAAAAAAAGCAAGAACTGTGGTTAGAATAGGACATATCAAATAAGCCAAAGAAGCCGCATTGACGCTTACATGATTCATTACAAAAATATAAACAAACCAGTTTGACGATAAAAAAAAGCCTCCGCCCAGAGTAAGCCAAATTACTTTTTTTTGCTCCTTAGGTACAAGTTGCTTAAAACGATTCCAATTTTCAGAGATTATTTTTTTTCGAAAAATAATATTAATTAACACCATTGTAACTACACTAAAGAAAACACGATAAAACAAGATATCTAGTGATGGATAAAGATATAACGGTTTAAGTGCAAAACTGAAAAACCCCCACATAAAAAAAGCAAGGAAGGCCGCCGAATAATATTTATTTAAACTCATTGATAAAAAAATGAAATACAAAGATACTCATTTCTTAAAGTAATACAGTCTTAAAAACCAATCAAGTTGGGCTACTAAAGCGTGAGCTTTCAAAAAACACTACCTTAATATCATGTTAAAAATGTGTTTTTTAAATTACAATGCAACTAGAACCCATTAAAAATTCTATTTTTGTTTCAAATTCTTGAAGATGAAAAAAATTTTAAGCATATTCTTTTTAGTAGTTATTTTAAACAGTTGTGATGACGGTGATTTAACACAAGAGAATATCAACTTTGAGTCCGTAACAGCTCAAAAATGTACGAATACCAACATTCTCTACAAAGTTAAAGAAAACGAAGCCTTACTAATTGATGCATCAGGAATTAAATTTCCTACGGAGGAAACCACCCAAGAAATAGTTATTAACACTACAAATCGTGTGATGTATCGTTTTTACAGCGGTACTGTAACCTCTGCAACATTGTGTGAAACTATCCCACCTGCAAATCCTATTGTGGTTGACGAATGGATAGCAACAGGTGGAAAAATGGTGATTACCACAAAAGCTGTTAAACCAATAAACCAAACTGACAACAGTACCAGGATAACAGGATACAGTCATAGTATTACATTTAAAAATATAACATTTGATAAAGGAAATGGTACACAGGTGTACGATATTTTTAACTTTGGTGATTATATTTTAAACACTACACCTCTCCCTTTTTCATTTACTAAAGTGTTGAAACAATGTCCAAACACCAAGCAATTACATGATAAAAACAGTAGTGAAGCTTTGATACTTGATATTGATCCAGCTTTGATTAAAAATGAAAGTACAGCGTTAAATGCTCCTCGTGTAGCACTCATTGGCAACACTGTAAACAAACTCACTTATAGACTGTTTGGAGGTTTATTAACTGATGGTTATTTTTGCAACACCACATATCCTGCTACACCTAGCGTAACCGAAGAATGGCTAGCAATTCCTGGCATTGCTAATACAAGTGGTACAATTGAAGTTACTACAACAACATTTGGAACAGGGTTTAAGCATACAATTGTTCTAAAAAAGGTGAAACTAAAAAAAGGAACAAATGATTTTAGTCTAGGTGACAATTACATTTACGGAGAGTTACTTACAACAAATTAGTACAATCCAAAAAGACAATAGTGTAAAAAACAAAAACCCAATTCTATCAGTACATAAAATTACTTTTAGAATTGGGTTTATATTTTTTTGACTAAATATACTTTTCTACATGGCACTTTGCTTGATATACACTTCGGTGGCGCCCAAACCATATTTTTGATAATTACCATCCTGAAAAGCAATATTATCGTACCGACCAAGTAGAAAATCAAGTTCTGCTTTTAAAATTCCCTCACCTACTCCATGAATAAAAACTATTTTTGGAATTCTGTTTTTAATGGCAAATTCAATGTGTCTTTTTGCTGTTTCGGTTTGTAAGGTCAAGATATCATAATTAGACATTCCTCTTTTATTAGGCACTAATTTTTCAATATGTAAATCAAACTCTGGTGCAGAAATTTCATGTTTAGATTTTTTTTCTTTTACAAAACTACGCGGTTTTGGGATCTCTTTTTCTTTTTTAATTTCAGCTACATCTATCCTTCTAATAGTATCCAGCAAATTACTACTGTCGTTTACTTTAATCAATTCATTGGCAAGAAATGCCATCGTAAAACCGTCTTCTGTTTCTATTGTAACACGATTTTCTTGTACAGAAAGAACAACACCGTTAATGGCATCATCAAGAACCGAAACCTTATCTCCTTTATTCAACATTATCATCCTTTTTTTCTTGATTCTTACTCGGTGTTTTAGCACTTAATTGCATCATTCCCATCATAAAAATTACAATAGCAACAGCCATTACATAAATGTTCTTATTCGCACTTACTTGCTCGTACAATGCCACACTTATTGCAACTACCATTATAGGAAGTATTAACTTTTTCATCTTTTTTTCGAATAATTATTCAAAAGTAATCATTTTTAAATTGCTCTTTTTAATTTGTAAAAAGTTTATTGTTTATTTGTAAAGTTGTAAAAAAGAAAAAAGTTGAATTTAGAAAAATACATGCTCCCTTGTTTAAGTAAAACAATCTTTGGAATTGAATGCTTGGGCTGTGGCTTTCAGCGAGCTTTACTTTTATTGATACAAGGTGATTTTACAAACGCTTTTAAAATGTATCCCGCAGTATTCTCTTCAATACTATTTATACTTTGTTGTGTTTTAAGTTTTTTGGACAAAAAAAGAAAATACAGCAACCTAATTATTACAACGGGAATCATAAATGCTGTTTTTATGATTGCAGGTTATTATTTCAAACATTTTGAAACTATCTTTTTGATGTAAAACATTACTGAAACAATGGTTAACACGGGTAAATTTCTGTGGCAAAAACATTAATTATTTAACAAAGTTTCCTAATTGCAACAATAGGTTTACTTGAATCCAATGCATAATTTTACTTTAGTTCAATATCTTTGCACCACTTTTTTGAACCAATGAAATAAATTTTGTCGAATGTTCCTCTTTTGCTATAGGAACTTTCTTTTTTAATAATCCAATAAGCTCATGAAATCATATAAAATACTAGATTTAATAGGCAACACGCCATTAGTTGAATCTACAAACTTAATTGCTAACAAAAATGTAAAACTATTATTGAAACTTGAGGGTAACAATCCTGGAGGAAGTGTAAAAGATAGAGCGGCATACAACATGATCAAATCAGCATTAGAACGAGGAGACATAAAAAAAGGCGACAAACTAATAGAAGCAACTAGTGGAAATACTGGAATAGCACTAGCCATGATTGCACAGTTATTTAATATTGAAATTGAGCTCATACTGCCCGAAGATTCTACCATAGAGCGTACACAAACCATGCGTGCTTATGGAGCAACGGTTATTTTAACTCCAGCGGCAACAGGAATTATAGGATCAAGAGATTATGCTGATAAAAAAGTTGCTGAAGGTGGCTATATCATGCTCAATCAGTTTGCTAATGATGATAACTGGAAAGCGCATTACAATACTACAGGTCCCGAAGTATGGAATGATACTGATGGAACTGTGACCCACTTTGTATCTGCAATGGGTACAACGGGAACTATAATTGGTACATCGACTTATTTAAAAGAAAAAAATCCTGCCATTCAAATTGTGGGAGCGCAACCAAGTGACGGTTCGCAAATACCAGGCATTAGAAAATGGCCAGAGGAATATTTGCCTAAAATTTTTGATGCCAAAAAAGTAGACTCAGTTATTGAAGTTTCAGAGCAAGAAGCCAGAGCCATGACCAAACGATTAGCGCTTGAAGAAGGAATTTTTGCAGGAATGAGTAGTGGCGGATCAGTGGCTGCTGCGATAAAAATTGCTGAAACTTTAGAATCTGGTGTTATTGTAGCAATCATTTGCGATCGTGGTGACCGTTATTTATCTTCAGATTTATTTGATTAATTCTAAAAATCAATGCAGTACTATGAAAAAAATTTAGTCTTAAAATTTTTATTTTAAATCAAGACATAATTTTCCAATTGGTATAATAGAAGCAAGATACATCATGGGGCAAAAAACACAAACTCAAGACTGGGCCAATTTAAAAAAGTACCAAGAACAAAATTTACAACTTAAACCATCCCCAGCTGAAGAAAAGAGAGTTGTATTTATGGGTGATTCCATTACTGAGTTTTGGAGCAGAATAAATCCGAGTTTTTTTGAATTAAAACCGTACATCAACCGCGGCATTAGTGGCCAAACAACACCTCAAATGCTCAACAGGTTTACAGCTGATGTTTTAGATTTAAACCCTGCTGTTGTTGTCATACTTGGTGGTGTAAACGATATTGCCGGAAATACTGGACCAACTTCGATCCAAAGTATTGCTACAACTATTTTTGAAATGGTAGCCTTGGCTCAAGCCAATAAAATAAAAGTCATTTTATGTTCTGTTTTGCCTGCTTATGATTTTTCTTGGAGACCCAATCAATTTCCTGCTGAAAAAATTATAGCCTTGAATCTTTTGATAAAAAAATACGCCTTGGAAAACGGCATATATTATCTTGATTATTTTAATGAAATGAAAGATGAGAAAAACGGACTCAAAAAAGAATATGGCCCAGACGGTGTACATCCCAACTTAACAGGATATCAAGTAATTGGTCCTCTAGTTGAAAAAGCAATTCAAAAAGTTTTGGAAATTTAATCCATAAAAAAAACTCGAGTGTACAACTCGAGTTTTTTGTGAAACTATTTTTAGTTTACAATAGTGTTGCGGTACTAGAAATTGTTGCGTTCAGAACCTTAGAAACTGGACAATTTTTTTCGGCTTTTTGAACTAATTCTTGAAAAGCATCTGCTGTTATGTCTGTAATTTTTGCATCAACCGTAAGATGAGATGTGGCAATGACACCATCTACAAAATCAATGTCACATTTTGTTTCAATATATTCAATAGCGAATCCTCCCTCGCTAATATATGTTGATAGTTGCATTGTAAAACAACCCGCATGTGCGGCCGCTATTAACTCTTCGGGGTTTGTACCCACACCTTCTTCAAAACGTGATTTAAAGGAGTATTGCGTTTTATCAAGAGTAGTTGTTTGAGTAGTAAGCGTTCCATTTCCTTCTTTAAGTGAACCTTCCCAGTGTGCTGTTGCGTATCTTTTCATAATGCTTTTTTTAGTGTTATCCCAAATTTACAAAACCAAAGCAAACGTGCCTGCCAATAAAATATTAATTAACGTAACTTTAGCCATGTATCTATAGTTCAACAAAAACTTCCTGAAAAATATCAGTACAGAAATACCAATTAGTGGAATTTGAATTCCAAAAAAAGCTACAAAAAGAAATTTTGTTTAAATTTTCATATAGTATCATACTACTGTAATTAGGAATGGAAATTATAAGTAAACTACAAAATATCTATTTAAAAGGCTCTCTAATTTCGTAAAAAAAAAATAAATTAAGAACTCCCTAATGATTTAAATATCAAATCTTTTAGACAAAAATAGATTTAGCCAATAAAGTAGAAAAAAAGAGTTAATTAACTAAAAATTAAAAATATTTGTGAAATTGAATTTATAAAACCAATCAATCACTTATTTTTGTGCTATGGCTAAGAAAAATACAGACAAAGTTGTCTTTCATCAAATAAAAGTCCTTGATGCTGGTGCAAAAGGCGTTTCGGTTGCAAAAGCACCGGATGGTAAAGTAGTTTTTATCCCGAATGTAGTTCCGGGAGATGTGGTTGATGTGCAAACTTTCAAAAAACGCAAAGCGTATTATGAAGGTAAAGCAGTTCATTTTCATGAATTTTCAGAGCATCGTGTAGATCCTGTTTGCGATCACTTTGGTGTTTGTGGAGGATGCAAATGGCAAAACATGAACTACAATCAACAATTAGTTTTCAAACAAAACGAAGTCAAAAACCACTTGCAACGCATTGGGAAGATAGAACTTCCGGAATTTGAATCAATTTTAGGTTCAGAAAAAAAGTTTTTTTACAGAAATAAAATGGAATTTTCGTTTTCAAATAGCCGTTGGTTAACCGAAGCTGAAATTGAAAGTACTGAAGATTTAGGAAATAGAAATGCACTTGGTTTTCACATTCCTAAAATGTGGGATAAAATTCTAGACATCAATAAATGTCATTTACAAGAAGATCCGTCAAACGCCATTCGTAATGAAGTTAGAGATTTTGCAAATGCAAATGGATTAACTTTCTTTAACCCCAGAGCACACGAAGGTTTATTGCGTACCTTAATGTTACGTACAGCCTCAACAGGTGAGATTATGGTATTGATTCAATTTTTCGAAAATGACAAGGCCAACAGAGAGTTGATTTTAGATCATCTTTATGAAAAATTTCCGCAAATTACATCGTTACAATACGTTGTTAATAATAAAGCAAACGATACGCTGTACGATACCGATATCAAGCTTTACAAAGGAAGAGATTACATTCTAGAAGAAATGGAAGGGTTGAAATTTAGCATTAATGCCAAATCTTTTTACCAAACCAACTCAGACCAAGCTTACGAGTTGTACAAAATCACAAGAGATTTTGCAGGTTTAACAGGAAATGAAGTAGTGTACGACTTGTATACTGGAACAGGAACTATTGCCCAGTTTGTTTCTAAAAAAGCGATAAAAGTAATTGGTGTAGAGAGTGTTCCAGATGCTATAAAAGATGCAAAAGCAAATGCCGTTCGAAATGAGATCACGAATTGTGAATTTTTTGTTGGAGATATGAAAGTGGTGTTTAACGATGATTTCATAGCACAACATGGTCACCCAGATGTTATTATTACAGATCCACCGAGAGATGGAATGCACAAAGATGTAATAGAACAAATCTTAAAAATTGCTCCACAGAAAGTGGTTTATGTAAGTTGTAACTCGGCTACTCAAGCACGTGATTTGGCACTAATGGATGAAAAATACAAGGTAACTCGTGTACGTCCTGTGGATATGTTTCCGCAAACACATCACGTAGAAAATGTGGTTTTACTTGAAAGAAGATAGACACCTTAACCCTGTTACGAAAAACATTACAATGTAAATGAAAAAAATAATTTTATTCGTATTTGCTCTAGCACTATCTTTCTCAAGCTGTGAAAAAGACGATATTTGTGATGCAAAAACACCTACAACTCCTAGATTAGTAATTGATTTTTACGATTTTGAAAAACCATCTGTAAAAAAAAATGTGAATAGTCTTAAAGTAGTAGGTGAAGGACAGACTGAAGGCATTTTATTTAATGGAAGTCCAACTACTAACGCAAATAGAATTACAATTCCACTTAAAACAGTTGGTACTTCAACCAGTTTTAAGTTTACACTAAACTCAGGCAATGCAAACCCAGCATTAGTTGATGAGGATGTTATCCGTTTTAATTACACCACACAAGAACTTTTTGTTTCAAGAGCATGCGGATACAAGTCCCTTTTTACATTAGATCAAGCAGCACCATTTGTTCATACAGATGCAACTGCAGCTAATCAAAAATGGATAAAATTTATAGAAGTTGTAACACGAAACATAGACAATGAAAATCAAGCACACATCAAAATCTTTTTTTAGTATCTGTCTTTTGTTTCTGATAATTAGTGTTCAAGCACAAGAAACGACAAAAAAAATAGAAATTAAAAAGCCATCCACTATAACAACGGTTGAGCCTACAAAAACAACTAAAGAGCAAATCATTCCTAACATTCCTAAAGCAAAAAATGCGGCACTACCAACAAATGTTAAGACTGACTCGATACCAGTAAAAGCTGATCGTTACGGAATTCGTGTAGGATTAGATTTGTATAAAGTAACTCGTGCACTTTATGACAAAGATTACAAAGGTCTAGAGCTTGTGGGTGATTACAGACTGACAAAAAGGTACTTTTTAGCTGCCGAGCTTGGAAACGAAAATAAAACCACAGCTGATGATCGTGTCAACTTTACCACAAAAGGAAGTTACCTAAAAGCAGGTTTTGATTACAATGCCTATGAAAACTGGCTGGATATGGAAAACATTATTTCAATTGGTCTTCGTTATGGTTTTAGCACTTTTAATCAGCAGTTAAACAATTACCGCATATATAATTCAAATCCATACTTTCAAGAAACACCAATTATAAACTCAGGACAAAAATTTAATGGTTTGTCAGCCAGTTGGATTGAAGTTGTTGCAGGTATAAAAGCAAAAGTATTTAACAATGTTTTTATGGGATTTAGCCTCCGTTTGAATCGATTGGTAACTAATAAAGAACCAGAGAATTTCTCTAACTTATACATTCCGGGATTTAACAGGACGTATGATGGTAGCTTTGGAGTAGGATTCAATTATACGGTAACGTACTTTGTTCCAATCTATAAAAAGAGAATAAAACCAGTTGTAGTACCAAAAAAGTAGCATAAAAAAAACGCACATTCACTAACAGAACTTAAAAAAAGTAATTAGTAAATGTGCGGTTTATGGTTAAAATAAAATTCCTATACTACCCTATTTCTTTGAATCCTTTAATAAAAATCCATTTCATATACAATTTCTCACCGTCTTTGGTTTTTACGGCTTGAAACTTTGGAGCTACTAATGTCCCTATTACAAATGCCGTTATTGGAATCCAAAAACCAGTTAAATTAGTATACATATCAATGGCGTATCGTCCAGCGATAAATAAAACTGCAAAGCTTGCTAGTTGATATACAAATGCTTGTATTTGTTTTTTTGTCATTTTTATACGTCTTAAAGTTTTATTGAAAAAGTAAAAAATTTAACATTACTTATTCAGCACTATCTTTTGTAGTCTGATCTGAATCCTCTGAGCGAACATGCGAAGCAAACTTTGTTCTTTTACTACCTTCATACATCTCATATTTCACTAGTCGAGCCTCAAGACCTGCATTAAAAAGCTTAATTTTTCTAGATGGTTTTAAACCTACATGTTTCAATGCTTCTAGGTTTGCAGTAATCATCCAAGCATTTGTACCTGGATAATTTTTCTTTAAAGTATCGCCAACATTCTTATAAAATTCCTCCATATGAATATCCAAACGCTCATCATAAGGTGGATTAAATACGATATGCAATTTACCTTCAGAAGTTTTCTCAGTATCAAAGAAGTTTTGATCTTCTATTGAAATGTATTCGTCTAGATTGGCATTTTTGATGTTGTCTTTCGCTTTTTGAACTGCACTTGGAGCTTTGTCATAACCTTTTATGGTATAATGAAACTCACGTACACGTTTCAATAAACTATCCGTAATGGCGTCAAACAAATCATTATCCCAATCGTTCCATTTTTCGAATGCAAATTGTTTACGGTTGATATTAGCTGGAATATTACACGCAATCATAGCTGCTTCGGCTAAGAAAGTACCTGATCCACACATTGGATCTAAAAAATCTGTTTGACCATCCCAACCAGAAAGTAATAAAATCCCTGCTGCCAAAACTTCGTTTATAGGTGCAATGTTAGTTGCAGTTCTATATCCACGCTGGTTTAGTGCATTCCCAGATGTATCTAAAGCTACAGATACTTGGTCTTTATCTATATGAATATTAATTCTTAAATCAGGGTGAATCTTATCAATACTTGGTCGTTGACCTGTTCTTTCTCTAAACTGATCTACAATGGCATCTTTACATTTTTGAGAAACAAATTCAGAATGATTAAAATATTCTGAATGTACTGTGGTGTCAATAACAAAAGTCTGGTTAGCATTCAATAATTTAGACCAGTTTATTCCCGCAATACCTTTGTATAATCCTTGTTCATTATTGGCCTTAAAAAAATAAATGGGTTTTAATATTTTTAAAGCGGTACGCAAGGATAAATTAGCCTTGTACATAAATCCTTTATCACCTTTAAAACTAACCATTCTTACCCCTTGCTCTACATTTTGTGCGCCTAGGTTTTGTAATTCTTTTGCTAGTATTTCTTCAAAACCAAAAAAGGTTTTGGCAATCATTTTATAATTATTTTCCATTGTAAAATCAAGTATTCGTTGCAAAAATACACTAAATTTGCATCAATCGAATTAATTGAAAAAGAATAAATGTCTGCATCTCAAAATACATCCCTTGAAAATCAACCCAAATCAACTGAAAACTGGTACACCTCTTGGTTTGACACCCCTTATTATCACATTTTATACAAGGATAGAAACTGCAGGGAGGCTCAAGTTTTCATGGACAATCTTACCCATTATCTAAATTTACCAGAAAATGCTAAAGTCCTTGATTTAGCCTGTGGCAAAGGCCGTCATTCAATATATTTAAATCAATTGGGTTTTACCGTTCTAGGAGCCGATTTATCTGAAAATAGCATCGCCGAAGCGAGTAAAAATACTAATGAAAAATTACAATTCAAAGTTCATGACATGCGTGAACCTTTTGAAGAAAAATTTGATGCCATATTTAATTTATTCACCAGTTTTGGCTATTTTGAAAACGACGAAGACAACCTGACAACGCTTATAGCCATCAAAGAAAGCTTGTCAGAATATGGTTTTGCAGTGATTGATTTTATGAATGTAAATCATGTACTAGAAACATTGGTACCAGAAGAAACTAAAACAGTTGAAGGAATCGATTTTCATATCAAACGCTATTTGAAAGACGGTCATATTTGTAAAGAAATTAACTTCGAGGACAAAGGTCAAAAATTTCATTTCACCGAAAAAGTAAAAGCACTGACACTCCCAGATTTTGAAGTATTAATGGACCAAGCCGGAATTTATCTTTTGGACATCTTTGGGGATTATAAACTGAAAAAATTCCATAAAACAGATAGTGAACGACTGATAATGATTTTTAAATAACAATGAATTACCTTTTACCTTTACTTTCTGTACTTTTAGGGTATATCATTGCCTCCATATTAAAACCAAAAAACAAAACCAACTTAAAGTTACTCTTAGCTTTTAGTGGTTCGTTTTTATTGTCGTTAACGGTAATGCACCTGCTTCCTGAGGTATACGAAAGCAATCAAAGCAATATTGGAATCTTTATCATGTTAGGAATTCTATTCCAAATCATATTAGAGTTTTTCTCCAAAGGTGCAGAGCACGGGCATGTACATGGACATGAAAACATGCATCACATTCCATGGTTATTGTTCATCAGCTTATGCATTCATGCTTTTTTAGAAGGTTTTCCTGTGGGTCAACAACATGATAATTTAGCCATTGGTATTGCAATACACCATTTGCCTATTGCGATCATCTTGACCACGTTTTTTATTAATTCCCATCTCAATCCAAAAGCCATTTTTGCCTTCATGATTACTTTTGCCATCATGACGCCACTAGGTACACTCGCATCTGATTATTTGCCATTTATTAAACAATATACCACCCAAATCACAGCAATAGTGATTGGAATCTTATTCCATATTTCATCTACCATTATTTTTGAAAGCAGCGAAGGGCACAAGTTCAATATTGCTAAAGTCTCAATGATTGTAATAGGAATTGCCTTGGCGTATTTTATATAAATTTGTAACCAAAAAAGCAGAAAAATAATATCATTTCTCAATTTGTTTCTCTGCTTTTTTTACTAAATTTTAGATGTAGTTATTTATAAATCAAAAACATAGATATTAATTCATTACTTATTGGACGTAAATAGTCTTTAATTATAATTTTCGTCAATTAGAGTGATTTTACCCCGAAGCCTCGAGAAGAAAATCGTATTGAGAACAAGACAATTTGGACTTAAAAACATTTCTCAATGCATTTTTTGTTCCGCTTTACTCTAAAAAAAAAAAAATACAAGAACTAACGTTCTGAATAAACAACAGAGACTAAATCTTTCATATAGGATATATCTAAAATACCATCACTAAGTAATGACGATCTATGAATCGCTAAAACCAAATTCAAATACTTCTTCCGGTTTTTCTACACAGTTTTCGACGTCGTAGACGAAATTATCAATTTGTTCTTTAGTAACATTTGGCATACAAATGATGTGCGAGATATCTCCTTCGGTAGCTAATTGCCATTTTGATTTTATTTTTTCCGACACTTTAGGAAATACCACCGTAATGGCGTTTGGATTTCTCCAAGCATTAATCCCAACTTCTTTTAGTCTTTGCTCACAATATTCGGCAATTTCTAAACTATTTAGGTAACGATTTTTCAATCCGTTAACGCCTATTTTTTTAAGAGCATACCATAAAAACAAGGGACAATGCCCGTTTCGAGATCCCGTAATGGTAGTGTCCAGCGAACCGATATATGAAATTCCCTTTGAGATTCGGTCTCTATTGGAGCGTTTTGTAATAATTACGCCCGTTGGTATGGGTGAACCAATAAATTTATGACCACTAATAGAAATACTATCCGCACCATCCTTAAAATCAAACGGAAAACGAGGCTCCATGAAAGCGCCGTAACTGCCGCACAAAGCAGCATCGCAATGAATGTAGCTGTCTTGTATTGCTAATCCTTTTAGAATATTTCTAATCTTAGAAACATCGTCTTTTCCTTCTTTCATGGTCGTACCAAAAGTGGTCAATACTATTGCAGGCTTGTGCCGATTCATCTTTAGCGTATTCTCAAAATCGGTATAATCGATTTCGCCATTTTCTTGCGATCGGATGACAATGCTTGGAATGTTAAGTAAATGAATGTTTTTACGAACACTATAATGGGTCGACTCAGAGTAATAAACCATTGCTTTTGGATATAACTCCCTAGCCAAATACAAACCATACAAATTACTTTCTGATCCTCCATTAGTTACATAACCCCAATAATCTTTTGGATTCGCTCGAAACATTTTTGCAAAAAAACCAACAACTTCTCTTTCTAATTCATGGGTCTGAACTTTATAAGTACAGTCTTCGAATGGATCCCCCAAATTATTAATCGGATATTTTAAGAAATGATTGATTTCCGAATAATCAAAATCTTTTGAAACAGGATAACCCAAGAAATTATCTCTTGCGTTTTCAATAAACTGCTCCAATATCGCTAACCGTTGGTTATCTTGCTCTGATAATGAACCTGAAATTGTTTTCATCTTTTTAAGTATTTTATTAGCACAAAACTACATCTATTGAAACAAAATACTGCATATTGAATGATCTTTGAAATAAAATTCTAAATTTAGACCTAATTAAAGAATTTTAATATTGAAACACTTCAATTAAATTTTTCAAACAAGATAATTTTTCTGGTATGGATGAAACAGACAAAAAAATATTAATGCTTTTGCAACAAAATGCAAAGTTAAACACCAAAGAAATTGCCGAAAAAGTGAACTTATCAGTCTCTCCTACTTTTGAACGGATAAAGAAATTAGAACAAAAGCAATACATTAAAAAATATGTTGCTCTATTAGACGGCATAAAAATTGGAAAATCAATCAGTGTATACTGTCAAGTCACCTTGGCCATTCACTCGAGAGAATTGATCGATGATTTCAAAACACAAATCAATACATTACCGGAAATAATGGGATGTTTTCATGTTTCAGGGAATTATGATTTTTTATTAAAAATTGTCGTAAATGACATGAACGAATACCAGAAGTTTATCATTGACAAACTATCAGTAATAAAAGGGATCTCTAACGTGCAAAGTTCCTTTGTTATGGAGGAAATAAAAAATGACATTGCTTACTCCTTATAGAAAGGAATATTTGTGAAAAATACAAACAGACAAACCAACATATTTTGAACATTCCAAGTATTTAGTGGTTCTTTTTTTTTAATTCTTTATGCACACAATATCTTTGTATATGTCCTGATAAAAAAAATTAAATCTTTACTACTTTACTATTGAAATTTCGAGAATGTGATAAAAAAGGTTAATTTTGGACTTGTCCAATTATACTAAAAATGACTTTCACTAAAACCACCGAACAATCCTCAAAGTACGAACATTTAGAAAAAATGTCAATTCAGAAATTGTTGTCAAATATCAATCAAGAAGACAAAACAGTTCCTCTTGCTGTTGAAAAAGCATTGCCACAAATTGAAAATTTAGTCACTGCAATTGTAACTAAAATGAAATTAGGCGGTCGTTTATTTTACATAGGAGCGGGAACCTCAGGAAGATTAGGAATTCTTGATGCCTCTGAATGTCCACCTACTTTTGGCGTTCCATTTGATTTAGTTGTAGGGATTATTGCTGGTGGTGACGCAGCCATTCGTAAAGCTGTTGAAAATGCCGAAGACCATACTACGCAAGCCTGGATTGACTTACAAGCTTTTGCAATAAATGAAAAAGATGTTGTTATAGGAATTGCAGCTTCGGGAACCACACCTTATGTAATTGCTGGTTTAGAGGCGTGCAATGAGAAGAACATAACAACAGGAAGTATTTCTTGTAATGCTGGAAGTCCGTTGTCACAAACGGCGAAATTCCCAATTGAAGTAATTGTAGGACCTGAATTTGTTACAGGAAGTTCACGCATGAAAGCCGGCACAGCGCAAAAACTAGTGCTCAACATGATATCGACTGCTACCATGATTCAGTTAGGAAAAGTAAAAGGCAACAAAATGGTTGACATGCAACTCAGCAATAGCAAACTGGTTGACCGCGGCGTAAAGATGATCATGGACGAAATTCCGGTTACTTACGAAGAAGGTGCAGAATTATTAAAAAAATACGGAAGCGTTAGAAAAGCTGTAGATTTTTATCTAGCTCAATTAAGATAGTACTTGTACCTTTTTTGCATTTTCAAAAGCTTCAAACCTTAAATTTTAAAAGAAACAATGGCTACAAATAGAGAATTATTATCAAAAGGGATAAGGTATTTAGCAGGTGCCTTGCCATTATTATTTTTAGGCCCAGTAATAATTCATAATGCTTTTATGAATAAGCAAAACATTTGGCATTATCTAGTATTAAGCGTTGGCGTAATTGTTTGTTTTATTGCCATGTACCTAATGTATGTAGGGTTAAAAACCATTATGAAAAGCTTATTTAACGACTAATGAAAAACAATATTCAACTTCAAAAAACATTTGAAAAAACAAATCCGTTTGACAACTCGATAAGCAATCAAGAATTTGAAGAATGTGTTTTTTTAAATTGTGATATATCAAATGCGGTTTTGTCCAATGCTACCTTTATGGATTGTGTATTTAAAGACTGTAATCTTTCTATGACGAGATTAGCTAGTGCTAGTTTAAAGGGAGTACACTTTAAAAACTGTAAACTATTAGGGATTTTGTTTGATGAATGTGATGATTTTTTATTCCAAGTAGAGTTTGAAGAATGCGTTTTGGATTATGCCTCTTTTACCAATAAAAAGATGCCTAAAACCAAGTTTATTTCCTGTTCGTTGAAAGAAGTTAATTTTTCTGAAACCAATTTAACGGGTTCCAATTTTAATGGCAGTACGCTACAAGGAGCGCTGTTTAACAACACGCAATTAGCTGGTTGTGAATTTACTAAAGCCACAGATTACAGCATAGATCCAGAGTTCAATCCGATGAAAAAAGCAAAGTTTTCAACACAAGGAATTAGCGGTTTATTAGACAAATATGACATTAAAATACACTAATTTTACCCCAGATGGAAGTGAAAACCCATAAGACTGGAAACCTATTTTTTTCTTGACTTAAAAGAGCGACCAACGGAAGCTCCTTTTATGGCACTAGAAAAAAAGATTTACAGTCTTATGAGTTGCAACAAACAGCTGGATTAGGTTAAAAAAAAACTATAAAAAACAACAAATGAAAAAAATAATACTACTCATGACCTTACTACTCCTCGTGTCCTGCTATGATGCAGATAGAAATTGTAAGGATTTTAAAACGGGTAAATTTAAGTTTGAATATGAAGTAAATGGAGTTAAAAAAACCACCTTCTTTGAACGCAATGCTAGCATAGAAATTGAGACTTTTGAAGGAAAAACAGATACCGCAAGTATTCGTTGGGTAAATGACTGTGAATATATTTTGCAGAAATTACATCCAAAAAACATGGCCGAAGAAAAAGCCATTGGCATGAAAATCTTGACGACATCAAAAAATTCCTATACCTTTGAGTTTGGAATGGTAGGGTCTGATGCTAAACAGCGCGGAACCGTGACGAAGCTTACCAATTAATAGATATCAACCCTAACTAAATATAATGGAAGTATTTTTAAACCCTGATGCGTGGATTGCCCTGTTGACCTTGACTTTTCTTGAAATTGTTTTAGGAATTGACAATATCATTTTCATCTCTATTGCTACTGGAAAATTACCGATCGAACAACGCAAAAGAGCCACTAAAATAGGAATGTTCTTGGCGATGTTCATGAGAATAGCACTTTTGTTTGGTATTAATTTATTAATTCAAATGAAAGAACCATGGTTTCATATTGAGTTGAGTTGGTTTTCGGCTGGAATTACTGGTCAAAGCCTAATTTTACTGGGTGGTGGGTTATTTTTGATTTACAAGAGTACCAATGAAATTCGGGAAAAAGTGGATGAGAAAGGACATGAGGAAAAAGAACTTGGTAAAGCGGCAACAAAATCATTTCAAAACGTTATTTTTCAAATTATCTTAATTGATTTGGTTTTTTCTTTTGATAGTATTTTGACAGCGGTAGGAATGACAAATGGTGTTGAAGGTGCCTTATACATTATGATTACAGCAGTAATAATTTCGGTACTTATCATGATGCAATTTGCGGTTCCTGTTGGGAATTTTGTCAACAAACATCCTTCTATTCAAATCCTTGGGCTTTCATTTTTGATTTTAATTGGAATGATGTTACTTACTGAAAGTGCTCATTTATCTAACGCTTTAATCTTTGGAAGTCACGTAACACCTGTACCAAAAGGCTATTTGTACTTTGCTATTTCGTTCTCATTATTAGTAGAAGTACTGAATATGAAAATGAATAAGAGCAAGAGTAAATAGTAAAAAGTGAATGGTGAGATGTGAGTTGTGAGATTTGAATGTTGAAATTGAATCTTTTATAAATAAGAATGCCCCCAAACTGTTTTGGGGGCATTTATTTTTTTGAGAATATTGTATTAATCTAAACTCATGGTGACTTGGCCATCTTCATCAAGTTGTACTGGTCCTGCATCTTCATCATTTAAAACAATCGGTTCTGGAATTTCCTCTACAGGCTCCTCGTACGGGAGTGATTCTAGCAAATTGACTTGTTTCAACTTATCTGTAGTCAATTGATTTCCTAGGGCTTTAAAACCTTTTACAGCTATAAAAGCCTCAATATCTACCACTTGATTTTCTTTTTGTACTCCTTTTACTTTTGCAAAAACTAGTTCGGCAACAGGTCTATAATCTGTTGAAACAATTTCTAGATGCGAATTAGCATGCTCTGAGATAAAGGCTTCCTCTTTGTTTTCGGTTTCTACCAAAAAGCGTTTGATGTAGTAGCGCTCTTTTTCTCCATCGAAATAAATGGCCGAAATAGGTTTTTTAGGATTCCATTTCTCCAAAACAACCATGTCTTGGTCGAAATGTGTTGTCAACTCCGGCGTTATCACTTTGAGCTTACCGGATTGTGCAATGATTAAAATTTTATCACTTGGTCTAAATTCACCAAGCAATTCACCACGTCCATCTACGTTCAATCGTTGTACCGTATCATCAAACCACACTTTACGAGGCAATAGTGTAGAAATCCCTTTCTCTTTTAATTCTATTTTCTTGATTGGATATTTAGTAGCTAAATTCCCCTTAGAACTTCTTCCTTTTATGGCAAGATTTGAAAAATCAATATCAAATTTCAATTTTTTGATAGTTCCCACTTGGCGCAACAAAATGGTAATTACCTCAGCCTCACCGTTTGGATTACATGAAAAATACACGATTTGAGATCCCGCAGTTTCATTGGTTAAATCATACGCTTTATCACGCGTAACACCCGATACGTTAAAGCGTTTTATATAAGAAGGCCCTGATTTTCCATCGCGATAAATCAAGTTGTAAATCGTACGCTTGTCGCTTTTGTCAAAAATAGCTACGTGAATAATATCTTTACCCACAAAGGTTTTTGCATCCACTTTTGTAATCATCATTTTTCCATCTCTTAGAAAAACAATGACATCATCAATATCAGAACAGTCTGTGACATACTCATCTTTTTTAAGACTTGTACCTACAAAACCTTCTTCTCTATTTACATATAATTTAGTGTTACGCAACACTACTTTTGTTGCTTCAATATCATCAAAAATGCGCAATTCGGTTTGGCGTTCGCGACCTTTACCGTATTTCTCTTTCAATTTCGTAAAATACGCTATTGCAAAGTCTGTTAAATGAGCTAAATGATGTTCTACTTCCTTCATCTCGTCCTCTAACTTGGCAATCATGTCATCAGCCTTATCCGAGTCAAAACGGGTAATACGAATCATTTGAATTTGCGTTAGTTTCTGCAAATCGTCATCATTAATGGCTCTAACAAAAGATTTCGTAAAAGGCTCAAATCGGTTGTACAAATAGGTATACAGCGCTTCTCTATCGCCATACAATTTAAAATCAATGTACATTTCTTCGCGAATGAAAATTTTCTCTAGCGTTGAAAAGTGCCACTTGTTTTTTAATTCTTCGAGTTGAATTTCGAGTTCTTGCTTTAGTAAATCAACCGTTCTTGCGGTTGAAATGCGCAACATTTCAGAAACCCCAATAAACAAAGGTTTGTTATCTTCAATCACACAGCCCAAAGGCGCAACTGATGTTTCGCAAGCTGTAAAAGCAAACAAAGCATCAATGGTTTTATCTGGAGAAACTCCTGGAAAAAGATGAATTAAAATTTCAACTTCAGCAGCAGTATTGTCTTCAATTTTTTTGATTTTGATCTTGCCTTTTTCATTGGCCTTCAAAATACTATCAATCAAAGTGGTTGTATTAGTCGAAAACGGAATTTGAGTAATGACCAACGTGTTTTTGTCCAACTGGGCAATTTTGGCACGTACGCGTACACGACCACCACGCAATCCGTCATTGTAATTTGACACATCGGCAATACCTTGTGTCATGAAATCAGGATATAACGTAAACGCTTTTCCTTTTAATATTTTAATCGAAGCGTCAATGAGCTCATTAAAATTGTGCGGCAACACTTTCGTGGAAAGTCCTACTGCAATTCCTTCTGCTCCTTGCGCCAAAAGCAACGGAAACTTAACTGGTAGATTGTTTGGTTCAGCACGACGACCATCGTACGAAACACCCCAATCGGTAATTTTTGGAGAATACAAAACCTCCAAAGCAAATTTAGACAAACGCGCCTCAATGTAACGCGAAGCCGCAGCACCATCACCTGTTAGGATATTTCCCCAGTTTCCTTGGCAATCTATCAATAATTCTTTTTGACCAATTTGCACCATGGCGTCACCAATACTTTGATCTCCGTGTGGGTGATACTGCATAGTGTGCCCCACTACATTGGCTACCTTATTATAACGACCGTCATCCAACTCTTTAAGCGAGTGCATGATTCTGCGTTGAACGGGTTTAAAACCATCCTCAATAGCAGGTACGGCACGTTCCAAAATTACATACGAAGCATAATCCAGAAACCAGTCTTTGTACATGCCCGTAACCTTGGTTATGGTATCACCTTCTTCGTTATTGTTTTCGTAAAAATGCTGCATTGCACTGGAAGTTTTTATATCATCAAAACCAGCGTTGTTACTTACATCTTCATTTTCTTGTCCCTCAGGAATTGTATTTTCGTCTTCTTCGTCTTTCATTAAATATATTCTATTGAATAGTCGTTCTGTATATTTTCAATTATGTTGCTAAATAGAATTGTTTTCTTTGCAAGTATGTTCCACAACTTCAACTTTCTTTCCGTTTGCATCTAAGTGTTTTTTAACAATTGCATCACATTCTTTATGATCATTTGATACATGAATAAAAAATAAAACTGATACTGTTAAAGTAAAAATTGAGCCTATGATTAAAGTATTTCTGATCATGATTTTGACTTTGTATAAATTTTGTTCAATCTTGTTAGTGCAACTGAATTGATACATTTGCTTGAATAAGAAACACTTCTATTCTCTTTTAAAAAATACTTTTCCAACTCTATTGATGTGCTCCTTTAAACTATCTGATTTTAAATCATTATAAATCGAAATATCAAATTTATAGGGTACATAACTTTCATCTAAATCATGCCATAACTTATTAAAATCTGCTGTAGTTGGCGTTCCTAATATGGTTAAATCAATGTCCGAACCCTCTCTGTAATTTCCTTTAGCACGTGACCCATAAATAAGTACTTCCTCAATTGAAGGACAATCTTTGATAATACTTTGTATCTCTTGAAAACTTTTGGGATAAATACCAAACATTACAAATAGTTTTTCATTTTCGTTTCAAAACTTATAAAAGCAGCTACATACACATTCAAAATAGTATCCAAAATTGCAATTATCTCAGCATGATCATAAATATGAGAAGTCAAGTTTCTGCTTTTTATCATATCAAACCAAACATCACCACTCTCAATTAGTCCGACATTAAATGCTTCTTTAACTGCATTTTTACTTCCAAACAAATCTGTTTTACCTTGTTCTTCCAGAAAATCTTTCATGACTTTCCAAGACAATTCCTGAGAAACTTCAAAAGCTTGAATAACTCCTTGTAACTCTAATTCGGTAAAATCTCTTTCTGCACGCAATTGCTTTGCATTTTTTAATTGTTTAAAAGCATTGACAAAATGCTCAAACCTTTGTTTCCAACGAACATCCTGCTTATCCATATCTCACTATTTTTTTAGAAATATAATCACTTAACAATTCTCCAATTCTTAACTGAAAGTTTTCTCAACTTAACTAATTTTAAAAAGGAGTATTTTAAACCTCCACTTTAAACTAAAATCATTCCTCAACCAAAGCATCCAACTCCACTTTCAAATTCTTGATAATGAACTCTTGTCGGTCTGGCGTATTTTTGCCCATATAAAAAGAAAGTAACTGCTCAATCGACGTATTTTTATCCATCATAATAGGATCTAAGCGAATGGTTTCTCCAATAAAATTCTTGAACTCATCTGGTGAAATCTCTCCTAATCCTTTAAATCGGGTTATTTCTGGTTTTGGTTTTAGTTTTTCGATTGCCTCTCTTCTTTCTTCTTCAGAGTAACAATAAATGGTTTCTTTCTTGTTTCGCACCCTAAAAAGTGGCGTTTGCAAAATATACAAATGTCCTTCTTTGATTAGTTCAGGGAAAAATTGCAAGAAGAAGGTAATCAACAACAATCGAATGTGCATTCCATCGACATCGGCATCTGTAGCGATTACAATGTTGTTGTAACGTAACTTTTCGAGACCGTCCTCAATATCCAAAGCGGCTTGCAGCAAGTTGAATTCTTCGTTTTCGTACACAATTTTTTTACTCATTCCGTATGAGTTCAGCGGCTTTCCACGCAAACTAAACACGGCTTGCGTATTCACATCACGCGACTTGGTAATGGATCCAGAAGCCGAATCTCCCTCGGTAATAAAAAGTGTACTTTCTAAGTTTCTAGGATTTTTAGTATCTGGCAAGTGCGCACGGCAATCTCTTAATTTTTTGTTATGTAGGTTGGCTTTTTTAGCACGATCTGTAGCTAGTTTTCTAATTCCAGATAACTCTTTACGCTCCCGCTCTGCCTGCAAAATTTTGCGCAATAACGCTTCTGCCGTGGGTGGATTTTTATGTAGATAGTTATCTAACTTATTTTTGATAAAATCATTAACAAAAGTACGCACCGAGACTGGTGTACTTCCATCATCCGAACCCATATCTGTCGAACCTAATTTAGTTTTAGTCTGCGACTCAAAAACAGGTTCCATCACCTTGATACTAATGGCACTCACAATAGATTTTCGAACATCTGAAGCTTCGAAGTTTTTATTGTAAAACTCACGAATGGTTTTTACAATAGCTTCGCGGTAAGCTGCTAAGTGTGTCCCTCCTTGTGTGGTATTTTGTCCGTTTACAAAAGAGTGATACTCCTCACTGTACTGGGTTTTACTGTGGGTAAGTGCAATTTCTATATCATGTTCTTTCAAGTGAATAATTGGATATTCCAGATCATCGGCACTTATTGTTTCTTCTAGTAAATCACGAAGTCCGTTTTCTGAAATGTACTTTTCACCATTAAAAATAATCGTCAAACCATTGTTTAAGTAACAATAATTCTTCACCATTTTAATCACATATTCCATTCGGAATTTGTAATTTTTGAAAATGGTTTCGTCTGGCGTAAACGTTACTTTTGTTCCTTTGCGTTTCGTAGTATCAATAATATCTTCTTCAAGGACCAAATTTCCAGCTGAAAACTCAGCGGCTTTTTGTTTTTCCTCTCTCACCGATTCTACACGGAAATAATTTGAAAGTGCATTCACAGCTTTGGTACCCACACCGTTCAATCCTACTGATTTCTGGAACGCTTTGGAATCGTATTTACCACCCGTATTCATTTTCGAAACCACATCAACTACTTTACCCAACGGAATACCTCGCCCGTAATCACGCACCGAAACCGTTTTGTCTTTGATGCTCACTTCAATGGTTTTACCAGAACCCATAACGAATTCATCGATACAGTTGTCTAAAACCTCTTTTAACAGGATATAAATACCATCATCTGGCGAGGAGCCATCACCCAGTTTCCCGATGTACATTCCGGGGCGCATGCGAATATGCTCTTTCCAGTCTAAGGACCGAATATTATCTTCGGTATATTGATTTTGATTGGACATTTTAAAATTTGTGGATTTTAACTTCGTTCATTTCGGGCTTTACTTTACGCAAAGCACTAGAATGTGCTAATGTAGTGTAATATGATAAATTTTAAAAATTCAAAGCCTCAAAGTTATCAAGAATAATATTGACAAGCTGTTTTTACTTTACGCTCTAAAACTGCCAATCAATGACTTTAGCTTAATATCATATTCGCCGTTAGTTATAATTCCTTTTTGAGTATCAAAATTAGCATCAAAACTAGGTAACGAAAAAGTTGCTTTTACAGTGGCACCATAACGCGGGAAAGCAATTTTTGCAATTTCTAAAACACTAGCGCCACCTCTAGCTCCTGGCGAAGTAGCCAAAAGTAACATAGGTTTATCCTGAAAAACTTTACCGTTGATTCTAGAACTCCAATCAAAAAAATTCTTGAAAGCAGCACTATAATTGCCGTTGTGCTCCGCCATAGAAATCACTAATACATCAGCCGTTGCAATTGCAGCTAAAAATGCTTTCGCTACCTCATGCTGACCGATTTCAATCTCCAAATCAACAGAAAACAAAGGCATTTGAAAATCGTTTAAATCCAGAACTTCTACGTTTGCATTTTCAAAAAGATGCGCTGCATAAATGAGGGCACTGAAAAAGTCCCTCGAATAAGGAAAATGAAAATAACTAAAAAGGAGCGAAAACACAATGGTTTCGCTCCTTTTAGTTATTACAAACCCCTTGTAATCTAAGAAGATTAAATTTGACTAAAAAAAGACGATTAAATAAAATCAAAGCCTTATTTAATCACTTTTTTTAATGATTTTTGAAAATAGGGACTTTTTCAGTGCCCTCGCATAAATTGCCAGTTTTTTATTGATAGAATTTTTACTGTTGCTTGCGCCAAAGGTTACTATTTTCATAAGATTGTTTTTCTAAATGTACAACAAATAGATTTTATGACAAAGTTAATTATCAATGCGCCTTCTGATAATTTTAATTAAACTTTAAACACCTATACAAATACCCCAGATTGTAGCGGAAAGCATTTTTATGTAAAGCCACTGTTTTTTTCTTGACCTGAAAGAGCAACCGCAGGAAGCTCCTTTGAGGTCTTAGAAAAAGTGGCTTTATAGAAAAATCTTGAAGCGGAAAGCTGGATTAGGTCCATAAAAAAAGTCGAAAGCTATTACTAACTTTCGACTTTTCACTTTTCAATTTTAAAAATTAGACGTTGAATCTAAAGTGCATTACATCACCGTCTTTTACAACATATTCTTTACCTTCTACTTTAAATTTTCCAGCTTCCTTACATTTAGCTTCAGAACCGTATTGCACGTAGTCTTCGTAAGCAATAACTTCGGCACGGATAAACCCTTTTTCAAAATCAGTATGAATTACTCCCGCAGCTTGTGGCGCAGTTGAACCGATATTGATGGTCCAAGCACGAACTTCTTTTACACCTGCCGTGAAATAGGTTTGTTGTTTTAATAATTTATAAGCTGCACGAATTAAAACGGATGCTCCTGGCTCTGACAATCCCATATCTTCAAGGAAAACTTGGCGCTCTTCGTAGCTTTCAAGCTCTGTAATGTCAGCTTCGGCACCTACAGATAAAATAATTACTTCTGCATCTTCATCTTTTACTAACTCGCGAACTTGGTCAACATATTTGTTTCCATTTACAGCAGAGTTTTCGTCCACATTACACACATACAAAACTGGTTTTGCAGTAATCAATTGAAACGATTCCATCAAAACTTCCTCGTCATTTCCTTGAGGAGTAATAGTTCGAGCGGATTTAGCTTGCAATAAAGTATCTTTGATTCGATCCAAAAGCGCTTTTTCAGTCTGAGCCTCTTTGTTACCCGTTTTTGCAGCGCGATTTACTTTCTCTAAACGTTTTTCAACCGTTTCTAAATCTTTTAACTGCAACTCAATATCAATAGTTTCTTTGTCGCGAATGGGATTTACATTACCGTCAACGTGAACAATATTATCATTATCAAAACAACGCAAAACGTGAATAATAGCGTTACACTCTCTAATGTTTCCTAGAAATTGATTCCCTAAACCTTCTCCTTTACTAGCTCCTTTTACTAAACCTGCAATATCAACAATATCAACCGTAGCCATTTGTACGCGCTCTGGCTTTACCAATTCCTCTAGTTTATTGATTCTTGGATCTGGTACATTAACAACGCCAATATTTGGCTCTATGGTACAAAAAGGAAAGTTAGCACTTTGCGCTTTTGCGTTTGACAAACAATTGAACAAAGTTGATTTTCCAACATTAGGTAACCCTACAATTCCTGCTTTCATCTGTAAATACTATTTTATTTTTTTAACAGAAACCTGTGAGACATTTTATGGCAAACAAGATTCTTATGAGTTTTAAATTTTGAGCTATCAAGCATTAAATCTTATTAGATCAAGCTTTTTAGCTTTAAAAGTTTGCAAATATACCATTTTAATACTGTTTTCAATAATTAAAAGATAGCATTACTAACAACCTGATATTTTTTCAAAAAAAATATAAATAGTACTAATATTTTGTTAAAAAAAAATTATATTGCGGTCTATTTAAAAGTAAACCAAAAATAAAACACAGCTTATTATGAAAAAAATCGCATTATTATTAATCCTATTAAACGTCTCGTTTGTATTTGCTCAAAAGCAAATATCAGGTGTAGTCAAGGACAATTCTGGAAATTCGTTACCAGGAGTAAACATCGTAGAAAAAGGAACAAAAAATGGAGTTTCTACTGATTCAGGAGGTTCATATAAAATCAAAGTAAATGAAGGAGCGACATTAGTTTTTAGTTACATAGGCTTCAACAAAGTAGAAAAAGCAACAACAGAAGCTATAATTAATGTAGTTTTATCAGAAGATGATGGACAAGCACTAGATGAAGTTGTAATTGTAGGGTCTAGAACTGCGCCTAGAAGTAATACGACTTCAGCGCTACCTATCGATGTATTATCATCAAAAGACTTAGCTGCTACAGGTCAAGCTACTTTTGACAAGGCTTTGCAATACAAAATCCCATCATTTAATACGGTACAAACACCCGTAAATGATGCGACTTCTCTACTTGATCCGTACGAAATTAGAAACATGGGACCTAGTAGAACATTGATTCTTATTAATGGGAAACGTAAAAACATGAGTTCACTAGTGTACACGCAAACCTCTCCTGGACGTGGTGAAACAGGTGCAGACATCTCAGCAATTCCTACTGACGCTATTGAAAGAGTCGAAATCCTTCGTGACGGTGCATCGGCACAATACGGATCAGATGCAATTGCAGGTGTAATGAATATCATCTTAAAAAAGAATACTAACGGTGGCTCTGTAACAGTAAGAACTGGAATTACTGGAGAAGGAGACGGTGAAATGTATGGAGTGAGTGTAAACAATGGAACAAAAGTTGGTGAAAAAGGATTTTTGAACTACACAGTAGATTTCTCTAAAACAGCATTAGCCAACAGACCAGGTATTTTGAGTGCTGAAGACGAAGCTAGTTACTGGGGCGTACCTTTAGCAACTACGCAAGCATTCTTGAAATTAAAACCAGATGGTGGAAACGTTAATGGCGCACCAGAAACTGCTGCAGCTAAGTTCGAAATCAACGGAGGAACACAATTAAGTGACAATACTGAAATGTATTATAATGCTGCCTATATCTTCAAGAAAGTAAATTCATTTGCTAACTACAGAGCACCATATTGGAGAAAAGCAGCAGATTTTCCTTATTTACCTTCATTATTTGGAGATGGAACAGCTGCATCATACCAAGGGTATTCACCTACATTTATTGGAGACCTAAATGATTACAATGCAACTTTAGGATTTAAAACAAATAGAAACGGATGGACTACAGATGCATCGGTAACTATTGGGGGGAATTCACAAACTTATTCTGTTACAAACTCAAACAATAGATCAACATATGGTGATCTCAACCCTCAACAATTAGCAGCTGTTGGAGGCTTAGGTAGTAATGCTTTAACAGACTTTGTTTATACTGACGCAAGCCAAACGAGATACACTGGCCAAAATACTTTTAAACCAGGAGGGACTGCTTTTAATCATATTGTTGGAAACTTAGACATCACAAAAGAGGTGACAGATAACGTGTCAATTGGTTTTGGATCAGAAATTAGAACCGAAAACTTTGAAATTCTTGAAGGAGATTTTCAATCTTATGCTGGCGTAGGAGCAGATTCATTTCAAGGTAATACCCCTGAAAATTCTGGAAAATTTAACAGATACAACATTGGGTTCTATGCAGACATTAGTGCTAACATTGTCAAAGAATGGTTGGTAAACGGTACTGCACGACATGAAAACTACAGTGATTTTGGATCAGCTAATGTTTGGAAAATAAGTACAAGTGTTAAAGCAATCGGAGATGATAAACTAACATTTAGAGGATCTGTTTCTACAGGATTTAGAGCACCATCATTACACCAAATTTATACTGAAAAATCACAATCTACATTTCAAGGTGGAACTATTGCTGTAACTGGAATTGTAAATAACGTTTCAACAACAGCTAGAGGTTACGGAGTTCCAAAATTAACTCCAGAAAAATCAACAAACATCTCTGTTGGATTCGGAGCTAAACCAATCAAAAACTTAAATTTAACAGTAGATTACTATAGAATTGGCGTTACAGACCGTATTGTTCTAGGTAATTTAGTAGCATTCGAAGCAGGAAGAAAAAGCCAAGATCCGTCAAGCCCCAAATACAATCAATACGAAGGAAAGAATTCAAAAGCATTTTTCGTAAACGGAATTAACTCTATCACTTCAGGTATTGATTATGTAGTAGAGTACAGAAACATTGTTTTAGGAGAAGGTAAATTAGGATTTAATTTATCAGGAAACTACACAATCAAAAATCAAATTGATGGCGCAGTAAAAAACCCTACAAGTGTGCAAAACCTTGGAACTTCTGCTACTGCAATTTATCCAGGACAAACATTATTAACATCTGGGCAAAATCCAGTTCTAGCAGGACAAACGGTATTCAATGCAACACAGGATGCATTAATGTTCACATCAAGACCAAAATTCAAAACAATTTTTGGAGCAAACTATGAAATAGGTAAATGGAGTCTTTCATTAAACAATACAACTTTTGGAACCACTAAATTCAAACAAGCGGATTTTAGCAATGCAGGTTTGTATTCACAATTTAAAACAGCTCAAGTTACTGATTTAGGTGTTACTTTTTCAGCTACTAAAGAAGTAACTATCTCTTTTAACATGAATAACATTTTCAATGTAGTTCCTAAGTTCAGTATTAAATCTGATGGTTCTGCATCAGCAAATGCGATAGTTAACAATCCAGCATTATTAAAGAACGAATATAATAACATAACGTTCAATGGTCGTTACCCAATAACTAGTTATGATGGATCTCATTTTAGTCAATTAGGAACTATGTTCAATTTATCTTTGAACTACAAATTCTAAATTTTAAAAATATTGTTTTAAAGGACTATCGAAAGATGGTCCTTTTTTTTTGGAACAAAAACTCTTTTCAGGATAAAATACATCCAAATAGTTTTAAAAAATCGGGCTATTTCGAAATTTTTAAATCTTAAGATTGACGATTAATCAACTTTCACAAAGTCAAATAATAGCTACTGTAAATTATACAATTTATGCTCGAAATTCCATAACAACTTATCTCTTTTGTCATTGTAATTTTACTTCATATTAATATTATAAATAAATAATTATGAAAACGATACTTATCGGTGCTATTGCACTATTACTTTCAGTTAATAGTCAAGCGCAAATCAAAAATGTAAAATCTGAGGTTAAAACAACAGTAACTACGATAAAAGACTCAAAAGGAGAAAAACAATTGGTTAAAACCCAAGAAATAAAAGAAACTCAAAATATTGAATTGAAAGATGCAGATTCAAATGCTTTGAATAAAGAAATTAAGCAAACTCCAGTTCAAGTTACCGCCATTACTGCAGTAACCGCAAATGGAATAACAAATATTGTAGACGTAGACAGATCTGCTTATTACAACTACAACGGACAAAAATACCAAGTTAGTTTGGCTGAAACAGGGTACAACATGTACTTACCTAATAAAGAAAAGGCCGCTGTTTTAAGAAAAACTTCCAATAATAATTACATCTACAGCACTAAAATCAAAACCTCTTTTGGCTACTTTAATGCTGATGGAAACTTGGTTTTAGAATCTTACGATCCAACAACCGATAAAATTACATCTGAAATATTTGAAATGATTAAGGAATAACAAAAATAGAATTGCATAAAAAAACCTGAGACTTCTCAGGTTTTTTTATGCTTTAAAATTTATTCGTTGTGCAAAAAGGCTTGTCGATTAAGCAATGTTTCGTCACTTTCTACATGCGCATCATCTGGAATACAACAATCTACTGGACATACTGCAGCACATTGAGGCTCGTCATGAAATCCTTTACACTCCGTACATTTACCAGGAACGATATAATACACTTCGTCAGAGATTGGGGTTTGTGCTTCGTCAGAATCAATTTCAGTACCGTCTGGCAAAATTACTTTACCTTTTAGTTTTGTTCCGTCCTTGTATCTCCAATCATCAGCTCCTTCATATATTGCAGTATTTGGGCACTCAGGTTCACAAGCTCCACAATTGATACATTCGTCTGTTATAATAATTGCCATCTTTTTAATTTAGGAATTAAGCAAATAAGATTTTCAAGTATAAGAATCTATTATCTTTCGTCTTTTAATCTTTTTACTATACTTTTTATAGCTTATTTTTGTGCAAAATTACAATCAAAACTATTCATAAGCAAACATTATGACATTAGAAACAAAAAAAAATGTTTTTGTTGAATTAGGAAAATTTTTAAGTCAATTTTCTGAAAACAATACCACAAAAAGCCCAAATGTTTTGCACAACGAAACATTTTTTGATGCTTTTCAAGAACTTATTATCCTGTCTCAATCACACAATGGATGGTACACTCCTGAAAATGTATATTTTTCAATACAATCATGGTCAAAAGCATTAACAGTAGAAAATCTTGATCAATGGCTTTCTGCCTATACTTTAGAAATTAAAAACCCAAAAAATATTGCATTGGTATTAGCAGGGAACATTCCTCTAGTTGGATTTCATGATTTTTTATCGGTTTTAATAACTGGGAATAACGTGATTGTAAAAACATCATCAAACGACCAACATTTACTACCATTTTTAGCCAAATATCTGATTGCAGTGGCTCCTCCATTAGCGGATGCTATTCGTTTTGTTGAAGGTAAATTAGAAAATTTTGATGCTGTTATCGCCACGGGTAGCAACAATACAGCGAGATATTTTGAGTATTATTTTAAAGATAAGCCGTCTATTATTAGAAAAAGTAGAAATTCAGTAGCCGTTTTGACTGGTGCTGAAAATAATGAGGAACTAACTGCTTTAGGAGCAGATATTTTTAGGTATTTTGGTTTAGGATGTCGCAATGTATCTAAACTTTTTGTACCAAAGGGATATAATTTCAAGACATTTTTTGAAGCCATTTTTGAATACCAAGATGTCATTCATTATGAAAAATACGCTAATAATTACGATTACAACAAAGCGGTTTTCTTAATGAGTAATTTCAAGCTGCTTGACAATGGATTTTTAACTATAAAAGAAGACCAAAGCCATGCCTCACCTATTTCTAGTGTTTTTTATGAATATTACGACGACTTACCCGCACTACAAACTAAGTTAGATTCTGAAAATGAGTTACTTCAATGTATCGTTTCTGGTGGTTGTATAGAAAACAGTGTTTCATTTGGACAAACTCAAAATCCGCAATTATGGAATTACGCAGATAACATTGATACAATTTCATTTTTACTAAATATACCCTAATTTATAGGTCAATTATTCTTGATTAATTAGCTATTTTTTAGCTCCTATTGTCGAAATTTGCATTTTAATTTTTTTGGATATAACTACACACATGAAAAAACACAACTACAGCGCTGGACCTTGCATTTTGCCTCAAGAAGTTTTTGAAAAATCAGCACAAGCGATATTAAATTTCAATGATTCGGGATTATCTCTACTAGAAATGTCTCACAGAAGCAAAGATTTTGTGGCCGTTATGGATGAAGCTCGATCACTTGTTCTAGAATTATTAGGTCTTGAAGGCAAAGGCTACCAAGCATTATTTCTTGCAGGTGGTGCTAGTCTAGAATTTTTGATGGTTCCTTACAACTTGATGAAAGAAAATGGAAAAGCCGCTTACTTGGACACAGGAACATGGGCTGCTGCTGCTATTAAAGAAGCACAACTTTTTGGAGAAACTAGCATCATAGGTTCCTCTAAAGAACAAAATTACAATCATATTCCAAAAGGATACAGTATTCCAGAAGATGCTGATTATTTTCACTGTACGAGCAACAATACCATATTTGGGACCCAAATGAAGGAGTTTCCAGAAACTAGCATACCTCTTGTATGCGACATGAGTTCGGATATTTTTTCAAGAGTATTGGATTTTTCAAAATTTGACCTGATCTATGCTGGAGCTCAAAAAAATATGGGGCCTGCAGGAACCACATTGATTGTTGTAAAAGAAGAAATTCTAGGTAAAACTGGTAGAACTATTCCTAGCATGCTGGATTATACCAAACATATTAAAGCAGAGAGCATGTACAACACACCTCCTGTTTTCCCTGTTTACGCTTCTTTATTGACTTTACAATGGTTGAAAAACTTAGGTGGAATTGCAGCCATTGAAAAAATAAACAATGCCAAAGCAGCATTGCTGTATGCCGAAATTGATAGAAATCCATTATTTAAAGGAGCTGCTGCGGTTGAAGATCGTTCTAATATGAATGCTACGTTCTTGTTGAATGATGAAGCACATGCCGCAACCTTTGACGCTTTGTGGAAAGCTGCAGGAATTTCAGGATTACCAGGGCATCGTTCAGTAGGTGGTTACAGAGCTTCTATGTACAATGCGTTACCGTTAGAGAGTGTTCAAGTACTGGTGGATGTAATGAAAGAATTAGAAACCAAAGTATAAATCCGTATTAGTCTTTAGTTTCACAAAATAACAGTTGAATTCTAAACCCCTAGCCCCGATTGTAATGAAAATCCTTTTATGTTTTTTCTTTAAAAACATAAAAGATTATAATGAAAAGCGGGAAATAGCTCCTAAAAAAAATAATTAATTAGAGGATCGATTAGGTTCCTTAAAATGATAAAAAAATGAAAGTATTAGCCAACGATGGAATTTCAAAAAGTGGAATTCAAGCTTTAGAAAAAGGTGGTTTTGAAGTTATAACAACAAAAGTAGCGCAGGAACAAGTGGCTAATTTTGTTAATGAAAACAATGTAAGTGTCGTTTTAGTAAGAAGCGCGACTAAGGTTCGTAAAGACATTATTGATGCTTGTCCAGGCTTGAAAATTATAGGTCGTGGAGGCGTAGGAATGGATAATATTGATGTGGATTATGCTAAAAGCAAAGGGATTGCAGTGATTAATACGCCTGCTTCATCTTCAGAATCTGTGGCAGAGTTGGTTTTTGCACATTTATTTTCGGGAGTTCGATTTTTACACGACTCGAATAGAAATATGCCACTTGAAGGCGATACCAACTTTGATGGTTTAAAGAAAGCATACGGTAATGGAATTGAATTGAGAGGAAAAACGCTTGGAATTGTGGGCATTGGCCGTATTGGTCAGGCTACTGCAAAAATGGCGCTTGGACTTGGAATGAAAGTTATTGCTGCAGATAGTTTTATTCCTCAAGTAGATGTCACGGTATCTTTTTTTGACGGACAATCAATCACCACTACAATTGTTTCGCAATCTTTAGAATCAGTTTTTAAAGAGGCTGATTTTATTACCTTGCATGTACCTGCACAAAACGGTTACATTATTAGTGATAAAGAAATTGCTAGCATGAAAGATGGCGTGGGAATTGTAAATTGTGCCCGTGGCGGTGTAATTGACGAGGTGGCTTTACTTAAAGGACTGGATAGCGGGAAAATATTGTTTGCAGGATTGGACGTTTTTGAGAGCGAACCAACGCCAGAGATGACAATATTAATGCACCACAAAATCTCACTAACACCACACATAGGTGCTGCTACAGGTGAGGCTCAAGATAGAATAGGAACTGAACTAGCCCAACAAATTATTAGTATTTTGGGCTAAATTTTTAACGATATGAAATGTTTTAAAAGGATTTATTTTAAGTAATAAATCCTTTTTTTTTATTAGATTTGATATCTAAACAAAACCAAAACCTATGTTAGAACAATTAACACAATTAGCGCAACAGTTTGGATTCGAGTCAGTTGTCAAAAACGATGCCATTCCAAACGAACAAAACGAGGCAGTTATTGAAGAAGCAGGAAGCTCCATCTTTTCTGGCTTACAAAAAATTGCTTCAGAAGGCGGTGTAGAACAATTGGCTTCTTTGTTTCAAGGAGATAATGCTCAAAACGCTTCAAATCCTGTAGTTCAAAAGCTTACTGAACAACTTACTGGAAGTCTTGGAGAAAAATTTGGTATCAATGCAGATGCAGCATCAGGTGTTGCAGGAAGTTTAATTCCTCAAATTCTAGGATCATTGGTAAATAAAGCAAAAGATCCTAATGATAGTAGTTTTCAAATCTCTGATATCATTGCAGCTATATCTGGAGGCGGAGCTCAAGGATCAGGCATTATGGATGCTATTTCAAAATATGGAGGACAATTTGGTTTAGATCAAAATGCTGATGGAAAAGTAGACATTAGCGATGCAATGGCAGCCGTATCTGTTAAAGGTGGTGGACTAGGCGGAATTCTTGGCAAACTATTTGGAAAATAAAAAACATTAAAAATCACCTACTTAGGTGATTTTTTTTTGTTAAATGGTTTTAAAAAAAGAGAATATAGTCGTAAATTTAAAGTAAAATTTCAATTATGAAACGTAGTTTATATATATTAGGAATAGTAGCGCTCATCATGTACAGTTGTGCTACAACTACTCCATTTACAGCTGTAAAAAATCCGTCAAATAATTCTACTAATGATACCGTAAGAATAGCAAATGAAGAACTCGAATACGAGGTAATCATTATTGAACCAGGCTTTAATTATTGGCTAAATGCCACAGCTTTGCCTAGAAATTATCACACACAGGCTTTTCTAGAAAATAAAAACCGTTTTTATGTAACCGAATGGAATAACCGTGTTTTGCAACCACAGCGTTTTAATCCTAATTTATACGAAATGACAATTAATTATGATCCTAATATAAATTACGGGTATGAAGTAAATTATTTGATATACAACTACATGATATTTTTTCAAAATACATACAATCAAAGACTTTTTGGTTTTGTACCCATGAGATAATCTCACTATATTTGTATTCATTATAAATAAAAATGAATAAACTCAAACAACGTTGGGGAATTGAAACAAATTTTCAGTTCATAATAATTCTAATTGTTTTTGCTATCACGGGATCAGCATCAGCTTGGTTGTCTAAACCGTTTTGTACGTGGCTAGGTATAACAAAGGATTCTTTGGGATATTGGATAATTCCTGTACGTTTGATATTAATATTCCCTATTTACCAAGTATTACTGGTTTGTATTGGTTTTATATTTGGGCAATTCAAATTCTTCTGGGCATTTGAGAAAAAAATGCTGAAAAGATTAGGACTCGGATTTCTTTTTAAAACATAAAAAATGCCTCGTTACGAGGCATTTTTATTTTTTATTAAATACGTGTATATCCACGTTAAGGTAAATGTGGGTATAAAATCAGTAAACGGAATAATTTCTTCAAGAAAAGTTACCACTCCTCCTACTTTACCTATTTTACCTTTATACATCCAAGTCATTAAAAAACCTGCTAATGGCGCCCAAACTACATCTGAAAATTCGCCAAGAAGAGGAATTGTAAAAGAAAGCATCCCAATAGCATCAAACAATATTCCCAATACAAGATTTCTTGTTTTGTTATTTGCTTCAACATTAGCAGCAGATTGTATCATAAGTATTCAATTTATATTTATTGAACAATATACAAATCTAATGCCAATTATTTCTTAAGCTTTCCTTGATACATTTTCTTCAACTTATCAATTTTTGGAGTAATTACATAACTACAATACCCTTTCGTTTTGTTTTGGTTGTAGTAATTTTGATGGTATTCTTCAGCAACATAAAATTTTGTGGCAGCTGATATTTTAGTCACAATTGGTTTAACAAAAGTATTTTCTTGAGTCATCAAGGCAATGTAATCCTGTGACAACTGTTTTTGAGTCTCATTGTGATAAAAAATTTCACTACGGTATTGTGTCCCTACATCAGCACCTTGACGGTTAAGCGTTGTAGGATCATGCGTGGCAAAAAATATCTCCAGTAACTCTCCAAAACTTATTTTCTTGGGATCAAAAGTTATTTCAATAGCCTCTGCATGTCCCGTTTCTCCGGAAGAAATGTCATTATAAGTAGGATTTACAGTGTTTCCACCGATGTAACCTGAAACTACTTTACTCACTCCGTCAAGCTGCAAAAATACTGCCTCGGTACACCAAAAACAACCTCCTGCAAAAGTTGCAATCTCTAAATCTCCTTGTTTTTCCATATTTTTTGTTTCTAAACTTTTAGGTACAATTACGTTTCTTTCTTTGGCACAAAATGAAAAGGGCAAAAAGGCGATCATCAATCCAATTATTTTTTTCATATTTCAAATTTTAATCAAAGTTATTTATTATCAAACACCCTAGACCTATTCTTAACTAAAGTTTATAGTTTGTCAAACTGAAAAATTAATGACTTCCAATTCATAATCCTTAAAATCTTTGTTTCTTTGTAAAAACAGAATAAAATGATTGAAGTCAAAAATATACATAAATACTACGATAAACTACATGTACTCAAAGGAGTTGATTTGCATATTAAAAAAGGAGAAATTGTATCTATTGTAGGATCATCAGGCGCAGGAAAAACAACACTCTTGCAAATTTTAGGCACCTTAGACAAACCCAATACTATACCCAACACAGATATTCAAAAAACAACAACTTCCTTGTTTATCAATGGTCAAGACATTTTGACTATGAATGACAAAGTTTTATCTACTTTCAGGAATTTAAATTTAGGATTCATTTTCCAATTTCACCAGCTACTACCTGAATTTACCGCACTTGAAAACGTTTGCATTCCAGCATTTATTGCCAACAAACCAAAAGGCGAAACAGAACAAGAGGCAAAAAAATTATTAGACTATTTGGGCCTTTCACACCGCATAAATCATAAACCAAATGAACTTTCGGGTGGAGAGCAGCAACGCGTAGCCGTGGCACGAGCATTAATCAATAAACCAGCCGTTATTTTTGCAGATGAGCCTTCAGGAAACCTTGACACCACATCGGCAGAGAATTTACATCAGCTTTTCTTTAAACTAAGAGATGAATTCGGACAAACATTTGTGATCGTAACTCATAATGAAGAACTCGCTAATATGGCCGATAGAAAACTAGTCATGGTGGATGGCTTGATTAGTAATTAGGAGCTTTTTCCAGCTATCCACTGTATTCCCGATTATAAAAACTACGGCAGAAAAAGCCTTGTTTTTTAAAATCGGGAGATGCCGTTCCTATCTGGGCTACAAACAGCCGTTACAAACACACTCTTTCTTTTTATACATTTCCTCCTTTATAATGACTACAACAGAATTAAAAGATTTTCTAGACAACAAAGTTTTACAATACAACACCTTAGATTTCATAGAAAGTGATCCTGTTCAAATTCCGCATCTTTATTCAGAAAAAGAAGATGTTGAAATTGCTGGTTTTCTAAGTGCTACCATTGCGTGGGGGAATCGTAAAATGATCATACAAAATTCGCATCGCATGCTGGACTTAATGGGCAATGCACCTTATGATTTTGTGATGTCACACACTCCCGCTGATTTAGAACGGTTAAATACATTTGTTCACCGTACTTTTAATGGTCAAGATTTTATTGGATTCATCCAATCTTTACAAAACATCTATTCCCATCACGGTGGACTAGAAACGGTTTTTGCCAAAAATCAAGAACCTCATTCGATGCAAAATAGCATTTCCGAATTCAAAAAAATATTTTTTTCTATCCCTCATCTCGCTCGAACTCAAAAACACGTTTCAGATCCTTTGAACAATTCGGCAGCAAAAAGAATCAACATGTATATAAGGATAATTAAGGCAGTATGTTTTTAAATTGATAAATAAGTACATTTGCCAGAAATTAAAGCTTTAAAATCAACAAAAATGGTTATCCCTAAAAATGAATTAAAAGACTTCCTAGATACCAAAGTTCTTCAGTATAACACAATTGACTTTATTGAACCAGACCCTATTAGTGTTCCCCATCGTTATACATTAAAAGAAGACATTGAAATTGCGGGTTTCTTGGCTTCAACTATAGCTTGGGGAAATAGAACAATGATTACTAAGAACGGACATCGTATGATGGACATTGTGGGTGATTCACCGTTTGATTTTGTTATGAGCCATGATGAGTTTCAATTGGAGCAGTTGGAAGGATTTGTTCATAGAACTTTTAATGCAGATGATTTTAAACATTTCATAACAGCTTTAAAACATATTTACACTAATAGAGGTGGTCTTGAAAAAATATTTACTGATAACCAAACAGAGACTTCACTTCAACCAGCTATACATGCCCTTAATGAAGCCTTTTTTGAAATTCCACATCTGACCCGAACAAGAAAACATGTAGCAGACCCAAATAAAGGTTCAGTAGCAAAGAGAATTAATATGTGTTTGAGGTGGTTTGTTCGAAATGATAATGCAGGCGTAGATTTAGGTATTTGGAAAAACATTTCACCATCAAAACTTTCTTGCCCTCTCGATGTACATTCTGGTAATGTAGCACGGAAATTAGGACTTTTAGATAGAAAACAAAATGATGGAAAAGCATTACTAGAATTAGACACTAACTTAAGACTTCTCGACCCAAATGACCCTGTAAAATATGATTTTGCATTATTTGGACTGGGTATATTTGAAGGTTTTTAGGAATAAAATCGATAAATTGAAAAAACACTACGAATACTAATTTACTTAATAAAATTCTCCTAAAAAATTATATCTTTATGGTATGATTAAAACCATTATAGTTGATGATGAATACAACGCGAGAGAGTTTTTAGAAAAACTTTTGACTCGTTATTTTCCAGATAAATTTTTAATACTTGACAAATGTGAAAGTGTTGATGAAGCAATTGTATCTATAGAAAAATTTAATCCAGAATTAGTTTTTCTTGATATTCAGATGCCTAATAAAAATGGTTTTCAACTTTTTAAAGAACTGAATAAAGTTCATTTTGAAGTCATTTTTACTACAGCCCATTCAGAATTTGCAATCGATGCTATCAAATGTAGTGCATTAGATTATTTACTTAAACCGATTAATTATATTGATTTGTTGGACACTATCAAAAAGTATGATGACAAACAAAATAAAGCCTCACAAGAAGAAAAATTAAAGTTACTTTTAGAAAATCTTGATACTGGTGGCTCTGAATTTAACCGAATTGCACTACCTACTGAAAACGGATTTGAATTGCTTAAAACCAACTCAATTCTTTATTGTGAAGCAGATAGTAACTACTGTAAAATAGTTTGTTTAGACGGTAGAAATATTATTCTATCAAAAACTCTAAAACATGTTGAAGAACTACTTCCAAGTTCACTTTTTCAGCGGATACATAAGTCTTATTTAGTAAATTTAAACTATGTGAATCGTTTTAGTAAGGCCAATGAATTATTGGTAGAATTGGCAAATGGAGAAACACTTCCTGTATCAGTAAGACAAAAAGAAAACTTTATCAATGCTATCATTCACAAGAAATAAGTTTTTGTTGATACTACTATTTTTTATTGAAATAGTATTTTCACAAAATTTTCCATCAACCAATTTCTCTACAATTGATGGATTACCAAATAATAGTGTTTATTCTATTTACAAAGACAGTCGAGGTATTCTTTGGGTGGGCACAGCTAATGGATTATCAGCAATCCGAAACGGAGTTGCAAAAAATTACTTTACTTCAGATGGATTAGCACACAATAGCTGTTGGGCTATTATAGAAGACGCTAATCATAATTTGTGGTTTGGTAGTCATGGGGGTGGATTAACATTTTATGATGGGAAAAAATTCACAATTATCAGCACTAAAAATGGCTTAATTAATGATAAAATACGAAAATTATTTATCTACAAAAACCTACTCTACATAGGAACTGAGTTCGGAATTTCCGTTCTGGATATTAGAACACACAAAATTATCTTGAATAAGAAAATTACGGGTTTTAGGAGCCTGTTTCAAGTTATGGATTTTGTTGAGATAGATTCTAAAATCTATTTTGGGACATTTAATGATGGTTTTTGGAGAATAGATTTAGCAATAAAAGAAATAAAGTTGATAAATCATTTTGAACCTGATATATTTTCAATTCATAAAGTTAAGGATAGTCTTTACATCTGCCATCGTGATTATTTGAATAAATCAATTAGTAAAATTAGCATAAAAGATTACCTGCTAAATAAGGGTTCCATTATAAAATTTGGAAGTAGTACTTATTGGAATTTTATTTCAGATAATAAAGGTGACATCTACGTAGCAAGTAACGGAGTTAACTTTGCTACAGGTGGAATAAGTAAGATAATCAACAACAAAATTATAAAGCTTAATGATGAATTTGGAGTGGACAGTACCGAAGTTTGGACTTTGTACTACGATTCACAGACAGATACACTTTACGTTGGTACAATAAACAAGGGTTTTTTTAAAATTGATTTAAAGCAAGAGATTAAATATTATCCTGCATCTTTTTATGATATGGCCAAACTAGATGTTGTTGCAATTACGAACTTCCAAAATCAAAATTTAATTTTACACAAAGGAGGTTTAATTTTTTTGAAGAAAAATAAAATCGAAACTGAAATATCAAACGATATATTTTTTGATTTTGCGAGTTATAACTTTAAAACAAAACCTGAATTATCAAAGTACGAGTATTTTGTTTCGTTCTCGCAAACAAATTTAGACAGATTTGAGTTAAGAGGCATTAAAGTATATAATTCTAAAATATGGGTTAATTCTACCATTGGATTATTTGCTCTAAATGAAAAAGGCGAAATTGCTGAATACTATCCCTATTCTGCAAGTGCTTTTGAAGTTATTGATAGGAACAAATTAATATTTCAAGTTGCTTATGGTAAATTTTGTGAAGTTGAGGATTTTAGATTCAATAGAGGATTTAAAAAGTATGACATAAATGATTTAAATATACCCAAGGATGCTATTTCGATACTTACCATAAAAGATAAGCGTTACATAGCTTCATCTTCAAATGGGCTTTATACTTATGAAAACGGACGACTGTATTCATTATATTTTAATAATATTTGGAAGGAAAAAGAATTAGTTCAAGCAAAAATTAATCACAAAAAACAACTAATTGTAGCAAACTCTTTTGGGGATATATTTTTTATTGATGTTACGAATGGTTTTAAAATTATCGAAAAAATTGACCGAAAAAGATTAAATGGTAATTCTATTTCATTTTTAGAGTGCTATAATGACTATCTTATTATCGGGACAGAAAAAGGATTGAATATTTATAGAAATGGTGTCGTTCGCTTACTTGATAAAGAACAAGGATTAAGTGCGAAAGCTTTTACTTCATCAAATATCAAAGGAACTGTTTTGACACTTGGAACACAAGATGGTTATTTTGAATTTGATTTGCAAAAATATCTTTCAACAAAAAATAGTCCTCAAGAAATAAAAATTGCGGCTATCGAGGTTAATTTCGAACCCATAAATAACACTAATTTTAAATGGTTAAATTATAATTTTAATGAAATTGAGTTGCATTACAATAAAAATACAATTTCAATTGAATTTGAACCTCAAAATTGTCAATATCCAAACAAGTTAGAATATCGCTATAAAGTAATAGGTCTGAGGAATTCCAATTGGAGCAAGTGGACAAAAGACAAAAATATAAATCTTACGTATTTACCAAATGGAAATTATAAAATTAGATTAGTTACCAAAGATTTGCATTCGGGTATAGTGTCTTCTAGTGATGTTCTGAATATTGTAATAACTCCACCTTTTTGGGAAACTTGGTGGTTCATTTTAGCAATCTTCCTTTTATTTTCAATTACTGGTTTTGTAATTTATAAAAAAAGAATTCAATTTATTAAAAAACAAGAACAAACAAAATCTTTGATTCAAAAACGTTTAGCTGAAACTAAAATGGAAGCGCTTCAAAGTCAAATGAATCCTCACTTTATCTTCAACGCTATGAATTCTATTCAGAATTATATAATCGATAATAATACAGATGACGCCTTGATGTATATGGGAGAGTTTTCAAAAATAATTCGTAAAACACTTAATAACTCATCCGTCCAACGAATTGCATTATCAGAAGAAATTGAATATTTAAAATCATACATTACGTTAGAAAATATGCGTTTTAAAAATCAAGTTGAATTTGAGTTAATTATTGTGGAAGAACTTGATTTGTTTGAAACTGAAATTCCTCCAATGCTTATTCAGCCTTTTATTGAAAATGTATTCGTTCATGCGTTTGATTCTCATTTCATAAAACCTAAATTAACTCTATTCATTGAACACAAAGACAATTATCTTATAATTAAAATTATTGATAATGGTAAAGGGATGCATTCCCAAAACCTAAATAAGCTTCATGCCTCAAAAGGAATCGATTTAGCCAAAGAACGAATCGCATTATTTCAAGGAGATAATGCCAATCCAATTACTATTTCTTCAAATCCAAATGAGGGAACCACTGTGGTTGTCAAGCTTCCAATTAATTAATTCTCCACGATTAATTATTAAATCTTTACGGAAACTAATTCATTATTTTTAAAGAATTTATTTACCATATTTTTGATTAACAATAATTAAAAATACTAATAAATGAAAAACTTTAGATTATTTAGGAGCTTTTTTCTTTTGATTTTATTAATCGCATCCTTCACTAATTGTAGCAATGAAAATTCAGATGATAGTTCAGATATTTCTAAAAAATCATTACTAAGCTTTAGTTTAAATAACGTACAATACGAAAATAACTCAGCCATTTCTGAAATGTACTGGGAAAAAAGTACTACTACAACTTCGAGTATTAACGAATTTGTGATAGTCACATCACCCAAAATAAAAGGGGTTCCCAATGATTTTTTGGAAATAATGAATTTGGAAATTAGAACAACTGATAATGTATTAGTTGTAAATAAAACTTACGATTTATATACAGATGGTTACTTTGCCTTTATACCTATAAATGAAGCAGGCGTTTGTTATAAGGAGGTTACCTTATGGGGTAATAGCAAAACATCAGGTAAAGTAAAGATAACAAGTTTTGATGGAACGATATTAAAAGGCGAATTCAGCATCAGTAATCTAACCAATAACGGTGGATATCCATTGGGCTACTGTAACGGCACTAAAATAGTAGAGAAAATATTTAATATTACAAATGGCACATTTACGGCTGTTCCGTAGCTTTTTTTGTACTGATAAAAAAAACAAAATATACTGAACCTAAAAGTTAGAACAAATTTATAATTAATTTTCAATAGGTTTTGTAATGAAAGTCAATTAAGAACTCCTAATATACCTTACTTGTGGAAAAAATCAAAGGGGAGATATAACCACACGTACTCAAAATTTTAAATTTTCAATATAACTAAAGCTCAATAAAAACATGAAATCTAAACATTCCATAATATCAATATTAATTCAAATATTGAGTCTTCATCTATTAACAGCACAAACTGTTTATTATGACAATAGCACTAGACTTTATGGAATTATTGATAATACTGGTAAAAATATTTTGAAACCATCATTTAATGAAATGACTAAGTTTGAATATGGATTAAGTAGATTTAGACAAAATGGTAAATGGGGATTGATAAATGAAAAAGGAATGATTGTTTTTCAACCTAAGTTTGAGAATGAGTTTGCTTTTTCTAATCTTGGATTTAATGAAGGACTTATTTCTGTTAATGTGAATGGAAAATTTGGTTATTATTCAGAAAAAGGGGTACTTATTATTCCACATAAATTTGATTCCACAGAACAATTTTGTAATGGGATAGCTTGGGTTGAATTGAATGAGAAATATTGTTTTATAAATATTCAAGGAAAGTATATTTCTAATAAATGGTTCGATAATGTTAAGATTGTAAATGGTATCACTTACGGCATAGATGAAAAAAAGATTTTTGACAAAGATGGTGGCTACCATAATGAAGGTAAACATGATTATTATAAAATAAATAAGGATGGCGTTATGTCTATTGCTGAAAACCAAGATTATCTACGTAATTATCAAACTTATTATATAGCATACTGCGATATAGCTACCAAACCATTGCCTAATATAGTTAGTTTTGGTACTGATGGAAGAGATGGCTACGGTTATAAAAATAGTAAAGGAGAAATTCTTACTGAAAAAGTATATTCGTTTGCAAGTGAATTTGATAATGGATTTGCAATAATTAGCAAAAAAGTAATGGCTGGTTATAAAATGGTCAATGACGGTTATTCTATAATCAATGATAAATTTGAAATTGTTAAGGAATTAGACAAAAGTTATGAACCAATTTGGGGGTCATCGGTAAAATTTGAAAATGGATTAATTGAATTTAGAAAATTAACAAGTAAACCCGATGATGAAATCCAAAGTTGGGAATACGTTTTGATTAATAAATATGGAGAAACTATAAAAAGAATGAATAATGGGGTTTTTCCTGTTTCATCTGGTGGTTAGTCAATTGTATTTTACTGCAATAATTTTAAAAAATAAAATGAAAGAAAAATTATTTAATGTCTTTTTATTACTGTTTTCGTGCTTTACCCTACATGCCCAGGTTGTTGGATTCATAGGAAAAAAACCTAAAATTGATTATAATGAAAATTTAAAGTTTGAGAAATTGATTTGTAAAGGGGATTCAATAATTGGATTTAATAGTGATTATTATTCGATTTCTTTAAATCAAGGAAACGACTGGCAATCTTTTGAATATAATCAAACAATATTACCTTATAACAATATCTTTCATGAAGACATTGATGAAAGCTTATTTATTAGAGGAAATGATTTGATTATTTTTAATTCAGGATTTTTGATTTCAAAGGATTTTGGAAGAAGTTTTAAAAGAATTAGTAAAAATAAAGATTCTGAAGAAAAAACGAGTTTCTATAAGGGTTACATGTTCAATGATAACTATATAGGGCTTTCACATGAAGGACTCTATATATCAAAAGATTGCAATAGTTGGAAAAAAATAAATACCCCGAAAGGTGTTCAAGTGACTAAATTTACATCTTCCAACAATGAAATGTATATAGCTACTTTAAAGAATATTTATAAATCTGTAGATAATGGAATTTCATGGTCTAAAATTGATAGTATAGTTTTTAAACGAGATGTTGAAACGATGAGGAGTTTGGGAGGCATCAATAAAATTAAAGCATTCGACAATAAACTTTACATTGATTATTATGCTAATTATGATACTTACGTTTATGATTTAATACGTAAAACCGAAACAAAACTTGAAAACGTAAAAAGCGTTTTTATTAAAGACAATTATTTATTTGTTCTTACTAATTACAAAGTGGATGAGAGTAGCCGAAAAATATTAGAAAATGGTAAAATATTATGTTATAAAGATTCACTAGGAAATTCTAATATTGATATCTCTAAATTATGTGAAACGACTTCTCCTTCGCGTTCATTTTGTGGAATAGAAAACTTTTATATTAACTCAAATTATATTGTATTAGATGGAAGAATAAGTATGACTAATTCATCTAATATTAAAGACTTTAATTTTTCAAATATTGGATGTATTTCTGGAAATTGTAACGATGGTGAAGGTGCATATTATTTTGCAACTGGTGATACATATAAAGGAAGCTGGGCTAATAGCCAAATGGATGGAAATGGAGCATATTATTACTCTAATGGAGATGTAAGAAAAGGGGTTTGGAAAAATGGAAAGAATATAAAAGTTGATTACTTATTACAAAATGGTAAAATAAGTACCTATTTACATAACGATTCTTCAAATTCGCAAAATCAAATCACTTCAAAATTAGATGTAATTACAACATCTAAAGATTCTAAAAGAAATTCAATTTATAAAAACAATACTGGTGTTAATGAAATTGAATCCAAAAATAAAGAATTTAAATTAGATTGTTTTGAATTGAATCAGTCCGATACAAAACCTTCCAAAGTAACGGCAGATGCATTTATGACAAAAGCTCATGATATTAAGACTAAGCTAAATTCAATATGCAAATCTAATGGATATGAAGTAGAGGAAGTATTATACCAGAATCTGCGTATTGGATATAGAATAGAAGGAAATGAAAATGTCTATATTTTCGATACTAAAGGATTGTTATATCTTCGTATTGAAAAAGAAAATTCTGGAGAAACAACCCATAAATATACCTATAATTATTCTGGTTTAGTCGTTGCTTTAGACATTAAAACTAAATATAATAATATTTCACATTCATTTAAAAATGGAGTTACAAAGGAAGAGGCATTGAATAAAAATAAAGACTATTATAAAATCAAAGTTTCTTCTCCTAATAATGATAAATCTTATTTCTCGGATGGTTCAAAATGCTTAAATTGTAAGATAGGTCGTTATGTTAAAGGCGCATGTAGTCAATGTAGAGCAGTAAGTAGAGAAAGATTAAATGAAGTACAATCGAAACGACCAAATTGTGAAGCCTGCAGAGGAACTGGATTTGTTAGTCTTTATAATGGAAAACGATTGTGTACAGTTTGTAAAGGTTCTGGAAAGCTCACCTATTAATTCTTTTCGATTTGAAAAAAACCTGGAAAAAAAATTTGGCGAACGCTATTATGAAAAAAATAATTTTTATTCATGTTGCAATTCCATTAATATTTGAAGGCCTAATTTATATTTCTATTCGTAGTCAGTCTTTAAGAATGTTTAATTGGTTTCATTGTTGACAAAAACGGAAAGGTATCATCATTTAAGTAAAACAAAAAAATGTAATGGTTACTACCCCATTTAAACTGGAGTATAATTTATGATTTATGCGAAAAACATCAAGATGCAAACTATTGTGCTTTTGATATATATGCGAAAAAAAATATGAAAAATTTCAGTAAAAATATAACTATAAAAAATAAAAACATGAAAAAAAATATTCTAAAATTACCAATATACTTTGTCTTATTCGCATTGATTATGATAAGTTGTAAAGACGTGTCTAAAGTTAAAATTGAAAATTTTGATGCAAAAAAAGAAAAAATAATAATTGACAAATTAATAGATAATGAAAAGCTACAAGTTTTTCATTACGTAAAGTTAATTAATGAAAAAGAATTACAAGTATTTAATAGTACATTCCAGTATGATTATGACATGGAGTCTGATGGTTCTATTGAACAAGAATATTTTATTTATTGTAAAGATAAAAACATCAAATGTATTCAGGTTTTTTATAGTGGTAGTGATATAAGTAATTCAAAAAAATATTACTTCAAAAAGGACAAAAGGTTTGCTATAGAAAATTTTGAAAACAACTTGTCCGACCCATCACATTTCAAAACAACTTACATAGTATTGTCTGATAATAACTTTAATAAAATTTCTGAAAGCTTCGAGACTAAAGATGAGAATGGGAAAATAACTTCCAATGAAAAATATGAACTTCCTAATTTAAAATATTACAAAGATATTGATGAAATTATTTCAGATTTAGGATTGCAAGAATTAAAGAAAAGTATTATTCAAAAAAGTAGCAAAAATTTAAACGCAAAAAAAGAGGATAATTCGATTTCTAATAGTTCTGAGGACAAGAATATAGATAGTAAACATATTATTTATCTTAAAAAATATGAAGACCCAAATACATCGGGAACGCATGAAATTGAATTTAAAAAAATTGAAAAAAATGTTTTTTGGGTTACTCATTATGAAGGGGCTGGAACTCGACAAGAATATTATTGGAAAAATGTAAATAATTCATTAGTTCCTTGTTTCATATTCGAGTATGGCGGAATGGATTGGAAAGCTAGCTTGGAATATTATCTTGAAGATATTAAAACAGGTAAAAAAGAAGAGGGTAATGCTACTGAAGCTACTATTGTAAAATTGAAAGAAAATTTCATAAAAGAGAATTTTAAAAGTATTTAGAAAGGCAAAATCAATTATTATTAATTATTTAAGATAACTAGAATCGAATTAAAACATTAATTTGTAAAAAATATGAAAAACAAAATCTTTATTTTAGTTGCAAGTCTAACCGTATTAATTGGCTGTAAAAATGAAATTGAAAAACAGAAAAAAACTGTCAATACAGATGTTGAAAAAATTTCAGACAAAGGAAAACAGTTAAATGTAAATGACATTATTGGTAAATGGATTGAACGCCATAATGCAGAAAATATGAATATTACATTTGATAAAAATGGTCAATTTACCTTTAATACTGTTGACAATAAAGATAATAAAATAACATATAGAGGGAAATATAAACTTAAAGAGGAAACAGTGATTTTAACATATCAAGATGGTTCTGAGTATCATTTTTCTTATTTTAAAGATGAGGGTATGCAGCAATATTGTTTAGCTTCACCAGATTATAATATGGTGAAACAAGACGACGGTTTAATAGTCGATTCGGAATACAGTGATATGGTATTAAATATACAAAATGAAAACAATTTACTTATTAACTCTGTTGACATTGATAAAGTTTATGATTTTAAAGTTAAAGAATACAAAGTTAAAATTATTGTATTAGGCTCAGGTGGTGCAACAGATTTTGGTGCTTATCGCAAAACATATTTAGTTTTTGATAACGGTTATGAAATGCCAAGAAGATATGCTCTTTTTTGTATAGGAAACTTTGGAACTATAGACAAAGTAATTCAAATAAAGCCTGAAGTATTATATATAGAAGGAAAATTGTTTAGAGAAAATGACAAAAGTGAACAAATTTGCAATAATTGCAATATTCAAGCTAATATTGATATTTCTAATTTAATTAAACAGGAAAAAGAAAGAGATAAATTGAACGATGAAAGCGAAGGTAATGTTAATTCTAAAATCAAACTTTCAATAATTAAAAATAACTAATAAAAACAATATCCCGAAAATTGTGTAAATTAAAAAGTTAATGCTCCGATTTTATAATCGGAGCATTTTTTTTAAATAACTTATCTTCTAAACCTTTGTAACTAGTCCTAGCAAAACATCAAGTAATTTAGAACAATCTCCTAGTTACTATCTGTCTTAGACAAGTTAGAAAGATTTTAGATAAAAGAAAAAACACATTTTTTTTTAAGAATCACATTTCAAAAATATTACCCAGAAAAATTCTAAAAAAAAATTTTGAGAACAGCATCGAACCCCACTATATCCAATACACCCAGCCCTCCCTGGGGGCAGGTAACTGGAGGGAGGGGGGGATTAAATTCAAATCATAGAAAGGGTCAACATCAAATCTTTGACCTTTTTTACGGTATTTGGGGAAACATCATACCCTTTGCTTTTATCACTTGCTAGTTTTGCCATGTCTCTGAGTGACATTGTAGGATTTGATTTTATCACCTTAACAGCTCTATTGTGTTTTGCCAGTGTTTCTTCAGGAGTGTCTTTTGTTTCTTTCATTCGACCTTTGTAAGCTCCACGTAAGCGAGCTTGAATTATGCCTTCAGCTTGTCTTTCTAGCAAAGAGGCTTTTTCGAGTGAACTCAGCTCACTTAGTATCGTTGTTATGAGATTAAATACTGGATTGGCTTTTCCATTTATCATTGACTCAAGTCCTAAATTATCAATCTTAACAATCACTCCTTTATCAAAGAAAAATTTAAGGGTCTGCAATACATCGATAGTAGACCTTCCAGCCCTATCGATTGCATGAAATGAAACGAAATTCACTTCTCCAGCTTCAACGGCTTCAACAAGCTTTTTTCCAGCTAGTCTTTCGGCAAAAGGAATTGAACCGCTGATTGTATCAATAAATAATATTTCATCTGGATGGGATTTTGCCAGTTGGCGCAGGTTAGATTGTTGAGCCGTACTTTGACGAATGTATCTCGCTTTTTTCATAACTAGATTAATTTAGGTGAAATTTCCAAAAAGTGTGCATTTTTAGGGTAGTGTATTTTGCACAATTTATTTAGTTGATGTAGGTGAGTAATAAAATTTTAAAATGTGAAGCGTATGACTATAACCTAATTTTGCGCAGGATTGAAGGTTATTTACCTTCAATCCAATCTAGAATATCAACTAACATATCACAATACACATCTTTAACTTCTTTTATTGTATCACCTTTTTTACTAATGAACAAAATCGTGTAAGTGTCAATCCATTTTAATTGTATTCTAACAGTTCCTTTATGTTTCAATCCATTTACTTGGAATTGCAACCCACCCTGAAAATCTTTTGATTCAGGTAATGCCAAAAAGTTTTTAGAACCGTAAGCCATTAAAGCCCATTTGTCGGCATATTTAATTTGTTCAATGATTGTTTTAGCTATTTCCATAATAATAGAGTTATAAAGTGATACTTGATTAATGCCTTACAAAGTTAAGTAAAACTTGCTTAAAAAGCAAGTATTGTTTTATATTTTATAAAAAAAAATTAACCTACACTTGATTAATTTGTTATATTTGTAAAAAATATAATTAAATGGCTATACTCAGATTAAAAGAAATAATGGCATTAAAGGGAATGTCAAGAGATGAACTAGCTTCAAGAGTTGATGTGTCAACTACTACTATATCAAACATCTCTAGTGAAAAGAATTTACCCACAATTCAGCTCTTACTAAAAATAGCAGAAGTTCTTGAAGTTGATGTAAGAGAATTATTTATTCCAACCAGAGGAACGTCTATAACTCAGTTGGAAGTAGATGAAGCCAAAGCATTAATTACAAAAGGACTTGGTATTTTAAGTGGAAATATTTAATTATTGAAAATTATCAGATATTTATAATTAAAGCACTTTATGGAAAATATTAAAATTGGTAAAAGAGAAATAACAATAGAAAAATTTCAATTTGAATATACCTATAGTGGCCTAATAATAGGGTCGCCAAATGAAGCTATTAACACCAAAATCTTGTCTGATTACATAAATTCATTAACAAAAGGACATCGTAAATCTATTTTTCATCTTACTAGTAATGACTATCTTTCAAATGACACACTAAAACCAGTCATTTATTCTGCATTTTTAGAATCGGACTCAATTGATGATATCGAAAATCAATATGATGGTAGCAGACTAGTTGTAAGTTGGTTTGGTGATGAACAAATTGAGAAGTCAATTTCAGCAATTATCACTGAAGGATTAGCAGGTTTCAAATATGACAAACTCGCAGAAAATTTTAACTTTTAAATAAATTAAAGTACACAGTTGTGTCTGTGATAACAATGTTTTCTATTCAAAAATTTTACCACTGGTTAATACTGAAAGTTTATTAAGGAATGATTTGAAATTAGATGGGTATTCTTCTAGGCCATTTGATTTTAATCTAAAATCATCTATCCAGATATCACATTCCCATGATGTTCCATCACAAACTATATTGTTCGAATATTCTTTTTCCCAAGATTTGCAGTAGCGGATAATATACTTGAAAAAATTAAGTTTTCTTTCCTCTGAAATTACTAAATCTGCATCAAAAGAATCGGATTGAAAAATGGCAATATGTTCAAATTGATAATCGTTTTTAAATATTGGGTTTATACTAGATATAGAACTTTCATCCCCTGTTTGAGCTCTATATAAAAACAATCCACTTTTATATAGCAATGAGTAAGTTGGCCCAAAATAACTGCCAATATTAAATTCAAATTTTCTGATTTTCATTATCCTTCTTTTAGTTTTTTCAATAGTTTTCATTTTTTTTTTTCAATACTGACTAACATCAGTTTGACGGAAGATTTTAAGAGATGTATTGTAAAACTGATTTTAGGGTAATTAATTGATAGAATTAAGATTCAACTTTGTTTGTTGTTTCTATAGCATTTTTAAATTTTTCCGCATATTCGATTATTTTAATTGCTGAATCTTTAATTTCTATTAAATTTTTCACTTCGTTTTCAAGATGGCATTTTTCTGTTTCTAATTCTTGAATCCTCATTTCAAGAGTTGAAATTGACTGATTGTTTTCTTCCTCTATGATTTTGTTTATTTTATCTTCAAGAAGACTTTGTGAACAATCTTTAAACGCTAAAATACAAGAAAGAACCTGTTCCATTCTCCCGCTTATTCTATAAATTTCAATTTTTCTATAAGTAACGATAACAAGAGGTTTACGACTTGCCAATTTCCCAAATATTATATATTCAATCTCGACTTCATTGTTTAAAATCAATCCTGTACTTGAATTAAAACCTGGAAATCTTAACATAATATCTTTAGGGGAATAATCGTCGGTTTTTTCATCTAATAAATATTCCCCATTTCTTAATACAATTACTTTTTCTGCCATTTTTTTAGTTTTTAATTAATTACTCATCTTTAACAAATCATTGATTTAAAATTTGTAATAGTTTGTTATTATCTTGGAAAATTCCATTGCTTTAAATATCATCAACAGTACCAAGATTACTGTTTTTAATAGTTTTATCTGATTTAAAATAAGAATTTGTCTTGAGTTGTCTTACAACTCATCAAACTTTGCTCTCATGGTAGGATTACCATTAGTCAATTTTTTAATTGTCAAATCTTCAGCTTTGTTATTGGCTAAACGAAGATTGTTTTCAGAGGACAGTAATGCCTCTTTCGTTTTATACAGATGGTCAATTGTTTTGTCAATTTCATCTATAGCTGTTTTAAATTTACGACTTGCTAAATCATAATTTTTGGCAAAACCTTCTTTAAACTTATTGATATTATCCTCGAAATTTGTGATGTCAATATTTTGATTTCGAATCAAACTAAGTTCTGCTTTGTATTGCATGGAGTTCATAGATGCGTTTCGAAGAAGCGTAATAATTGGAATAAAAAACTGTGGACGAACGACATACATTTTGCTGTATTTATGAGATACATCAACAATACCTGTATTGTAATATTCACTTTCAGATTCTAATAATGTTACTAGAACTGCAAATTCACATTTTTTCTCCGTTCGGTCTTTGTCGAGTTCTTTAAAAAAATCTTCATTTCTTTTTTTTGTTGCTGTTTGGTCTGATTCATTTTTCATTTCAAACATTATGGAAATGATTTCATTTCCTTGTTCATCATTTTCTCTGTATATAAAATCTCCTTTGCTACCCGAACTTGAATTATTGTCTTTTTCAAAATAAGCATTTTGAAATGCTGTGGCTCTTAATTTATTGAATTCGGTTTCACAATGTTGCTCTAGTGTTTCACCCACCATTTTGGTTGAAAGTTTTAACTTCATATCTTTTCTCAAAGCAATTTCTTCATCCTTCAACTTAATGATTTCGTCTTTGGTTCTGAGTTCGGCAATGAATTTTTCGTTTAAAGATTTTTCAAGTAATTGCGTTTCTGTTTCTTTATGTTTTAAATTATTTGCTAAATCATCACGCTCTTTTTCTATCTTTTGGACAGCTTCAGTAACGGATAATTTTTTCTCCAATTCAGCATTATCTAATTTTGCTTTGATTTGATTAATCTCAGTTTCTTTATTAGCTAACTTTTCTGAAAGTTCTCTATCGCTTTTGGCTTTTAATTCCATGATTTCTCTATCTTTTTTTGATAAATCTTCTTGGAGTGTATTTTTAAGAGTCGCTAATGCCAGATTTACAGCACTTTCTTTATCTTTTTCAGCTAAAATAAGCCGCTTTTCTAATTCTTCCTCAAACTGGTGGTCACGAACTTGTTTCAAAATATCTGCAAAGCCAGCTTCATCAACTTTAAAAGCTTTTTTACAATTTGGGCAAATAATTTCGTTCATAATTTTAAATTTTACTTGATTATTTTTTCTTTACATTATAGTGTAATCAAAAAGTCTGACTTCTAATTAACGCTCTACTCAATTTTTAATTATATTTTTTTTGCCACACCTATTCTTAATACCCCCAATCATTATGCACGATTGGTAGATTATTTAATTCTTCACGATGCAAGCGCCATTTAGGCATAAATTTATCCATGAGTTGAATAAAGCGTTCACTATGATTTCTTTCATGAAGATGGACCAGTTCATGAACTAGAATATATTCCAAACAAATAGGTGGTTTCTTTGCCAGTTCTAAATTTAACCAAATTCTTTTTGAATCGGTATTGCAAGCACCCCATTTGGTTTTCATGTGTTTTACACCCCAATCATTTGCAGTTACTCCAATAACTTTTTCCCACTTTTCAACCAAAGGTTCTAATTGGATTTTTAATTGCTTGCGGTACCATTCACGCATGACTAAAGACTTATCTTCAGTTGTTGCACCTTGTTTTACTTTTAGTTTTATTTTTTTAGTTCCTTCAATCTTTACGGAGCTATAGCCGTTATGTTCTTCAACTTCTAATAGGTAACGAATCCCTTGAAAAAATAAACTTTCACCAGACACATAATCTCGTTTGGTTTCTCTAGCTTGTTCTTGAAAATTTTTGACATGTTTTTTTATCCACCCCAATTTACTAATAGCAAATAGGCGTACAACATCTTCATCTGTGTTTTGAGGTACTGCCAGCCTTATCCTACCATGTGGTGGATACACCGCTAAATGCATATTCTTGATGTCTTTTCTAATCACATCAATTTCGATATTAGCAATATGCAATAACGTTGGACTAATACTCATTTTGTGCTTTTATGATGTCCATAATTGAAAGCGTAGTATCGGCATCTTGAATGATTTGGTTAACGGCCAACATCAATTTTTTTTCTTTGATACCACCGTCACGCCATCCGTCAAGCTTATTATCTAAAATTGTTTTATGCAATAGATTTGCGACAGCTTCATTATTCTCTAAGTTATCATAAAGTGCTTGCTTAGCTCTTGAATTAATTGAATCGGGATAATTTACACCTCCAGAAGGAGTTGTGATTTTCTCTGATAATTCTTTGATTTTAGCTAAGTATGCTTCATATTCGATAGCTTCTTCCGTTCTTTGTTTAATTAACTCATCCAAAAGCTTTGACATCTTTTCAAAGTATTTTGGATTGGTCTGTGACTCCTCGTTAATTACCTTTCTAACATTGTTTTCAATGGTTTCAGCTACCGACTGATGCGATTTACTTTTGTTATACTCTGGTGCTGGCTCACTTAGGTGGACAATTAATTCAACAAGCGTTTTATTCTCAAAATCGGATATCTTTTTACTGGAATTAGCATTCAGATACATATCCATTAATTGACGCATTCCTGGCTCAAAAGGTTTAAAATCTAAATATTCCCCGCTTGCTTGTTTGATGGTATCTCTAAGGTCTGAAAAGTGCTGTACTTCAACTTTGATATCCAATGATTCCTTGTCAGAAAACCCTAATTTTGGCATTTCATTAGCCACATTTGCGTATGCTCGAATCAGCGTGACTACAGCTTTGTACAAAGCCACTCGTTTTTCTTCTGTTTTCTTTAAATCATCCTTAAATTCTGGATTTCCACAGAAAAAACGAATGTAATTTGGCTCATCTTTTGGATGAACAGGTTCACACATGGCTCTCACCGTTTCTAAAGCCGTTTCTAGTCGTTCTTTACTCTCTGTTAATCTGTTTTTCAATAAACCATCGACATCATTTGCATCATAGTCATCAAAAACTTCCGATGTGTAATCTGTAATAGATTTTTGAAGTGATTTAAATAAATCTTTATAGTCTACAATATATCCATATTCCTTATCATCTGTGTCTACTCGGTTAACACGGCAAATAGCTTGAAATAAGCCATGGTCTTGCATGTTCTTGTCAATATACAGATAGGTTGCTGAAGGTGCGTCAAAACCCGTTAAAAGCTTATCTACAACTATTAACAATTTCATTTTACTCGGTTCTTTGATAAACTTTGCTTTAGCTTCAGATTCAAAGTCCTCCGTAGATTTTCCATTCAGCATTTTAGTATAAACTTCATATTTCAGCAGTTTATCTGTAAGTCCTTCACCTGTTTCCTCTCCCTTAATATCAGAGTGATGTGGTTGATAAGAGGTAATAATAGCACATTCTTTAAATCCTACATTTTGAAATAGCTCGTAATATCTACATGCTTGATGAACGGAACTAGACACTAACATGGCATTTCCTTCACCAGTTTTTAACCTTGGTTTGGTTTCAAAGTCAAAAATGATATCAGCCACAATTTCTTCCAATCTTGATTTGGAGCCCAATACTTTTTGCATGGTTCCCCAACGTCTTTTTAATTCCACTTTGGCCACATCAGTTAAACCTTTTGTTTTGGCATCAAACCAATCATCAATTTTAACTTGGTTGGTTACAAATTGCTCCACATCTCTGGCTTCATATAATAAATCCAGAACAACCCCATCCTCAACCGCTTCATCGAATTTGTAGGGATTACCAATGTATGGTCCGAATATTTCAATAGACTTTTGTTTGTCCTTTTTTAACAACGGAGTTCCAGTAAAACCAATGAATAAGGCATTTGGAAGAATTAACTTCATCGCATCGTGTAGCTTTCCAGATTGGGTGCGATGACATTCATCAACAAAAACGTAAATATCACCTTTCGCCTCGAAATCAGAGCCTAAGCTAGATTTTAACTCTTCAATGTAAGATTCATAATCTCCTTCATCTGTTTTTCTGCCAAACTTATGAACCAAACTACAAACTAGCATTTCAGTTTTTTCGTTTAGCACTCGGATTAAGTCTCTTCCGCTTTTGGTCCTGTAAATTGTTTCGTCAACCCCTGTGAACAGCTTCTGAATTTGGTCATCCAGTTCTTCACGGTCAGTGATGATTAAAACTCGACTGTCTCTAACATTTTCACGAATCCATTTGGTGAGCCAAACCATGGTCAAACTCTTTCCACTACCTTGAGTGTGCCAAATGATTCCACCAGTTTTTGTTCTCACATGGTCATGGGCCGCTTTGATACCAAAAAACTGATTGGGTCTGCATAGTTTTTTAATTCCCTTATCATAAATTACGAAGTCGTAAATAAGTTCTAAAAGTCTTGATTTATCAAATAACTGGCTAATATGTTTGTCTAGAATGTAATCATAAGATTCTGCTGAATCTTCTTTCCATTTCAAATAATATTTTTCAGTGGTTTCAATGGTTCCGTAACGCAAACCTTGTGTATCATTACCAGCAACTACTAATTGCATAGTGGTAAAAAAGTTTTGAATAAACTCTGGTTTTTGATTGTCAAGATTTTGTCTAATACCTTCTTCAAAACCAATTTTACTTTTCTTTAATTCAATGACTCCAAGTGCAATACCATTCACATAAATGACTATGTCGGGTCTTTTTACATGCTTGCCTTGTACGGTCACTTCTTCAGCAATTGCAAAGTCATTTTGTTCTGGATTTTTCCAGTCAATTAACCAAACCGTTTCTTTGGGTTGGCCTAATTCTTCTCTAACCGTGACACCATAACGCAATAAACGATAGACTTCTTTATTTGCATCATACAAACCATTGGATAAGTTTTTGGATGTTTTAACTAACTCATCAACTGCTTTTTGAGCTAAAACTGCTGAATATCCTTTTGATAGAAGATGTTTTTTTAAAATAGCTTCTTCTATTGGCTGGATACGTGTTTCTTCATGCCAATCACCAAGATATTGGTACTTTAATTTATCTTGAAATAATTGAACGATTCTATTTTGAGAAATCCTTTCTGATTTACCTATGTTATTCATTTTCAATTTTTAAAAGTTGAAAAATTTCTTTTTGATGGTCTTGTATTGCTTCAACATCCCAATTATCAGCATTTCTCAGCATAATATACTGTTTGATACTGTCAATATCTCCTTTAAGATAAAACTCAGCTTTACTTAATGGTGAAAAGTTGCTCAACGATGAATTTTTACTGTGACTAATCAAACATAAATTTCCAAAGCAGTTCAGCGCATTTAAATCTTTCATTTTGGGGAATCCTTCTTTTGGATTTTGAGGATAATAATGCTCAACCGAACTTCTAGAAGTAAATTTAAAATCCATAATTTTTGAGTCTTTACTCTCTTTATTAACTTCTCTTTTCCAAAGTAAATAATCAACATAATTGAATAGCAAATTATTGGTGATTGACCCAAAACTAAATTTTGTTATGTCAATTGGGTTATTCAACTTCATTGATTGTGGATGATAAATCATCTTATAATATTCTTGAGGTTCGTGAGCAACTATTCGATTATAAATAAAAGTTTCGGCAGTTCTTTCCAAGAAATTAATATAGTCCTCAGCTGAAGTTTTAGGGTTTTCATACACGTAATGTAATGCTGCATTTAACCAATGTTTATAAGATAGTGTTGGAATAGAAACATGGAACATAGAAAGTAGTTGAACTAACTGTCTATTTAAATGAATATCTTCGAAACTATTAGGATAGCTAGCTGTATAGGCAATACTATTTCCTCTTTGTTGTTTTGAATTCTTCATTTTGGATAAACTCCATTCTTCTTTTTGTTTCGATGTATCTCGTTTAATGATAAATTTATCAAACAGATATTTTGTCTTCAGTAAACTAAAAGCAAAATTTTGAGAAAAAATCATTTTCTCTTCGTCTGTTTTCTCATTTACTATTTCTTCAAAACTATCTAGTAATTTTTTGTCATCTAATAAGATGTCTTGTTTTGTTGTAACTCTAATTACATGTAATAAAAAGTTTGAAAAATTGATTACTGAATAAAATCGTTCTGGATTTTCATCACTAGCATTTTCTCTACTCGAATCATTTACAGGCTTTTTAATTATTTGGTCAATAGATTGTGCTTCTTGGTGCTTTTGATTCTTGATTTCACCAAATTGATTTAAAACTTCATCAAAATTTTCAGCTTTGAAATTATCCCAGTTGTTAGAATCGAATAAGTTGTGTCGAACATCTACTGGAAAACCATATTGCACGTATTTTTCCATATTAGCGCAAGCTTCCCAAATTGTATGGAAAACATGGCTGTTTTTTTCTTTAACGTCTAAATCCTTAATAAAATCAAAGGATTCTAATAAACGAGCTTTTAAAACTTCATGTTTTTCTAATTGTTCACCTCTGTTATTCATTATTTCAAAATAATGATTCAAGTCGGTCTGTGGTGGAACCTCAACTCGTAAAATAGTTACATAATGGAATAAATAATCGGTAAAGGTCTCGATAGTAACATCACCACTTTCTTTTATCTCTTCATTTAAAATGGAAATTACCAAATCGTAAGCATCTAGGATAGACGGATTATATTTTTTACTTTCAATTTTAGAATTACCAAATAGGTCAAGTAAGGCTTCTTCTGATTTTTGACGATTTGAAAAACTTAAATTTAATCGTTCAAACCATTCCGTATTTATATGTTTAAATTGAGGATAGTTTTTAATCGCAATTAAAAGAATATTTAATGTCGTTAAACGTTGTTGCCCATCAATTGTTTCAAAGAGGCTCTTGTTGTTTATTTCGGTTTTATCAACTATTAGCGTCCCTATGTAATATTTTTTGGTACTACTCTTCTTAAGCGAATCTATTATGTCTTTTATTAATTGACGAATTTGAGTTTCTTCCCAAGCATAATTTCTTTGGTAAACTGGTATTGTATATTCGCCCGTTGTACTCAAGAGTGTTTTTACCGAAAACTCCTGTACTTGTTCTGTATTAGTAGTCCCCATTGTAGTATCTTAAAGTTTTGAAAATAGCAATTAAATTATTTGGGTTTGGCCCCTTTCTATAATAATTTAAGGTTTTTGGGTTTTTTATACGAATTTCATGAAGTGCTGGTATGTAATAATTGAGCACTTGGCTAGGGTTTACAGCTTCATAAATTTCTTTAAAAATATTATTTTCTAAAACATAGTTGTCGGCAGTTGATAAGTAAACCGATTGTTGCTGTAAACGGACTTTATAAGCCCATATAAAAGCCTTCTCAATAAATCTAGAAAGTTCTACCTCGCCAAATTTATCGTGATAATAAATTAAAGCACAATCAAATAAAGTTCTCACAAACTGGTCGCCATCTCGGTGTCTTTTGTCATAATGATTAATTGCATATATGATTTCGTCTGCTTCTGCACTTAAATCTAATTGTTTTAGAAAATCCCCTGTATAATTAGATATAATTTGTTCATAGAAATGTATCATTTCAAAAAAACGCTTTCCATTTATGATGGGTCCATCCAACTGAAAAGGGAAATGCATGTGTTGAAGGTCTATATCTCTATCGGCTGATTGGTTGTATTTATCTACATAAAAGTGCGTAATACGCATGCCTCTGGTAAATGGGTAATTTTCTATTTTATCTAAGGTAATCCCTTTAAATAAATCTACTTCATTTTTTGTAAAATATCGAGAAGAACGTCCTTTCACCCATCCTTTAATACGGAAAAGGTATTTACCAAATAAAGTAACCAAAGTCCTTGTTTCCAAGTCTTCCCATGTTGCAACTGTTTTAGTAAGTACTTCTTTTTCTTTTTGACTAAACTCTCTTAAGTGGAATGCCTTGAGTAAATCATGTGGGTCAAGGTCTTTACCTCTAGCATTTTGTGCGTCAAAAAACTGAAAAGCTTCTGAAATATCGGTTAGAATACATTTAACAAATTCACATTTGTTGAAAAGAAAAAACAGTATTTCTTCATCAAAATTAGCTACATGACGTTCAATTTCAGCATAATTTCTTTGAATGTTTTGTATGGTGATTTCATTAATAAATTGAGGTTGTGGCATTTTAGACTTTACGTCCTTAAGTAGCCTTTTTAGTTCCTCATTTTTTAATTCTATTTGTTTGGCATCAATCCTTGCTAAAATTGCTTTTGTAATAAGTAATAAAGTAATGGTGCGTTGCTGCCCATCAACAATATTTAATAGGTCGTTTTCATCATGATGAATAACAACTGTACCGAGGCGATAGGCTGGTTTGTGATTGAAAGTAATAATATCATTGATAAGCTGGTTTACATGCTTAGTTTCCCACTTGTAGGGCCTTTGATAATTAGGAAATGTTATCCTAGACTCTACGAGCAAATCAGCAACCGTAATGATACTGGGTTTTAAATCCTTTGGCGAAACTTTATGCTCCGCAATATCCATTTGAACTTCTATTACTTCACTCACACCAACCTAATTTTACCCGTTAATAATTCTTGCATCATGCCTTGTTTTATAACTTGGTATTTTGCTTTTTTTGTTTCTAATTTATCTATATCTTCATTTATATCTGATAGAATTTGACACACAGCATTTTGTTCTTCAATTTTTGGCATGGGAATTTTCATTTTTCTAATGTCATCGAGAATTAGGTTTTGATGCGACCCTGCCTTAACGTCCTTCAACATCATGTTTTGTCCAGCTTCTGAATGTAGATAATTCATGACCCAATCCAAATAGAGTGGGTTGATAAACTTTCCTACTGATACCGCTCCACCAATAAAAGCAATTTCTTTATTGTTAAAAATTCCAACTTTTCCTATACTGCCTGAAATGGAAATCATCAAACATCTTTCATTCAATAAAATCATTGGGAAGCGTACAGCTACATCTTGAGGAATATAGTAATCAGTATCAAAGTTTACTTTATGACCATTAAAATCTTTGTTTTGGATAAACGGTAGATAATCCGTTTGTTTTTTATTAATTAGTGTTGGTTTTATGTGATTTGAATAGTCGAACCCTGTTTGCTTAGTAAATGTTTTACAGAGCTCACCAATGGTTCTAAAATCCCAATCCTCAGTAAACCCTGCCAACCGTTTACCACCTTTGTTCGGTGGCGTTAAAAGCTGTTGCATGGCACCTTGTTTAATCGCTTTCTTTTTGGTGATGAGTTGGTTTAAATTACTAATCAATTCATCTACATCACTCAAGGCGGCGGCTATGGCTTTTTGTTCTTCTAGGGTTGGTGGGAGCGGGATTTTCATGTCGGCTATCATTTCTCTTCTAACAGAATCAACGGATGATTTAGCAGTCATTGACATAACCTTTTTATAAAAGTTAGTCGAAAACTGAAAGAAGAGGTACTTACCGTATACATCTTGTCTATAGTTGAATAAGTTATAAACTCTTTGATGATAGTCAAACTTACCAGTAACATAATGAAATATTTTACCAACACCTACACCATCACCAGAGGTTAATATTGCCTCGCCATCAAAAGAATATTTGTTGATTCTTTCAATTGTGTTTGACCTTACATAAAAAGGATATTCTCCATCTTTAACACGGTCTTGGGTATCACTTCCTCCAGTAGTAATTGAAGCAAAATCTTCAATCTTTTCCAGAGTCCAATCTTCTGGAATTAATCCAGCTTCCGTTTCTTTGTACTTCTGTTGTGTTAATTCCATCTTAATCCCATTTTTTCAAGATGAATATTAACTTTATCCTCTAAAGATTTTGTTTCACAATCCAATTCTCCTAAAGAATTTTCGTAGCGGTCTGATAATTCTTTTACTCTAGTGGTTAACCGTTGTGAGATAGCATCAATTTCGGTTTGTATCACGGTTTGTAAGCTGGTAAGCCATTTATCATCGACTACTAGTGTTCTTACTTCAGCTTCGGTTAAGGCTTTGAACTTAGCAAGGGTCAAATCATCTAAAGTGGTGGTTTTCTCTTTTAGTTCTTTTTTAAGTTCCGTATCACGGTTAAATAGTTTCAATAAGCTATTGGCCAGTGCCACCGCTTCTTTTTCTGTTGGGTTGGTCTTGTTGTCTTTTACAAATGCGGTTATGGTAGCTTTAGTCAAACTACCTTTATCGTTGGTAGCTTCACTCAATAGGCCTTCTTCGCCAGCATGTTCTTCTTCAATAGTTATTATTTCGGCTTGTAGGCTTTCTAAAGCGGTTTCAACATCCCAAACGGCTTGTTGTTCAGTGGCTAAAAATCGGTTAATGACTAATGTTTTAGGGATAAGGTCGCAAGTCCAGCCCTTATCGGTTTCTTTGCCTGTTTTTTTGTTTTTTTCAATAATACGTTTTACAGTAGCTTTCCAACCGTCTTCAACCAATAGATAGACATCATCTTTCATGGTTTCGTTCCAGTAGTCTAGCAAATGTTGGTACACATCATATTGGCCAATTAGAGGTTTATTTGCATATCGCTCTAGTAAGTCTTCGGCAATGGTTTTAATGAAATCTTTGGGCTTGGTATCGGCGCCAATAGCATTCATTCGGGCATGATTGGTTGCTTTGTATTCCGTAAACAAACTGTCTAGCTTGGTATTGTATTTTGTAAAATCGTCATGCTCAAAAATGGTGCTTTTGATGGTGTTTTTTTCCACATTCAATTTGGCGTACCCTTCACGAATAGGGGTAAACAAATCTTTTCTTAGATTAGGGTATATCTCCCAGTATTTCTTCAAGGCGTCAATGTCCTTTTGAGGAATTCCACCATTTAAGTGTGCATTCAAATCTTGAATGTCTTCATCCTCTTGAGTGTCAATATAACGAGGAATGTTTAAGTTGTATTCGTTTTTTTCAATCTCGCTATACGGTACTAAACGACAGTATTTGTCAATTTCCCACTGGCGGTTGAAGGCATCTACAATTTTGTGAATGTCCTGTTCTCTTAATCGGTTCTTGTTACCATCTTTAGTAAATCCTTTGCTGGCGTCCATCATAAAAACGCCTTCACGCTCTTCAGCATTTTCTTTGTCAATCACAATAATACAAGCGGGAATACCTGTACCGTAGAACAAGTTGGCTGGCAACCCAATAATTCCTTTTATCCATTTGCGTTCCAAGATGTTTTTACGAATTTCGGCTTCGGCATTTCCTCTAAACAAAACACCATGAGGAAGAATAACTGCTCCTTTTCCCGTGCTTTTTAATGAAGCTAAAATGTGTAGTAAAAAGGCATAATCGCCATTTTTCTCTGGTGGCACTCCATACCCTCTAAAACGCTTGAAGGCATCATCCATTGGGTTGATTCCAGTCAACCAATTCTTAACAGAAAAAGGAGGATTGGCAACTACAAAATCGAATCGCTTTAAACTTCCATCATTTTCTTTAAAACTAGGTATTGATATGGTGTTTCCACCCGCAATAGATGCTTCGGGATAGCCATGCAACCACATGTTCATGATGGCTAATCCTTTTGTGGCTATATCTTTTTCTTGACCGTAAAGTGTAAGTCCATTTGGTGATTCATCTGACACTTTCAATAAAAGCGAACCCGAACCACAGGTTGGGTCGTAAGCTGTATAAGATGGTTTGTCTGCTTTCTCAACACCAATGACCTTCGATAAGATTCTAGATACCTCGGCTGGTGTGTAAAATTGTCCTTTGCTTTTTCCAGATTCTGTAGCAAAGTGACGCATCAAAAATTCATACGCATCACCCAATACATCATCATCTTCAGCTCTATTATTTTTAAAGTTAAGTCCAGGATTTTCAAAAATAGCAATAAGCTTAGACAGCGTTTCTACTTTATCTTTTCCGCTTCCTAGTTTGTCATCATCGTTGAAATCTACTAGTTCCATTGAACCTTCAAGTCCATTGGCCGCAAATAAAGGTCTCAATATTTCTTTATTGATTCGGTCACCAATATCGGTTTGTCCTTTCAAGGCCACCATGTCTTCAAATGAAGCTCCTTTGGGTATCTCAATTAAACTCATCGGGTTGCCAGCATACTTATCTGAAACATACTTCACAAAAAGCATTGTAAGTACATAATCTTTGTATTGAGAGGCATCCATTCCTCCACGTAATTCATCACAACTAGCCCAAAGAGAGCTGTATAATTCTGATTTTTTAATTGCCATAGTGTATTTTGTATTCTTTTTTCACCATCAAATAATTTTGATATAATGAAATTATAGTATTTTAGATTTTAGTACAATTTACTATAAAGCAAAACTGTACTTGATGTAAAATTAATTTTTTTTAGTTAGTAGACAGCATTTAAATTTGGCAATTACGAGGCATCTTATTTAATGCATTAACAATCATATTTATAGACAATAATGTAATGCCTAATATAAGCAATTTATAAATCTTGTAATGTATTTACATAGGTTTTTTATCTAATGCTTTGTTTCTTGCTTGCCAAAGAAACCATTCTTTTACGCTGGATGCAATACCCAGTTTAGGTGATATTTGAACTAATTTTTAATTTGTTATTAATTCATAAATCTATATAATGGAAAACGCAATCCTATTACAAAATTTAACTCCGAGGGATTTAGAAGAGTTAATCACAAGAGTGGTAAAAGAACAATTACAAGAATTTGTAAAAAATATACCTACTGAAAATCCAGATGAATTACTTACCAGAGCTGAGGCTTGCACTTTGTTAAAAATCAATATGACTACCTTATGGAATTGGACTAAAAAAGGTAAAATAATTGCCTTTGGCATCGGTAATAGGGTCTATTATAAACGAGGTGAATTGATGGGAAGTTTGATTCGAATAAACTAATTATCTGAGTGATTTTTGGCTACAATGATTTAAAATTCAAAAAAATTAGGAAGTGTAAACACTCTATCATATTTATGAACTGACTATTGACTGAAAAGGGCTTTAGAAGGGTTGAAATCAATGATTGGGAATATATTGTGATAGAACGTTTACAGGAGCATGCGGGGGAACTAGAGGAGTGTTTTTTACCCCATTAAGAAGCAAAAGGTACAATGGGCTGGCTATATTTCTTGAAGTTGAGATTGGATGCTGTAATCGCTCACCTTTTCCTTTGGAAGTTGAGATGTTAGTTTCCGAAAAACTTTTTTTTGAGTTGAGATAGGTTTTTCTTAACTACTAAAGTTATTAGGTTTATAAATAAGTTTAGTTGAAATGTTTTTTCTTAACCTTTATCTTTATGTGTTAGTGATGTATCGGAGTATAAACGAAGATACTCACTAGAACACATAATAATTTAATATACACACTCTCACCTCACGGAGTGAGTTATATTACTAATATAGTATATGGTATAAAAATATTACCAACAATTGGTAAAGAAATCATACCAACTTTTGTGAATAAAAATATATTTCAACTAAAATCAAGATTTGTGAGCTACTCTCAATGAAATAAATGTAAAAATAATATGAATGGTTTTAAATAAGATTGACTTTTTTTTAAAATTGATTATAATTGTTTAATATTATTGTAAGATTAAAGATATTAGTTTGTAGCATATATTAAAATCTAAACGATTGATTATTTTGGTTGCTGATGGGGTCATGTTCATCAGCTTTCCTCACCAAACACAAGAGGAGAAAATAACAATGAGGAAATAAAATTATAATGACAAACAAAACAGTTATTCGTAAAAATAATGAAGGTGGTAAATTTACCACCATACACCATTCAATACTATTGGATACAAGACTATCAGCAACCGCTTTTAGACTATTGACCATGATACTGTCTGATTCTGATACTGAATTCAATTTATCACAAACTCTTTATTGCAATAGATTAGGTATTACTAAGCCCACTTTTTTTAGTGCTATAGATAATCTAGAAGATAATGGTTATTTAAGAAAAACGGAATTAAAAACCAAAAGCACAAAGAACACAAAAACAATAAAAAAACTTTACAGTTATACTATTTCTGAATTTGGAAATCTCAATTCAAAAGACAAAAAAGTAGAAGAATCGGTTATTGAAAAAAAGGAAAATTTTCAAGAAACTACACCAACTCAAAATGAAGAAAAAGCTCTAAACTCTGTCGTTATTATTGAAGTAACCAAAGAGTCTGCCCAGCCTCAAGTGGAAATAAAAAATGATTTAAGCTATTATTTGGAGTCAATTGACAATTTATTAAATTATCCAAAGCCTCATGAATTGGTTATTGACATGATGGTAAAAGAACTACCAGTTGTACATATTAAAAAAGAGGTTGATAAATTTTTAAAAGGTGTATATAATGAAAATCTTGCTTACGCTAGTAATAATGAAAATCATTCAAAAGCATTTGTTGAATTTAAAAGTTGGCTAAAAAATGAGATTTTTAAAAAGCATAATTTAGATTTGGATGCTAAAAGTAAGTGGACGACTTTGAGATTAATTAAACATGGTAAAAAATTCAGCACCGATTTAGAAACTATGATGGGAGATTATTATGAAAGTGCAAAAGATTAAGAAAATGTAACGGAAAGGTTTGACATCATTGCATCTATAAAACTACAATAAGATAAATTTTATTTAACTACCTTAATTACCCTTATTAAACCATTTGTTATATTTGTAAAAAATATATTTATGCTCGCTATTTATTGTCGTACATCCAAAAACAAGGCAGATGGAACCGATTATTCTATCGAAACCCAACAACAGGGTGGTTTCAAATTGGCTAATCATTTAGGTTTGCAATATAGATATTATGTAGATGAAGGAATGAGCGGAACTCTAGCTATTGAAGATAGACCAGCACTTGCGGATATGATGTCCGATTTAAAAAAAGGTGTCATTACCAACATTTATTGCATAGACCAGTCTAGAATTGAACGCAATTCCACTGTATGGAATATTTTTTCCGCTGAATGCATAGCGCATAAATGTAAATTTTATCCAAACGGAATTGATTTTGATTTTAGTAATGACGAAAGCATTTTAGGTAGTAACTTAATTTCATTAGTCAATTCATACTATGCTAAAATTACCTCTAGAAAAGTAAAATTAGCGAATTACAGTAAAACACTAAAAGGGAAAACTCATGGAATGAAACCTTACGGTTATCAACGTGATGAAAATAATAATTTTATAATTTTTGAAGAAGAAGCTCAGTACATTCGAAAAATGTTCAATTTATCACTTCAAGGAATTGGTAGTTATACGATTGCCAATATCCTAAACGAAGAAGGGGCACCAACAAAATTTAATAGATTTAAAGGAAAAATAAAAAGGATAAATGAATTCACAAAGAATGTTACAGAATTTGAAAAAAGCAATGTAAAATGGAGAGGAAATGTGGTTTATGACATGCTGACAAACCCTATCTATAAAGGTATCAGAATTTGGAACAAGAAAGATATCAACAAAAGAATTGAAGTAAAAATTGATGTTCAAATCATAGAGGATGATTTATGGGATAAGGTAAATGAGAACCTTCCCAAAAATATTAAAAATGTCGGTAAAAGAGCAGATTATCATTATTTACTAAATGGAATTATAAAATGTGGACATTGCGGTAATGAAGTGTTAGGAAAAAAAAGACCTAAAGGAAATGACAACTCTTATAAATGCAAAGGAAAGAGACCACCGCATAAAGACTGTCAAGATAGTAGGGCTATTTCACTCCCTAAATTAGAAAATTTTATTATTCAGCATTTATTTAAAAATAAGAATCTTAAAGAATTATTGCTCGAGGCTCCAAAGAGTAATCTATCAATTCCACTAAGAGAAAAGCTAGATAGTAAGAAGAAAGAATTAGTTCAGTTGGATAAACAGCTTGAACGCTTAGTAAAATTATTAAGAGACCCAGACTTGGAGGATGATGAAACTTTTAAAGAAGACTACAAATTAACAAAACTAAAAAGGGTTAAATTAAATTTAGAAATTGAAGACCTCCAAATAAAAGTTTTAGAAATGGAAAATGAGACCAGAATCTCAAGAACCAAAACTTTGATAGAAACTTATACTGATTATATTCAATTTGATGAGATTAAACGTTTGGTGCATTCTTTGATTGAGAGCATCAAAATACATCATTCAAAGCAAAACAAATCTGGATATTACTTTATAGTTATTAAATATAGAAATTATTCTGAGGAATCTACATTTACCACAGACTGGAAAGGTTTGAAGTGGTATTGGCATACACATTATCGAGAGAAAGCATTAAATAAGGAACAACTTGCAGAAGATGTAGAAATGCTTAAAGCTAATTACGACCGCAAGGGCATACCATTCAATGAAGAAGACTTAACTGGCTATGAAGGAAATACTACTGTTTCGGGTATGATTGGAGAAAGTGTTGACCTAAATCCAAATGAACTAGTATTATTTGATTAATACCATCTAAATTACCCTTTTCTACATGTATTTAAGGTGGATGGTTCGAAATGACAAAACTGGCGTTGATCTGGGCATCTGGAAAAGCATCTCAACGGCTTCCCTATCTTGCCCGCTAGATGTACACTCCGGTAATGTGGCTAGAAAATTGGAGTTGCTTTCTCGAAAACAAAATGATGGAAAAGCTCTTGCAGAATTAGACGCTAAACTTCGCGAATTTGATGCACAAGATCCTGTAAAGTATGATTTTGCCTTATTTGGCCTAGGCGTTTTTGAGGGTTTTTAAAACGTTTTCTAAGACGTATTTATAACTTTACCAGTATCAAAAAGACTGTAAATTAACACATTTGCTTGATTACTTTCAAAAAGACTATCTTTGCAAAAAATTTAAGCAAATGACTACTTTTGAGCAATTCAATCTTCCTAAATCCGTACAGAAAGCGATCGATGATTTAGGATTTACAACACCTACCCCTATTCAAGCAAAAACGTTCTCAGTAATCATGTCTGGTAGAGATATGATGGGAATTGCGCAAACGGGAACTGGTAAAACATTTGCTTACCTACTTCCTTTACTCAAATTATACAAATTTACTCCTGGCCATACTCCTAAAATAGTGATCCTAGTACCTACGCGCGAACTTGTAGTGCAAGTAGTGGAAGAGGTTGAGAAATTGACAAAATACATGTCGGTTCGAACTATTGGTATTTTTGGTGGTGTAAACATCAATACACAAAAAACAACTGTTTACCAAGGTTGCGACATATTAGTTGGAACACCCGGCCGAATAATGGACTTAACATTGGATAACGTAATCCGATTTGAGGAAATGCAAAAACTCGTAATTGATGAGTTTGATGAAATGCTTAATTTAGGTTTTAGAACCCAACTGACCGCTATTTTGGCAATGATGCCAAAGAAACGTCAGAACATTCTTTTTTCAGCCACAATGACTGATGAAGTAGATGCTATTTTGAATGATTTCTTTGATTATCCCGAAGAAGTTACACTATCTGCGTCAGGAACTCCGTTAGAAAACATTACACAAATCACCTACAACGTTCCTAATTTTAACACGAAAGTTAATTTATTAAAACACTTATTATCTACCACACCAGATATGAGTCGCGTTCTTGTTTTTGTAAACAACAAGAAAATATCCGATTTACTGCACGATCGCATAGAAGAAGATTTTGATGGACAGTTTGGTGTCATTCACTCTAATAAATCACAAAATTATCGTTTGAGCACCATGGCCTCTTTTCAAGAAGGAAACTTAAGAGGTTTGATTACCACAGATATTATGGCTAGAGGTTTAGATATCTCAAATATAACACATGTGGTCAATTTTGAAATCCCCGAATTGCCGGAATTGTACATGCACAGAATAGGTAGAACTGGTCGTGCAGATGCTACAGGTACTGCAATCAGTTTAATAGCTCCACGCGAAGAGGAGTTTAAAATTGAGATAGAACTCCTGATGGATATGGAGCTTACTATTGAAGAATTCCCAGAAACAGTTGAAGTATCCTCAAAATTAATTGAGCCTGAGAAAGAAAGACAACCCATCAAGTTTTTGATGAAAAAACAAAAACTAGCCGGTGATGGTGCTTTTCAAGAAAAAAGTAAGAAAAACAAAAAGGTGAACTTAGGAGGTCCAGGAGTTACTAAGAAAAAAACTCACGGATCTGTTAATAGAAACATGTTAAAGACCAGAGATAAAAAACGAAAAGATAAAAAATAAATTACTTAAAAAGGGCTGCTACAACAGCCCTTTTTAGTATAATACATTTACTTATTATCTGTAAAAACAAGACAAACAGGCGCACACAATTCTATTTTTTTACCTGTATTGGTTAGCGTTCCCGTTTTTATATTTCTTTTAAAAATAATTACATCATTTGAATATTGATGTGCAACTAATAAAAAAGCACCTGTAGGATCTATTGCAAAATTACGTGGTCCTTTTCCTAATGTTGAAACGTGCTCCACTAATTGGAGTGTCCCATTAGCATTGGCTTTAAAAATTGAAATAGTATTGGCTTCACCACGATTAGTAGCATATAAAAACTTTCCATCAGGAGAAAAATGAATATCTGCAGCTGTAAAATCTCCCTTAAAACCTGCTGCTAAAATAGTCGTTTCATCTCTTTTAACTAGTTTACCCTCTTTATAACTGTACACTGTAATCATACCACTAAGCTCTTGCAGAACGTAAACTAATTTGCCATTTTTACTAAAAGTTAAATGCCGTGGTCCACTTCCTGCTGTTACGGAGATGCTATCTTTTATTTGAAGTACATCAGTTTTTAAAAGTGGATCATAACTGTAGGAATATATTTTATCAGTTCCCATGTCATTAGCCAAAACAAATTTTTTATCCGGTGAAAAAGAGACCATGTGCACATGAGGTGCTTCTTGGCGTTTGGGATTCAAACCTTTTCCGTAGTGTTGAATGACTTGTTTGGCTTTTTGGAGCGTACCGTCACTATTTTTTTCTAAAACACTGATCGAACCTCCAGAATAATTTGCTACAATGACGTTTTTGTTATCGTTAATAATATAGCACGGATCAGCACCCATAGCACTTTGCTTATTTAAAAACTGAATAGCACCACTGGAAGCATTGTAATTAAAAGCACTAATTGTACTTTCTTTTCCAAATTCATTCACAGAATACACAAATTTATTTTGACTGGACACTGTAAAAAAACTTGGATTAACTGTCTTATCTGTTGCGTTTTTGTAAATGAAATCTCCATTTGAAGTATCAAAGTCATAAACATAAATGCCTTTACTGTCGCAATTTTGAGTATAAGTTCCAATTAATAAATTGATTTTTTTATTCTGTGCTTTGACCGTAACACTAAAAACAAGGAGTATCAAGAAAACTAAAGATTTTTTCATAGTGTAAATATTTCCATTTAGGCTAAAATAAAGATTAAATGCACGCAAATGTAAAATTATTTATTATCCAAAATTTACGAAACGTGCTGATAAACTGTCAACAAATTTGTATTTTTGATTCCATTATAATCCAATGAAATCCATTGGAGTTTTAACACATTCTAGTCAATACCATCACAGTATGCATTTTAAGCACCCTGAAGTTTTATATTTTTTATTCCTTTTACTTATACCAATATTGGTTCATCTTTTTCAATTGCGAAAGTTTAAAACCGAATTCTTTACAAATGTTCGGTTTTTAAAGGCACTCACCATTCAAACTAGAAAAAGCTCTAAAATAAAAAAATGGCTTCTTTTAACCTGCAGATTGTTACTATTGACATGTATTATCATTGCTTTTGCTCAGCCTTTTTTTTCCTCAAAAGACAGTAAAAATAAAAACAATGAACTATTTATTATTCTAGATAATTCCTACAGCATGCAGGCTAAAGGAAAGAAAGGCGAACTATTAAAAAGAGCTGTTCAAGAACTGCTTGAGGAAACTCCAGAAAACATTACATTTTCATTATTAACAAATTCCGAAAACTTTTGGAACACCGATATAAAATCAGTTCGAAGTAATTTACAAAATTTAAAATACAGTTCTGAGGCATTCAATCTAGATAATATTTTAGCAAAGGTAAAAGCTCATAAATCCCCATATAACAAAGATGTTGTAGTCCTTACAGACGGATTATCAATAACCGAAAAACAGGTAAAAACTAGCGATCAAAATATGAATCCTCTATTCATACTTTCTGAAGCGGAACAAAAAAACAACGCATCTGTAGATAGCGTGTTCATAAGTAAAACGGTCGAAAATTTTTATGAAATTACGGTGCAAGTCACTGGTTATGGCGATAAATTCCCTGGTGTTCCCATTTCTATTTTTGACAACAATAAATTAATTGCAAAAACTACTGTTGACCTAGATAGCAAGAAAAAAAATATCACTTTTACCATCCCGAAAAAATCATTTCATGGATATATATCTATTCAAGACAATGGTCTTGCTTATGACAACATCCTTTATTTTAGCATTTCAAAAAATAAAAAAGCAAATGTAATTAGTGTAGGAGATCCATTAAAAAGTAATTTCTTAACCCGAATTTACACTCCTGATGAATTTGTGTATAAAAACTATTCTTTAAGCACACTGGATTACAACAGTATAGAGCAGCAGGATGCTATTGTTTTAAATGAATTGAATGAAATACCTCAAGCCTTAGCAACTACTTTAAAATCGTTTGTGTCAAAGGGCGGACACGTTGTTGTAATACCGTCATCAGAAAGTTCAATCGAAACGTACAATTCATTTTTCAAAAATTTTGGTTCACTTTCATACAGTCCTTTAGAACAAACGGAAAAGCAAATTACTAAAATCAACTTTAATCATCCCATATTCAATAATGTATTCGAATCAAAAATAACCAATTTTCAATATCCGAAGACCAAAATATATTATCGTTTAAGCAATTCGAGTCCAGCAGCATTATCTTATGAAGACCAGAGTCCATTTCTCACCTCCATAACAAACTCAGTAGCTACAGTAGCCGTATTTGCAGCACCTTTAAATGTTGAAAATTCTAATTTTCAGCAGTCACCATTGATTGTACCTACTTTTTATAAAATGGTGATTAACAACCAAAATAACGGAGTTATTGCCTATACCATAGGAAGTAATTTACCTCACATTACAGATGCAGCTTTACAAAAAGACGCTATTGTAACCATTAAAGGAACCGAAGAGCAATTTATTCCAATTCAACAAATCTTGAGCACTAAGGTTAAAATGACTTTTAATGATTACCCAAAACAAGCTGGAAATTTTAGTGTTTTCTCCAAAAAAGAATGGATCGAAAATCTCAGTTTCAACTACGCAAGATCAGAGAGTGATTTAATTAAAAACAATGATAACGTACTAGCTGATTTGAACCAAGAATCATCTATTACATCATTCTTTAATGCTTTACAAACAAACCGAACCGATAACCAAATTTGGAAATGGTTTGTTATATTTGCACTACTATTTCTACTCTTAGAAATGGTAATTCTCAAATTTGTCAAATCATAAAAAAAGTTCCTTAAATATGAAATTAATTATCCGAGATGCAAAAATTATTGACCCAAAAAGTTCATTTCATAACACCATTTCAGATCTTTTAATTGTAGATGGATACATTCAAGAAATAGGAACTAATCTTGAAAATCCAGATAAAATTCAAGAAATTAAACTAGATAATTTACATCTCTCACAAGGCTGGTTTGACAGCAGTGTCTCTCTTGGAGAACCTGGATTTGAGGATCGAGAAACCATACTTAACGGGCTACAAGTAGCGGCAAAAAGCGGATTTACAAGCATTGCATTACAACCTAACTCCTATCCTGTAATTGACAATCAATCCCAAATACATTTTGTAAAAAGCAAAGCAACGCAGACTGCAACGCAACTCTATCCCATAGGTGCTATGACAAAAGAAAGCGCAGGAAAAGATATTGCCGAATTATACGATATGAAAAATGCTGGTGCAGTAGCCTTTGGTGATTATAATAAAAGTACAGAAAATGCCAATTTACTAAAAATTGCATTGCAATACGTTCAAGACTTTGATGGATTGATAATTGCTTTTTCACAGGATGAACATATTAAAGGTAATGGAGTTGCAAATGAAGGAATTGTATCAACTCAACTTGGGTTAAAAGGCATACCAAATCTAGCCGAAGAAATTCACACTGCTAGAAATTTATATTTACTAGAGTACACAGGAGGAAAATTACACCTACCTACTTTATCTACTGAAAAATCTATAGCATTAGTTAAGGCCGCTAAATCAAAAGGCCTTCAGGTCAGTTGTAGTGTTGCTGTACACCACTTAGTACTCACTGACGAAAAACTACAAGAATTTGACACCAGATTTAAAGTTACACCTCCATTACGAACCGAAAGCGACCGTCAAGCTTTACTCAATGGAGTCCTTGATGGAACAATAGATATGATTACTACCGATCATAATCCGATAGATATTGAACATAAAAAAATGGAATTTGATGGAGCAAAAAATGGTACTATTGGCCTTGAAAGTTGTTTTAGTGCTCTAATGACCGTTTTACCACTTGAAGTAGTTGTTGAAAAATTAACTTCTGGTAAAAAAACCTTTGGTATAACCGAAGAAATTATTGCAAATGGTGCTAGGGCTAACCTCACACTTTTCAACCCTGATTTTAAAAGTGTTTTTAGCAAATCATCTATTTTATCAAAATCAAAAAATTCAGCTTTTCTGGGGACTGAAATACAAGGAAAAGTGTACGGAATTATCAATCAAGACCAATTAATTTTAGCGTAGAAGATGAATACATCAAATATAGAATCTGGTAAGACAGCCGCAATTACAAGCTACATTTTAGGAATTGGCGTTTTTATAGCCATGTCCATGAATTCCGAAGATAAAAATGAATTTGCATCATTTCATATCAGGCAAGGATTAGGAATCACACTAACTTTTATTTCACTCGGTTTGATCATAAGTAACTTTGATAGTTTAATGATCTCAGCGCCCATGTGGATCTTTACATTTGTATTGTGGTCATACGGAATTACAAGCGCAATAAAAGGAGAAACAAGACCGGTACCTCTGTTAGGTACATATTATCAAAAATGGCTTTCAAATATATCTTAAACACAATGGCATTATCACTTGAATACAAAATAAGAGAACCCAAAATAATTTTAGACAAAAACCCACTTTTGTTACTCCTACATGGTTATGGAAGTAATGAAGCTGATTTATTTTCATTTGCCGAAGAACTTCCGGAGCAGTATTATGTAATTTCGGCTAGAGCTCCGTATGACATGCAATACGGAAGCTACGCTTGGTACGCCATCAACTTTGATGCTGATGAGAATAAATTTTCAGATCACGATCAAGCCAGAATATCTAGAGATGTTATTGTTCAATTTATAGATGAATTAACCGCAACTTACCCCATTGATGCGCAAAATATTGCCTTAATTGGCTTTAGCCAAGGAGCTATTTTAAGCTATGCTGTTGCCTTATCTTACCCTGAAAAAGTGCAAAAAATCGTTGCCATGAGCGGGTATTTCAATGCAGAGATTATTAAAGACGGTTATCAAAAAAACAATTTTGATACTTTAAAAATATTTGCATCACATGGAACCGTTGATCAAGTAATACCTATTGATTGGGCAAGAAAAACACCATCAGCAATGGAAGATTTGGGAATCAACACCACTTACAAAGAATATCCGGTGGGACATGGTGTAGCGCCACAAAACTTTTATGATTTCAAGAATTGGTTACTTGAAAATTAAATAAAAAAGTCGCAGTTAAATTTATTTCAACTGCGACTTTTTTTTATTTCTGATATATGAATGATTGATTTACTTCGAATGAAATACTTTCATCATCATTCACAAAGTATTTCAGCAGAACTTCTCCCCACATTTCTCCATCGCTATAATCAGCAATAATCCATCTGTGATTTAAAATTTTCACTTTGTTAATGATAAACTTATTTGCCCCTATTTGATCTTGACCTGTATAAGGATTCCCTTTTGGGTTGGCATTAAAATCCAAAAGTTTTTCAGTGACAAAAGGAATTAATTTTTCATATTGAATCATTTTATCATTCGACCCAGATTCAAAATAATTTTGTGCATTTTCATTTTTTTCTAATGAAAAGTAATTAGCACTTTGCAACTCATTTGACAATAATGCAATGCTATCTCTCAATTTTTTAGTGGTTTTATCGTAACGTTTTTGTTCAAATGCAACCTCTTTGCTCAAAAACATGTACGTAAAAATAGTAGACAAAACTGCGAGAATAGTCAAATACAATAAGAATGATTTTTTCATTTTTAGTTTAATTAAATTATAATTTCCAAATTGTCATAGGCAAGATACACGTTCTCAGGAAGTTGTTTTTCTACCTCTTCATGAAAGCCCAATACATGACTAATGTGTGTGAGATATGCTTTTTCTGGTTGCACCAAATTTATGAAATCTAAAGCTTCTTTCAAATTGAAATGTGTATCATGCGGCTCTTCTCGCAAGGCATTGATCACTAAAACTTTCAAATTTTTCAATTTTAAAACCTCCTCGTTATTGATTGTTTTCACATCTGTTAAGTAGGCAAAATCATCAATTCGATAACCAAAAACCTGCAAACTCCCATGAAGTACATCAACAGGAACGATCATTTTTTCACCCAGTTCAAACGGCTGGTTATTGATGACCTCTATCGTTTTTACAGAAGGTGCTCCTGGGTATTTATTGATGGTTTCAAAAACATACGCAAAACGCTCCTTAAGATTATTAATCACTCGTGTATGAGCATAAATAGGAATCTCTCCTTGTTTAAAATTAAAAGGCCTAATATCATCAAGCCCCGAGGTATGATCTGCATGCTCGTGAGTAAACAAAATAGCATCTACTTTTTGACAATTAGATACTAGCATTTGCTGCCTAAAATCAGGACCACAATCAATAACATAGGAATAGTCATCCCACGATATCCAAACTGATACTCGCAACCTTTTGTCTTTAAAATCAGCACTCTTACACACGGGATGGCTACTCCCAATAACAGGAATGCCTTGAGAGGTGCCCGTTCCTAAAAAATATACTTTCAATTCAATAGATTTTATTTGCAAAAATAGGGTTAATTATCTTTCTATAATAACCTATTTCATTAACTTTGTATCATATTAGGAATTAAAAAAAATGGATACAGAGATAAAATTAAAAGGTGATAAAATCATCGAACAAATCCCATCAATAAAAGACAAAGCGCTTCGTATCAATTTGAACGAAAATATTTATGGGACATTTGCTGAAATTGGAGCTGGACAGGAAACTGTAAGACATTTTTTTAGATCTGGTGGTTCATCTGGAACAATTGCAAAAGCCATGTCTGCTTATGATAAAGACTTTAGTGATGCCGTTTACGGTGTAGAATCAGATGGTAGGTACGTAACAGAGAGCAGGTTAAAAAAAATGCTTTCGCATGAAGTAAACCTGATAGAAAAAAGATTGAGCCGAGAAAAACATCCTAATAAAATGTTTTTTAGTTATGCAAATACCGTTGCTACAATAGATTTTGCCAAACAATTTAAAGGCCATGGATGGGTAGGAATTAGCTACCAAATTGAACCTGATGAAGATTACAATGAAATTATACTTCACATTCGTTTTAAAGAAACCGATGTAAGATTACAACAAGAAACCTTAGGGATTTTAGGTGTAAACTTAATTTACGGAGCTTTTTATAAATACAATGATCCTAAAAGATTACTTCGTTATTTATACGATCACCTTGATAAAGACCAACTTGAAATTGATACCATAAATTTCTCTGGACCTCGATTTGCGGATGTAGACAACAGATTGATGAGTTTACAACTTGTGAAAAATGGCATGACAGATGCCGTGATGTTTAACCCTGATGGCAAAAACATCCTTCCCGCAGCCATTTTATACAAGAAAAACATACTTGCTTTTAGAGGAAGTTTTCGTCCTGTGACCAAGGTAAATATGGACATGTATGAAAAGTCCTTAAAGATGTTTTTGAATGAAAACAAAGTTGACAAGAATAACACACTAGTTGTTTTTGAAATCACATTATCTAATTTACGTTCTGACGGGGAGATCAACGAAAGGGATTTTATGGATAGAGCTGAGCTTTTATGTTCACTAGGACAAACCGTTATGATCTCTAATTTCCAAGAATATTATAAAGTTGTAGAATACTTTGCTAATTATACTAAGGCTCGAATGGGTCTAGCATTGGGAGTTAATAACTTAATTGATATTTTTGACGAAAAATACTATCGCCATTTAAGCGGAGGAATTCTTGAAGCTTTTGGGAAATTATTCTATCGCGATATGAAAGTTTTCTTGTATCCAATGATAGGAGAAAACGGTGAAATAATTAACTCTGACAATTTGAAGGTACATCCACGAATGAAAGAACTTTACAAATTCTTTAAATTCAATGGGAAAGTAGTTGATATTGATGATTATGATCCTACAATCTTAAATGTGTTTTCTCGTGAAGTACTCAACATGATCAACCACGGTAAACCAGGATGGGAAAGTATGTTGCCGTCAGGTATTGCTGAAATCATTAAAGAGCACCAATTATTTGGTTATACTCCTCAAAAAGTCCTAAACTAAAGCAATTAATTTTAGCTCTAAATATAAAATCCAGTACACAAGAATACAATCTTGAATACTGGATTTTTTATTTTGATGAAATTATGTAAATCCTAAATTGTATTATTTTAAGATTTGAGCAGCATGTACTTTGGTTTTCACATCAGCTATAACCTCATCAATAAAACCTTCATCATTAATAACAAAAGTAGTTCTGTGAATTCCATCGTATTCTTTACCCATAAACTTTTTTGGTCCCCAAACTCCAAAAGCTTGAATAACTGATTTATCTTCATCAGCAAGTAAAGGGAAAGGAAATTCATATTTATCTTTAAACTTAGCTTGAGCCTTTGCACTATCGGCACTCACTCCTAATAATGCGTAATTATTAGATTGAAAGCGTTCAAAATTATCTCTCAAATCACAAGCTTCAGCTGTACATCCAGGAGTATTTGCTTTTGGATAGAAAAAAACAACTAGCTTTTTACCCGCATAATCTGCTAATTGATGTTTTTTACCGTCTTGATCTAAACCTATAAAATCTGGAGCTTTATCCCCTTTAGTTAATGTTGTCATTGTAATAATATTTAATAGTGAAATGGTTTGTAAGTTGCATTTACAATTAGAAATGATTTTCTTTACAATCCAAATTTAGGAATAATGACCAAACAGGAACGCGTAACTTTTGTTATAAATACGTTAAAAGAATTGTACCCTACAATTCCCATACCACTAGATCATAAAGATCCTTATACCTTATTGATAGCTGTTTTATTATCTGCTCAATGTACTGATGTACGGGTAAATCAAATAACCCCAATACTTTTTGCCAAAGCAGATAATCCGTATGATATGGTAAAAATGAGTGTAGAAGAGATTAAAGAAATCATAAGACCCTGCGGCTTATCGCCAATGAAATCCAAAGGAATACACGGATTATCACAAATTCTAATAGAAAAACATAACGGCGAAGTCCCACAAAGTTTTGAATTTCTAGAAGAACTTCCTGCTGTGGGCCATAAAACGGCTAGTGTGGTCATGTCTCAAGCTTTTGGAGTACCTGCATTTCCTGTAGATACGCACATTCACAGATTAATGTACCGCTGGAATTTAACGAATGGTAAAAATGTTGTTCAAACAGAAAAAGATGCGAAACGTATATTCCCAGAAGATATATGGAACGACCTGCACCTTCAAATTATTTGGTACGGAAGAGAATATTCACCCGCGAGAGGTTGGGATTTAGAAAAAGATATTATCACCAAAACTATTGGCAGAAAAAAGGTAATCAACGAATATCAAAAAAAAGTAAAACCACTATAAATTAGTGGTTTTACTTTTTAAAACTTACATTAAATCTACAATTAATTAGATACAATTTCATAGCATCTATTGTCTATCTTAATGACCGTAAGAGCTTTTGAATAACTAAGCAAAAAAGAAATTATTTCTTTTTTAGGTTTCATTAAAGGTAATGCATTTGCCTTTTTTGAGTATAATTTTGCCATAAATTCCACGCTTTTATTTTAAATTATAACGTAAGAATTAAAGGTATAGTATTACGTAGTCAAAACAATTTGATGTTTGTCTATAACTTTTCTCAAATTAAGTAAAGCATAACGCATTCTTCCTAGCGCAGTATTGATACTCACACCTGTAACTTCTGATATTTCCTTGAAACTCATATCTTGATACATGCGCATGATTAATACCTCTTTTTGATCAGCGGGTAGCTCTTCAATAATTTTTTTTATATCAATTTGTACTTGATCTGCGATTATTTTATTTTCAATAGATAGTGAATCATCAGACATGATTGAAAAAATAGAAAACTCCTCCGTTTCTCTATACAAAGGCATTTTTTTTGATTTTCTAAAATGATCTACAATCAAATTGTGAGCAATTCGCATTACCCATGGCAAAAACTTGCCTTCCTCATTATAAGAATTAGATTTCAAAGTATTGATTACTTTAATAAAAGTATCTTGAAAAATATCATTCGTGATATCTCTATCGGGAATTTTAGAGTAAATAAAACCGTAGATTTTAGACTCGTGCCTTTTAATTAGTTTTGCTAATGCATCCTCGTTTCCAGACACATATTCTTTTACTAAAAGCGCATCGTTGAGTTGTATATTAACCATAATAGTACTTTTTTAATTTAATAAATTGGGGTATGATTTCTCAAAAAAGTATTTTTATAGAATAGGCTTTGGTTTTTTCGTGGTTAATTTTAATTCAAATTTAACAAAATATTGCATTTAAATGCAAAAAAAAGAATAAAAATTATATAAATAAATTTATAATGTGGTGAAATTGTCAATGAAATTTTAAACTATCAACAAAAAACACTAAAAAGCCAAAAACTTGGCTTTCTTTAGTGTTCAGAGTTGAAAATAATTTGCTCATTATTGATACACTTTGATGTAATCAATATAAAATTTTTGAGGAAAAATTGCATCATCAACTTTGGGCCCTCCAAAATCACCTCCTATAGCCATGTTTATAATAAAATAAAAAGGCTGATTGTATGGCCAAACAGCTTGGGTTTTTGATTCGGGCTGAAAGGTATACACTAACTTTGCATCTACAAAAAAATCAATTTTATCCGGTGTCCACTCTATAGCATACAGGTGAAAACCCTCTTCAATAGACTCTATTTTTGTTTTTTTAGTGTTAATAGTATTTCCATGACTGTCTTGAGTATGTAACGATGTAAAAACCATATCTGGCTCCTTGCCCACATATTCAAGGATATCAATTTCTCCACACATGGGCCACCCAACTTGATCAATATTAGAGCCTAACATCCAAAAAGCAGGCCAAACCCCCTGCCCTACGGGAAGTTTAGCTCTTGCTTCAAATCTACCGTATTGAAATTCTTTTTTCCCTTTGGTAGTAATTCTAGTAGATGTGTATTTATTGTCTGCTTCTTTTTTTGCAGTAATTACCAAACAACTTTTTTCAATTTTATGATTATCAGCCGTATATAACTGTCTTTCATTATTACCCCAACCACAATTTGGGCAACCGTCACCCAACTCGATATTCCAAGTTTTTTCATTTAATGATTTTTCATCAAAATGTTCTTCCCAAACTAATTTGCGTGTACCCACTTGTGCGAATGAACAAGTGAAAATTAGAAAACAAACCAATATATATTTCATAAATGCTTAGTTTTTAAATTGAAAATCTTTTTCGAATTGCGTTACAGAACTACCTCCAACAAAGACTTTAAAGTCTCCTGCTTCGGCTTCCCACTTTCTATTGGCGGTAAAAAACTCAATCGTTTTTTCATTGATTGTGAACACTACTTTTTTAGTTTCATTAGGTTGCAACTCTATCAATTCAAAACCTTTAAGTTCTTTTACGGGGCGCGTAACGCTGGCAATCAAATCTCTAATATACAACTGCACTACCTCTTTACCTATTACATTACTTGTGTTTTTAACATTGACCGATACTCGAATAGATCCACCTTTTGCGAAAGCATTAGAAGACACATCAAAACCTGAATATTCAAATTTAGAATAACTCAAACCATGTCCGAATGGGAATTGAGGTGAATTTTTTTCGTCAATATAATGAGACCAAAAAACACTTTCAGATTCATTCATTATAGGTCTTCCAGTATTTTTATAATTGTAATACAAAGGTAGCTGCCCCACGTTGCGCGGGAATGACATTGGTAGTTTTCCACTCGGATTGTAATCTCCATATAGTACTTGCGCTATAGCGTTACCACTTTGAGTGCCTAACTGCCATCCCTCTAAAATTGCAGGAATTTTTTCTGCAGCCCACGGAATAGCTAGAGGTCTGCCGTTATTTAAAACCAAAACAATATTAGGATTCACTTTATACACTGCCTCTAGTAATTCTTGCTGCACACCTGGTAAATCAATATCTGTTCTACTTCTACCCTCACCAGATTGCAAACCGTGTTCCCCTAATACCATAATCACAACATCTGCCTGTTTTGCATTTGCAATAGCTTCATCAAATCCGGTTTTATCAGTAGTGTTGATTTTAGTTTCCCAAATAAATTGAGTGCGTCCCACTGCAACATCTGCACCTTTTGAAAAAGTCAATTGATTTCCAGAGTATTTTTGCAATCCTTCTAAAACGGAAACCGCCGTATTGTCTTCAGCTGCAATTCGCCAGCTTCCTAATGGACTTGTTTTATCATTTGCTAAAGCACCAATTAACGCTATTTTTTGACCCGATTTTTTTAATGGTAAAATATCATTGTCATTTTTTAAAAGCACAATAGATTTTTTTGCCATGTCTAAAACACCTTCATGAAACTCGGGTTTACCTACTGTGGATTGCTCTCTTTGTTCATTACAATATCTATAGGGATCATCAAAAAGTCCCAATTCAAATTTCACTTTCAATATACGTCTTGCAGCATCATCAATAAAGCTCTCTTTTACTTTACCCTCTTTAACCAATGCCACTAAATGGTCTACATAAGCGCTTGATTCCATATCCATATCAGATCCTGCATTGATGGCAATTTCGGCAGCATGTTTGCTATCTTTGGCATATCCGTGAGCTATCATTTCGTTAATAGAACCCCAATCTGAAACTACAAAACCATCAAAATTCCACTCTTTCTTTAGAATATCCCTCTGTAAATACGCATTACCAGTAGCAGGTATGCCATTCAATTCATTGAAGGAATTCATAAAAGTACGCACGCCAGCATCAACAGCAGCTTTAAAAGGAGGGAAAATGATGTTTTGCAACGTATTTTCGCTTACATCTACCGTGTTATAATCTCTTCCTGATTCAGCAAAACCATAACCTGCAAAATGTTTGGCACAAGCCAAAATAGTATTGGTCGCAGCCAAATCATTTCCTTGAAAACCTTGTACGCGAGCCACCGCAATCTTACTTCCAAGGAATGGATCTTCACCAGCTCCTTCCATAACACGACCCCAGCGTGCATCACGAGCCACATCAACCATGGGAGCAAAAGTCCAATTTAATCCCTCTGCCGAAGCTTCTTCGGCAGCAATAGCAGCTGATTTTTGTATGGCTTGTAAATCCCAACTTGCGGCTTCGGCAAGTGGAATAGGGCTAATTGTTTTATACCCGTGAATTACATCAAAGCCAAAAAGCAAAGGGATTTTGAGACGGGTTTGTTCTACAGCTATTTTTTGCAAAGCGCGAACATCCTGTACCCCTTTTACGTTAAGCATAGAACCTACTAAGCCTTTTTTGAGGTCTTCATACTTTTTTGCGGCTTGGCCTTCTTTTGGAGTGGGTCCCGTAATGTCCCAAAAACCATTGTATTGATTGAGTTGACCAACTTTTTCATCAAGAGTCATCAATTGAAGTACAGAATCAACCTTTATATCTAAAGCGTTTTTTCGCGCCAAGGGAGTTGATGGTTGTGTGATTTTTTTACTACAAGCAACTACAAAAAATAGGCTACCTAATATAAATAGAAATGAATACTTCATTTGTGATATGTTTATTAAAGCAAAAGGCAGGTAAAAAAACCTACCTTTTACTATTATTGCTAATTTAAATGTGCTTATTGATATACTCTTACATAATCAATCTCCATTGAGGACTGACTAAAGGCTGGATCAATAGCACCTCCAAAGGTTCCTCCCATTGCAACATTTAAAATCAAAAAGAAATCTTTGTTAAATGGCAACGCACTTGTATTTGCAACCGTGTGAAACAAAACATCATCAACATATATTTTAACTGATTCTGGGCTCCAGATAGTTTTGTAAATATGAAATTCAGAAGCAGCATTAGCTATTGTAGTTGAAGCTCCGTTACCATTACCTCCTGAATTTCCGGGATAATGTAAAGTTCCGTAAATAGTTGTAGGTTGACTTCCTTTGAATTCCATGATATCAATTTCTCCGCAGGCTGGCCAAGCATTAGTAGCATAATTTTCTCCCAACATCCATATTGCTGGCCAAGTACCTGCCCCAGTTGTTAATTTAGCTCTCACCTCAACCTTACCATAAGTAAATTCAAATTTATTTTCAGACTTCAATCGAGCCGATGTATAACCTGAACCCACTTTTTTAGCAGTAATTTTTAAGTTGCCACCGGTTACAACTACATTATCACTAGCACTTGTATAAGACTGAGATTCATTATTACCCCAACCTCCTGCACCTAAGTCATAACCCCATTTAGTAGGATCTGGTGCTCCGTCAGTATTAAATTCATCGCTAAATTTCAATACATTGTAATTTGCAGATGGTGGTGTAACTGCTCCAGCAGGAGGTGTAGTTGTAAAGGTATGATACCATGCTAAAAACGGATTTCCTGCTTGAATTACTCTTACTCTCATTCTGTTATCCGTTAAAGAAAGTATTTCATAAGAACTTGAACCTACAAAATACCCCATAAAACCTCCATCAGCAATATTTAAAACGGTTCCCCTAGTTTGGGTGCTAGCTCCTGGATTTTTAGAAACAAAAGAATCTGATTTACTAAGAGTAACTATTTTTAATCCTGCAGTAACCAAGTCAAAACATGCATCTTCACTAACGCCCTTAAGAGCTGCATTATAATACGTTTGTCCTTTGTTATCCAATTCAAATTTCATTTGCTGTCCCACTTTAGAGAAAGTCATTACACTTTTATACAAGCAAGTCGCAGCTTTTTCATTGGCTGCAGCCCTATAAAAAGAGGGATAGTAATTTTGTGTTCCAAAAGTAGGATCAGACCAAGCCACATTAGGACCTACGCCCAAATGCTCTGGTTCACTTTGTGCCCAATACCATTTTTTACTAGATCCGCCAGTTAACAATTGAACAGCAACTTCATCCTTAAAGTTACTAAACACAGTAACCTCTATTGTGGTGCTAGAAGTAACTCCTCCGGCACCTGATGCTAAGATGGTTACAGTGTATGTGTTGGTGCCAGGAGTAGCAAATGGATATTCAAGAATTCCGCTTGGTTGATTTTTGCTTGTTCCATCACTAAAAACGTATTTATATGAAATTGCGTTTTCGGCGGTACTTACAAATTTTACTTTTCCTGATCCATCTCCATTTGGAAATGCGGCTGATTTTCCAATAATTTCAGCAGTCACTTTTAGATTTGAGGGGGCATCTATGGCTCCAAATCCTAGATTATCCTCCTGACAATTCACCATTAAAAGCAGGATAAAAACAGAAACTATTTTGATTAGTATTTTTTTCATTTTCTTATTTTTTAAAATTCAAATTGTAATAATGCACACTAACTATTAATGCTAGTTCTAAAAGTTAAAACCCTAATTAGTTATGAAAGTAAACATTATCAATATAAACCGTATTGTTACCAGATGGTGCTCCAACATAAATTAATTGTGCTATATGCGCTCTAGTTGTTAAGCCCGTAAATTGACTCAATGGAATATCAAGACTAACCCATGATCCTTGGGCTGGAGAATTTACTGTTATTTCATGTTCAACATCATCGCCTCCACTAAAAGCTCCATCGGCACCAAAATCAACTAATTTAATCTTGAATTGTGTAAAATCAGAAGACCAAACATCAGTATGAAAGTGAGTCATAGCCGTTGCATTTATAGGAGTTGAAGTAGCCTCAATACCCACAAAATTTAGGGCGCTATATTTTTTAGTTGCATTTCCGCTTATACTCAAATCAGTTAATGTTGCACTAGACCAAGAAGTTCTCCAAGTATCGACAGCTACATTTGTATATGCATCACTAAACATAGAAATCACACTTGATGCAGGACGTGTAGGTGTTGGCGCTGCAGTAACAGAGCCTGCAGTGTTGTAGAAAAACACATTGTCTACATAAACTGTATTACTTCCTGCTGGAGCTCCTACTAAAATTAATTGTGCAATGTGCGAACGTGTAGTTAATCCTGTAAAATTACTTAATGGAATGTCTAAACTGACCCATTCCTCTTTTTTAGGATTGGCAATAGTTATTTCGTGTTCTCTATCATCACCACCGTCAAAGGTTCCGTTTGCACCAAAATCAACTAGTTTTACTTTGAATTCTGTTACATCTGATGACCAAATATCAATATGAAAAAATGTCATAGCCGATGCGTTTATAGGAGAAGAAGTAGCCTCTATACCCACAAAATTTAATGCGCTGTATTTTTTTGCTTTGTTTCCACTGATATCAATATCCTCTAAAGTTGCTTGTGACCAAGAAGTTCTCCAAGTGTCAACCGCAACATTAGTGTAGCTATCGCTAAACATAGATATAACATTAGCAGAAGGAATTGTAGGAACTGGAGCAGCAAATAAATTTGTAACCGTGACTGGAGTTATTTTTTGAGTAGTTGCTGCACCACCACTCAATGCTACAACACGTACATTGTAGGTTCCAGGGGTTTTGTAGGTGTGCGTAATTACTTGACCTTGCATGAAATCTACTGGAACTTGGTTAGGGACATCACCAAAATAAACTTGAAAAAAAGTCTCTAATTCTGCTTCTGCAGAAACATTTACGCTTAAATTACTACCAATTGCCACAGTCGACACTAAGTTTCTAGGCGCTAAAAAAGAGACCGTTACGTCTTGAATGGTTTCGGTTTTTTTACCGTTGAGAGTTATCCCAATGATTTTTGCTTTAAATACTCCCTCTCGGTATTTGTGGGTGTATGTCCCGCCAGGATTCACAATAACAGACTTTGCTGTGGCATCTCCAAAGAAGATTTCAAATTGAGTTACTCCTTCACCTTTTGGCAAAAAAGTAACATTACCTGAATTATCTTGTGTAATGGTTGTGAGTGCCGACACGTTTTTTGGCGCACCTATAGTTTCTAAATCTACATCATTATTTTCCTCCGTACACCCAAAAGAAAGGGTCAGAATGAAAATACTTAGAATTAATTGTAACTTTTTCATATCTAAATTATGTTAGTTTTTTAATACCCTTGATTTTGTTTCCAATTCCCATTAGAAAATTGAATTTCCTCGATAGGGACAGGAAATAGTTCGTGTTTATTAGCCGTAAAACCAGGAATTTCTTGCGCTGCCTTACCAGTACGAACTAAATCAAAGAAACGATGTCCCTCTCCTGCTAATTCTACTCTTCTTTCGGCTAAAATAAAATCTGTTAAAGCTGCGCCAGAAGAGGCGATGTCATGATTCAAGTCCCCAAAAGCACGTCTGCGAACTAAATTTAGGTATCCTCTTGCTTTTACATCGTCTATTCCACCGCGGTTGAAAGCCTCTGCTGCCATTAATAATACATCGGCATATCGAATAGCACGGTAGTTGTTAGGATTTGTCAAGTTTAAATCATTTTGAGCAGTTGTGCTTCTTTTTCTAGGTATGTACTTTCTGTTAAAAAAACCAGTATGCTCGTATCCTTTTCCAAAAGTTGCTCCTGTACTGGTTGCCCAAGCCTCGATATCTAGGATAGCAACTGCTTTACGATTGTCACCGGCTTCGAAAGCATTAACAATTTTTTGGGTAGGAACATTAAAGCTATATCCAGAAGTAAATAAATCTCCACTATAACTACGAGGACCACTAAAACCTACGGCAACATTCCCTTCACTACATTGAAGACATTCAAAATTGGCACCCTCAACATCTGTATATTGTACTTCAAAAACAGATTCTGGTCCGTTCTCACCTTCATTCTCAAATATCGAATTGTAATTTGAAACTAACGAGTAATTTCCAGATGTTATAACTCTATCAAAAATAGGTGCTGCTTGCGCAAACTTATTTTGGTACAAATAAGCTTTTCCTAATAAAGCAAGTGCAGCTCCGCGCGTTGCTCTTCCTTTTTGAGTGGTTGTTGGTGCTAAATTTTCAGAGGCAAAAATTAAATCGGCTTCTATAGATGAATAAACTTCTGCTTTTGAAGAACGAGGAGTTTTTTTCTCATCGCCTGGAACAAACCTTAAGTCTCCTTTCATAGGGATACCACCAAACCATTTTACTAATTCAAAATGATAGTACGCTCTAAGAAATCGAGCTTCAGCAATAATTTGGTTTTTTCCTTGAAAATCAGTTTTATTTTTAAATTCTAAAATATAGTTTGCTCTTTGTACACCTGCAAACATCCAATCCCAAAGGTTTTTTAATTGCTTGTTAACTGGCGTATGAATCATATCATCAATTTGCTGAATACCTGGCTCATTTGATGCATTTTCACCTCCTGCTAAAGTGTTGTCTGAGGCTATTTCACCAACTAAAACATTCATATAACTAGACTGTAATAAATCATATGCAGCAATCAATGCTTTGTCATAGTCTTCTTTTGAGTTGAAATAATTTTCAGAATCAATAGAATATTCAACAGGTCTGTCTACGAACTCATCGCTACATGAAATGATAGCCGTGGCTATAGCTGCTATCATTACGGTACTAAAAAGATATTTTTTCATTTTAATTCAGATTAAAAATTAATGTTCAAACCTAACAGGTAAGTTCTTGGAATAGGATAAAAACCCTTGTCTATCGCGCCACCTATTGGCTCTCCATTAGACGCGCCAGGATCAAAACCTTTGTACTTTGTAAAAGTGTACAAGTTGTTGACACCCGCATACAACCTAACTTTTGAAAGACCAGTTTTTTCAATAAACTTTGTATCAACTGCATATCCTAATTGTATGTTTTGGATCCTTGCATACGAAGCGTCCTCTACAAAAAAGCTTGAAAAATTAGAGTTTCCTGTTGCACTTGTTGTAACTCTAGGAGTTGAATTTGTACTTCCTTCACCAGTCCATCGGTCTAATACGTAATTGAGCCTGTTAACATCTGTTAGATTTCGCTCATAATTCCGAACCATATCATTGCCTACAGAGGCAAAAGTATACATGGCAAAATCAAAATTTCTGTAGTTCATTTGAACATTAAAACCCATTGTAGCTGCAGGAATTGGATCACCAATATTTGTTCTATCACTTGCATTTAAAACACCATCACCATTTACATCTACAAACCTTAAATCACCTGGACTTGCTTCTGCTCCTAATGATAATTGAGATGGATGCGCATTTACTTCGGCTTGATTTTGAAAAATTCCATCTGTTTTATAGCCGTAGAAATATCCAATTGGTCTGCCTACTTCCATTCTTGATGGTGGTTGTTGACCAACTCCAAAGGATCCTCCCTCAATATAACCAATGCCATTGTTTACCTCTAGCACTTCGTTTTTCAGGAAAGTGACATTGTAACCCACACTTAACGAAAAGGAATCTGAAAACTTATTTTTATAATCTAGAGCAAGTTCTAAACCCGTATTTCTTACTGTACCAGCATTTATTGTAGGTGGTTTAGATCCAGGTGCAGCAGCACCATTAATACCAGAAACTGGAATAAAAGGGATTAATAAATCGGTACGAGTATCAATAAAATAATCCGCTACAAATGACATTTTATTTTGGAGAAATCTCAAGTCTACTCCTACGTCAAACTTGCGGGCTTCCTCCCATTTTAAATTAGCGTTTGGAATTTGTCCTACGGCAAAACCATTTACTAAAACATCACTAAATACATAAGTAGCTTCACCATTTAACTGTGAAATGTAACCATTATTAGGAATTTGATCGTTTCCTAAAGTTCCATAGCTTCCTCTAAATTTCATGAAATTAACAAACTTATCTTGTCCAAAGAAACTCTCGTCAGACAGCACCCAACCTGCAGTGAATGACGGGAAGTACCCCACCTTATTACCAGGTCCAAATTTTGTCGAAGCATCACGACGAATCATTGCCGAGAAAAGATACTTCCCTTTATAATCATACTGACCTCTTGCAAAATAAGAAAGTCGTCGTTCATCATAATTATAAGAACTGTTTGTTACAACCGCTGCTACTCCTCTAGTCAAAGCAATATCAGCAAATTTCCAAGAATTATAAGGAACATCAAAACCTGTGGCAAACAAACCATTGCCATATTCTTTAAAAATGGTGTTTCCTATTGTTGCCGCAATATTATGATCCTCAGCAATTTTTTTTGTGTAAGTACCGTAAATATCGAAAGAATAATTGTTATCGTTTATGCTACTTTGAGTAACACTACTTCTTAGTACATCAAAAACTTTTCCGCCATAACTAATTTGCTTTGCAAAAGTTTTAGACTCACTATTAGATGAATTAAATCCAATAGAACTCGTAATCACAAAATCTTTAAATAGTTTATAATCTAACCCAAAATTTCCATTTAACTTCTTGAAGTTATAATCGTTATAGGTATTTGCAATTTGAGCTAAAGGATTTATTATTTCGTTACCAAGCCCTGTGCCTGCCAATGTAAAATCACCAGTAGCATCATACGGTTTTAGCGTAGACGGCATATTCAATGCATTAAATAACACTGAACCCAAACCATCTTCATTAAGTGTATTTCTAGTAAAATAAGTATAAATAACATTGGTTTTTAACTTCAATCTGTCCGTAACATCAGCACCAAGTGCAATTCTTGCAGTATTTCTTAAAAAGCCTGATTTTTTTTCTCCAATGATCCCTTCTTGATCAATGTGAGAACCACTTACTGCATAGGTTATTTTATCAGATCCTCCAGAGAAAGAAATATCATGATTGATTATTGGAACTGAAGTACTAAAAATTTCATTCTGCCAGTCAGTACCTTTACCCAAACCTGATACATTTGGAAAAGGAATTGCGTTACCACCATTAGCATAACTTTCGTTAAGTAACAAAGCATACTCGGTTGCATTCAGCATGGGTAACTTTCTTGAAGTTTCTTGAAAACCAGTATAAGCGTTATAACTTATTTTGGATTTTGAATTTTTCTTACCGGATTTAGTGGTTATTAAGATAATACCATTGGCACCAATAGTACCATAAATTGCGGCCTGTGCATCTTTTAGTACGGTGATGGTTTCAATATCATTTGGATTTAATAATCCTAACTCTCCCACATAACCATCTATAATAGTAGTAGGTCTATTTTCTCCATTGGTAGCAATACCTCTAATTCTTATATCTAATGCTGCGCCAGGTGCTCCAGATGTAGAAGTAACATTTACTCCAGACACGGTTCCTTGCAACGCTTGCTCTACTCTAACTGGTTTTAAGACCTCAAGCGTTTTGCTATCAACAACAGAAACGGCTCCTGTTACTTCTCGCTTTTTTTGTGATCCGTAACCAATGACAACAATTTCATCTAATGTATTTGTATCTTCTTTTAAAACAATAGAAAGGTTTTGTGTGGCTTGTGTAACCTTATATTCTACACTTTTAAAACCTACGAAAGAAAATATTAAAACGGAATTAGGGGAAACGCCTTTTACATAAAAACGACCATCAAAATCTGTTGTGGTTCCTGATGAAGAATTTTTTACTTGAATATTTACCCCTGGTATTGGTAAACCAGAACTTGCCTCTTTGACAACTCCTCCTACGACAAACCCTTGAGAGAAACCTACAGTGGTTATGAATAGAAATAAGATTAATAGATAGTTTGACTTCATAATTTATGTTTTTCGTGAATTATAAAATTAACACTTAAAGACTGCTAATTAGTAAATTACAACCTCAACAAAAAACATACAACACAAAAAAAACCTAATATTAATGATGATTTCTCAATTTAGCTCCTAATTTACTGTAAAATCTAAATCTTAATAAAATCTTAAATCCAAAAAAAAAAATCAACGACAACGTTAATGTTGTGGTAATGTATAGTTTTTTTGACCCAAAAAGCTGCAACCTATACAGCTAAAATGTACTCTACAAGTCCTTGCTCATGAGATAATTCCATTTTTTTACGCAAACGATATCGTTTTATCTCTACACTTCGAACCGATATGTTCAATAAAGGAGCAACTTCTTTTGAAGATAGATTGAGTCGTAAATAAGCGCATAATCTTAAATCATTAGGAGTTAAAGAAGGATGTGCTGTTTTCATTTTTTTCAAGAAATCTTTATCAGTACTGTCAAATGCTTCTTTAAATATATTCCAACTGTCACCTTGACTTATATTTTTATTTATGGTAGATATAACAGATTTTATACTTTTATTCCCATCGTCAGTTGTTTTTTTCAAATCCTCTTTGATAAAAGCCAACAACTCATTTTTACTATTTAAACTCATGGTAGATGCAGCCAATTCTTTATTTTTTGAATCAACTACTTGAGAAAGTTGTTCGTTTTTTATTCGCATAACCTCTTGCTCGTTCTCCAACTCTTTTATTTCAAGCAAGAGATTATTCTCTTCTATTAATTTTTTTTCCAATTGTTCATAATAACGTTTGTAGGCTTTGTGTATAAATCTTGCTAAAAACACTACTAATATTAAATAAATCAAAAGCGCAACATGCGTAAAATACCAAGGTTTGTTTATCCTAAACGAATAGGATATGGTACTATCTAAAGTGGAATTAGCGTATTTTGCTCTAACTTTTAAGGTGTAATTTCCTGGAGGAAGATTTTTAAAGCTCACTGTGGGCTTAGCGCTCCATTCACTCCATTCGTCCTGAAATCCTTCCAGCAAATATTGAAATTCTACATTTATATATTTATTAAACTCTGGTACGGCATAAAAAAAAGTAATGTTATTATCATCATGATCAAAACTTCCTTCGTTCAAGATACTTTGGTTTTGAAACGATTCATTTTGCTTGTTGGTGGTTATTCCAGAAAATGAAACGTTATAATTCTTTAAACCCAATTCTTTTAAATTCAAAACATAATATCCATCCGTTGTTCCTATTAAATAATTAGATTGAGATATTTGAGTTATATTTTCATACCCCAACATAGAGTTTGTCAAAGCTGCTGGTATGGGAATTACATTTTGAACAAGTTGATTGCTAAACTTACTCAGCGAAAAATAATGAATGTAATTTTTTGAAAACAACCAAATTCTATTTGAATTATCAACAATTAATTTTCCTGAAGTATATTCATCTTTTTCAAAAACAGCACTCAAAACTTTGTCTTTTACAAATTGTTTTGAATTTTGATTAAGTTTAAAAATACCGGCTTTATTAGCGTAATAAATATTATTATTAAAGGTAGTTAAACTTGCATTTTTCCCTTTTTGAGGGGTTTTATATGCCTGTACTTGTTTTACTTTCAATAGATCTTTATCAAGTTCTAGTCTGTAAATCCCTTTATATTCATGACTTACGTACACATCTGAATTTTTTGAAATCTCAAAATACTTAGAAGAGTAATCAAAACCTTTAATTTTATTCCTAAAAATCCATTGATTATTTCTTTTTTCTAAAACTGAAATACCGTAATAATTTCCTTGTAAAAGAAGTGCCTTGTCTTTTGGAGACGCCTCAAATTTCCAAGTTCCAGATGCCGAAAAAATATTCTTAGCCATCCCATTCTCAACAATAAATGTACCTGAATCATGACCACAAAAAAGCGTACCATCATGTTCAAATAAAGACCAAACTTGACCTTTAGTACCACTCACAAAACGAAATTCCTCCTGTACAGAATCCTTTTTAAAAAACAATCCTTGATTTGTTCCTACATATAAATTTCCGTTACATTTTAAAGAGGTATAAACGGTGCCCAATATTCCTGTATCATCACTATAATTTTGTATGGGTGAACGCAAATTGATACAATTGATACCATTGTCAAGGCCCAACCATACATTTTGATCCACATCTTCATAGAGTGATAAAACAGTATTATTACTCAAACCTTTATTTTGTGTAATATGAAATTTCAATTTACCTGCTGAATCAAGTATAAAAACACCATTTGAAATAGTTCCCAAAGCAAAGCTACCATCACTTAATTTTTGGCTACAATAAATATTTCCAGATGCAAACTCATTGTCTACATCTGTTTCAAATTTTTTCAGGCGTTTATCTGCCAGTTTAAAAAAACCATTTTGTTGCGTTTGTAAAAGGAGTCCATCAGCATCAGCAAAAATATTAACCAACTTATTTTGCAATACAATTTTATCATTACTTACAAGACGATAGGTGCCACTTTCTATTTCAAAAAGACCTTCGTTTGCAATTTGAAAATAAATTGCATCTTTAGTACGAAAAGACTTTGTGATATTGTTTTTTGGACTAATTATTTTAAAAGTGTCTGCTTTAGTATCATAAATATACATTCTATTTAAAGATTGAAAAACAACCCATTGTTCGAAATCTAAAATATTCCAAAACTGTTCATCATCAAGTATCTTGTTTTTTATTTTCTGACTTAAGGAATTGTATTTTAGTTTACCATTATTCAACCGTTTCCAAATTCCAAATTCCATATAAGCACCCGAAAAAATTTTATCGCCTACAACTTTTACAGATCGTATAATAGTTTCGTTTGGAGAAGGATACAATTCCCAATTAGCTCCGTTAAATTCCAGTAGACCATCATTATTGGCTACAAAAATAAATTGCTTTTTATCTTGAGTAATCATCCAGTTTTGATTTCCAGCACCATATGTAGCAGAGCTATATTTTACTATAGGAGGTAACTCTTGTGAAAAGGCACAAAAACAGCATAAAAAAAGAATAAGGTATAACTTTGTTTTCAATGGTTCTTCAGTTTGTTTTATCAAAAATAAATCTAAAAATAGTACTTATTTATCGGATGGAAAACATAAATACCATACAAGGCTAAAAATGACTTTTAAAACTCCGTTTTAATCATTATTTGTGAGTTGTTCATCCTGAAATCTCTGTTCAAAATTGATTACTTTTGTAAAAATTATCATTTTTATGCAAGTTGACCTTTCTAAATTAGACCCAAAGAAAAATATCATTATAAAAGGAGCGCAAGTACACAATTTAAAAAACGTGGATGTTGCTATACCTAGAAATAAACTAGTGGTTATTACAGGTCTTTCAGGATCTGGAAAATCTAGCTTAGCATTTGATACTTTGTACGCCGAGGGACAGCGCAGGTATGTAGAAAGCTTATCATCTTATGCACGTCAATTTCTTGGCAGACTCGATAAACCAAAGGTAGAATATATTAAAGGTATTGCTCCAGCTATTGCCATTGAACAAAAGGTCAACACTACAAATGCCCGTTCTACAGTGGGCACCTCTACTGAAATTTACGACTATATCAAATTACTTTTTGCAAGAATAGGACGCACATATTCCCCAGTTTCTGGTGTTGAAGTCAAAAAAAACACAGTAACTGATGTAGTAAATGCAGTGAAAAAGCTAGAACAAAACAGTAAATGGCTGTTATTAGCACCCATTCATTTAGAACCTGGACGCAAACTACATGACAAGCTTAATGTTCTTTTGCAACAGGGTTTTGCTAGAATATTGGTGAACAATGAAATGATTAGGCTGGATGCTGTTCCTGAAGCTATAAACGATAAAGAAATTTATTTAATAGTGGATCGTATTGTGGTTAACCAAGATCCCGAAGTTGAGGAAGAATTTTACAACCGCCTTGCCGATGCGGTTCAAACTGCTTTTTTTGAAGGGAAAGGCGTTTGCTACTTACAAGAATTAAACACCCATATCAAACATACTTTTTCAAATAATTTTGAACTGGATGGCATCACTTTTTTAGAACCAAATGTTCATTTATTTAGTTTCAACAATCCTTATGGCGCCTGCCCAGTGTGCGAAGGCTACGGAAACATTATTGGAATAGATGCTGAGCTTGTAGTACCCAACACCACTTTATCTGTTTTTGAAAATGCTATTTTTCCATGGCGTGGTGATAGTATGAGTTGGTATCGTGACGAGTTAGTTAACAAAGCTTATAAATTTGATTTTCCCATTCACAAACCTTTTTATCAACTTACTGAAGAACAAAAAGAAGTTCTTTGGACAGGAAATGGCTATTTTCAAGGCTTAGATGATTTTTTTAAAGAGCTTGAAGAAAAAAACTATAAAATCCAAAATAGAGTAATGCTTTCTCGCTATAGAGGCAAGACAAAATGTACTGCATGTAAAGGAAAAAGATTGCGCGTAGAAGCTTCCTATGTTAAAATTAATCAAAAAACAGTTTCTGATTTGGTTGATTTACCAATAAAACACTTGGTTACTTTTTTCAAAAAATTAGAATTAAATTCTTATGAAAAACAAATAGCAAATAGATTGCTAATTGAAATCAACAACAGATTGTCTTTTTTAACCGAGGTAGGTCTTGATTACTTAACACTCAATAGAAACTCAGCGACACTGTCTGGTGGTGAATCACAACGTATTAACTTAGCTACTTCACTTGGCAGTAGCCTGGTTGGATCTATGTATATCTTGGATGAGCCAAGCATAGGTTTACACCCAAAAGATACTGAAAGATTAATAAACGTTCTGCTTTCTTTACGCGACTTAGGTAATACTGTAATTGTTGTAGAGCATGACGAGGACATCATGAAAGCAGCAGATATGATCATTGACATTGGCCCAGAAGCTGGTAGTCTTGGTGGAAATTTAGTGGCTCAAGGAACATTTGAAGAGATCTTAAAATCTACATCACTTACTGCAAAATATTTGAATGGTGATTTAGAAATTTCGGTACCAAAAAAACGCCGACAGTTTAAGAACTTCATAGAAATCAAAGGAGCGCGTGAAAATAACTTACAAAATATTGATGTTACATTCCCGCTAGATGTCTTAACGGTGATTACTGGCGTTTCAGGTAGTGGAAAAAGTACACTGGTAAAGAAAATTCTTTTTCCAGCTATGCAAAAAAAGCTAGAAAATATTGGTGAAAAAGCAGGTCAATTCTCAGAAATATCAGGTTCTTTTTCGCAAATAAAACATATCGAATATGTAGATCAAAATCCCATAGGTAGAAGTTCAAGATCAAATCCGGTAACGTATATCAAAGCATATGACGACATTCGGGAATTGTATGCCAAAGAAAAACTTTCAAAAGTTAGAGGATACCAAGCAAAACATTTTTCATTTAATGTTGATGGTGGGCGCTGCGAAACCTGCAAAGGAGAAGGATCTATCAACGTAGAGATGGTATTCATGGCTGATGTGCAATTGCCCTGTGAAACCTGCCATGGCAAACGATTTAAAAAAGAAGTTTTAGAGGTAGCTTTTGAAGGGAAAAACATTCATGAAATTCTAACCTTGACCATTGATGATGCAATTGCTTTTTTTACAGCTCAGAAACAAACTAAAATAACTCAAAAATTGCAACCGCTGCAAGATGTAGGTTTGGGTTATGTACAACTAGGACAATCATCCTCTACCCTTTCTGGCGGAGAAGCACAACGTATAAAACTGGCATCATTTTTAGTAAAAGGAGCCACAAAAGACAAAGCTTTATTTGTTTTTGATGAACCTACAACTGGCTTACATTTTCATGATATCAAGAAACTATTGGCATCTTTTGATGCTTTAATTGAGAAAGGACATTCTATAATAGTAATTGAGCACAATCTTGACTTAATAAAATGTGCCGACTGGTTAATTGATCTTGGTCCTGAAGGTGGAGAAAATGGCGGGAAACTATTAGCGGTTGGTACTCCAGAGCAGGTGGTGAAAAATAAAGAATCAATTACTGGAACGTATTTAAAAGCAGTTCTAAAATAATAAAAAAGCCGATATTCTTTTTCAAGTATATCGGCTTTAAATATTTGTTCTATGTTATTTAGAATCGGTATCCTAAGCTAATTCCGCTTCTTACACCACCCCATGGGCCACTCACACTAATCTTAGCGCCACGAGCATTAACTTCTGTTTTCATATCAGATAATGGAAGTTCAATGTTATCCAGTTCTTTTTTCAACTCTTGCTGTTCAAATGTTGTTAAGTTTCTATCAGTTATCCCTACAAAATCACCCTTAGAAGTACCATAATGAGGACCTACAATCCACCAATCAAGGATGATGTGTTTCCCTAAATTAAATTGTGCTCCAAGCTGTAATCCAAAAGAATTAGCGGTCAATTTTCCTCCCATTGAAAGATTTTGTTGTGTAAAACCTACAATATCACTACTGAAAGTAAAATTTACATTAGTAATATCATACCTTACATTTCTATAGAAAGGTGCTAAATAAAAACCTTTCCCGTATCCTTTTCCTAAATAAAATCTAACCTCAGGAGTAAAAGCTTTGTAACCCAGTTCTGCATTTTCAAAAATACCTTGAGTATCTTCACTATCTGCTGTTAAGTCATTTAATTGTGTTCTAAATGGTACAGCCGCTTTTGGAATAAAACTGTACCCTACAACAACACCAATATGCTTGGTTAAACTTCTTTCGTACTGGAATTGATAGTTCCCAAAAATTAAACTTGTTAAACTGATTTTGACGTTGTTCTTTTTTGGCGAAACTACATCATCATTAATAGTAATCGATTCTTGATTGTCAATTTCTCCAGGAGATTGTGCAACAGCAATACTAATGTTTAGCAGAAAAGCTGCTAGGATAAGTAATTTACATTTCATAATAAGTCTTTTAAATATTTGAATATTGATTTCAAAAATAAGAAAAATTATCCCATATAGCATTTTTCTTCAAATGGATTTCCGTCTTCATCTATTGCAATTAAAATCTTTTTCGCTTTTGATGATACTTGGGTAATGTAAATCCATGCGAAAGACCACAGTCCCAGAGTGGCACAAAATATGGCAAAATTATAGATGTGGTTTACCTTTTTTTTCTTTTTTAACAACACCGCGTAAGGGAGTTTATCATTGCGTTCTACAACTACAAATCCTTCTTTAGTTTTTCCTTTCAATAGGGTTGAAAATTTAACTAAGTTAGCGTCCGTGTTTTCTGCTTGTGAAGTAGTATTTACCATTTAAATGAGTGCTTGTGTACTATTATATAATTTTATAACGCACGACAAAATTACCACCTTAATCACTCAACAGCAATACCCACTTTTAGTGATATTTCAATTATTTTTGATCAAAATTCAAACGGAAAACAGCAAGAAAATTTAATTACAAGAAATAGACTAAAAACAATTTAAATAACGCCATTTACATCTATATTGCCTAACTATAAAATCTTAATTTTCCTAAGAACAACATTTATAGCTTCGTTAATCTCAATAGAGACAACAAATTTGTAATTAACATACACATATAAAATTGTAATCAAGATTGATTTCAATAAAATATTTATAATAGGATTAAAAGGAAATTCCCAAAAATAAAACATAAGGAATAACAAAAATGTAATTAATAACGAATGTAAAGTTTGCTTTGTAAAAGGATATAAATGCAATCGTTTGACAACAAAAAGCAACTTCGCCAAACTGTATATTGTAATCGATAATAAAGTAGCAAAAGCAGAACCCATAATACCATATATTGGGATGAAAATCATATTCAACCCTATGGTTAATGCTACTAAACCTACGCCCAAAAACAAAACTGTTCGGTAATATTTCGTATTAAAAATTATCGCATTATTATTCCCCAATATCAAATCAAAATATTTAGAAATCCCAATCATAAAAACCACCAAAATACCTCCGCTGTACTCCTTGGGAACCATGTCATACAATTGATTGATATTAACAAAAATACCCAACATAACCAAACCACCAACTACCTGAAGATTAATCGAAGTTTTCTTGTAAAGATCATTTAACTCTTCTTGCTTATTTTCGTGCATTAGTCGTGCAGTGATAGGATACACTATTTGATGCATCGCTCTACTTGGAACAGAAATTACTAACGCAATATAGGTTGCAACAGAATAAAAGGCAATATTCTCAATATGCATATATTGATTAAGAATCATTTTATCTCCATCCAAAAGTAAATTAGCAACACTACCTGACAATATAATATAAAAAGTATATGTTAATATTTCTTTCGTGTTTACGGGTATTGTAAACTGAAAAGTGGGTTTTTGTATGCTAAATGCATAGAACATGGTGACTAGAAATGCCAAAAAATACAATCCAGCTGTTGCGTAAACAAATCCTTCAACCGTGAGCCATTTGTAATAAACTCCTATCAGTAGAAATAACGAAAACAATCGCAAACCTACTTCTTTAATAAAATTACCAAAAACGGAGTGCATGTGAACTCTTGCCCAAGCATAAAAAATCTCGAAATACGCCATACACAACCCAATAAATGGTATCAACCAGATATAATTTTTGACTATTGCGTTCTTTTTGGACAAAAAGAATAAAATTTCATCGTAAAAGAAAAGCCCAATCAACAACATTGGAATTATTAATAATAAAGGAAATAAAACAGTAAAGGATAAAAAACGGCATTTTTCCTCTTCAGTTTTATATTGAGAATAAAATTTCACCAAGGTATTTTGCATCCCAATGGCAAATAAGGGCATAATAACATTTGCACAAGAAGTTACGTAATTAGTTAAACCATAAAAAGTTGCCCCAAGAAAAACAGGATACAAATAAATAGTGTTTATCCCACCAATTCCGAAACCTACATAGGTAATTATGGTATTCTTTAATGATTGATTTAATACGATTCCCATTATTTATTGATTGTAAAACACAAACAGGCTTTACTTTACTATATTTTGTTAAGCAATTGAACTAATTCTTTGGTAAGGTTTTTTCTAGAATAGCTTTGTAAACCAACTCCATTGGATTGCAACCTTCCTTCTAAAAATTGATTATAAAATTCCAAAATTACTCTTTTAAGTTTCATTTTCTCAGAATAATCAAAAAATACACCTGTGTTGGTATTGGTGATAATTTCAGCAAAATCAGAATCTTGAGGCCCAATTGCTATAATTGGCCTATTGGAAACCATATATTCAAAAAGTTTACCAGGGATAATGCTTTTAGTGTCTTCAGAGTTGATTTCGATTAGCAGCAAAACCTGTGACTTTCTTTGATGCGCAATAGCCTCAGCATGCGAAACATAACCTAAATTATTCACGTAGGAATGAAGTTCAAATTGAGAAATGGTATCTAAAACCTCCTGACTGACCGCTCCTATTAGTTTTATTTCTAAATTCAATTTAAAACTAGGGATTTCCTCTAGCAGTTCCAGCAGCACTTCCCATAACATCTTTGGATTTCTCTCAGAAAGAAAAGAACCAATGTGTGCCAGTGAGAATTTAGAATCCAATACTTGTTTTTCAACTTGCTCTGTATCATAACCATTAGTAATTACCGAAATTGGTTTATTTGTAATCGCTTGAAATTCCGTTTTAGTAGTTTTACTCGTTACAATAACCGTATCGGCTGTATTCAAAACCTGATGCTCCAAAGCTTTATGTTTCTTGGCGGCAAAACTTGATAACCGTAAGGATTTATGATAGCCTATTGTAGTCCACGGATCTCTAAAATCAGCAAACCATTTTAAATTTAGTTTTTGTTTTAATTCTAATCCAATAAGATGCAAACTGTGTGGCGGACCCGAAGTAATAATGGTATCAATATCATTTTCTAGAATGTATTTTTCTAAAAATGATACTGATGGTTTTACCCAAAAAACGCGGGCATCAGGAATAAAAAGATTCCCTCTAATCCAAAGTAAAGTTTTATCAAGAAAAGATTGCTTTTTTTGATTAGGAATAATCCCGGAATTCATTTTTTGAGTTTTATTCTTGGATAAAAAAGAGGCCAATTGATAAGGCTCAAAAATCCTATGCTTGATAATAATTACTTGATCAGACACCTCACTTACAAGATTTTGATCCACAATAGGATAGGTAGGATTCTCTGGAATATAAACAATAGGCTGAACGCCAAAATCTGGTAAATACTTTACAAACTTAAGCCAACGCTGCACTCCTGGTCCTCCCGCCGGTGGCCAATAATAGGTAATTATTAAAACTTTATTATTTTTCAATTTATTCCTGTTGAATTAAAATATTCCTGACAACTACTCCGAAAATATAAAACAACATTAATTAATCAACGTTCTTCGGGTTCTTCTTTTTTTCGTAATAAATTCCCCCAATCAGCAGTAACAATATTCCAACTGCACTTATCAGCGTAATCGTACTACCCGTTTTTACAACTTGAGGCTCAAACTTAAATTCGATTTTATGTTTTCCTGCAGGTATCGGCAATCCTCTTAAAAGATAATCAACTCTCAAATGATCTACTTTTTTATCGTCAATGTAAGCAATCCACCCATTACCATAATAAGCTTCAGAGAATACGGCGAAGCCTTCATTTTTATTGGTAGCAGTATACTTGATGTAATTTGGTTTATACGTAACTACAGATATTGTAGCCGCGCTATCTTTGGCGAAAGCCGTATTTTTTACTTGAAACTCCTTTGTATTAATGACAACCGTATTTTTAGAATCTAATTTATCCAAAGCTTTCATTTCGGCATCGGGAGAATTTACTTGTTTCACCTGACTAATAAACCATGCATTACCATTTGCATCGGGGTTCGCAACCGGAAATTCTTTACCTTCTTTATCTTTTTGTATCAAATACTTCACATTAAGCATATTAAGAACTTCGATATTATTTTTTACAATTTGATAATCCATTAATTGCTGCATCCTTCTTGGTCTCACAGCACTGTAACCACCAATAGATTTATGAAAATAAGAGGCTCTAGCACCCATAATATCTCCTACCTCAAATACTCTATAATTTGAAGTATCTTTTAAAATTTCTGCATCCGATGGAGATTCTTGGAAAGGAGCTTCTACTTGATATTTACTCACAAAATCTTTACCTGAAACATAATTTTTAGCAACAAAAAACAAGTCAGAAACCATCAATAAACCTACAATTACGATAGCAGTATTTTGAGCAAATCTCTCCTTTAAAGACAGCCATAAAACTCCAGCTACCAATATTATAAAGAAAGCAGAGCGAAGCAAATCTGCACTAAACAAGCTCATTCTATCTTCCTTCAAAGCGTTGACAAAGTCAGGACCATAGCTTTCTTGAAAATACGCATCGGTACCACCAGAAAAACTAAACATGCTTTTACTTAAAAACAAAATAAGAAGTATACCTAGAGAAAGAATTGTTGTTTCATACAAGGATTTCCACTGTGCTTTTTTATCTGATTTGAAATACGATTGCAATCCCATTATTGCAAGTACTGGAAAGCACATTTCTAAAACTACCTGATTAGAGGACACTGCTCTAAACTTATCATACAACGGAATATACTCAATAAAAAAATCAGTTACTAAAGGGAAATTTTTTCCCCAAGAAAGCAGTAAGGAAACAAATGCACCTGTTAAGAAAACGTATTTAATTTTTCTTTGGTCTAAAAACAAAGCCATTACTGCCAAAAAGAAAACTACAATTCCTATGTAAGCCGGTGCTGCCACGATGGGTTGATCTCCCCAATAAGTAGGCATTCCTGAGACAAAATCAGTTGCTTGATCCTCTGGAACTCCTTGTCCTATCATGAATTCAAACATGTGACTATCCTTGCCTACTTTTTCATTATTTGAACCTCCAAAAAGACGCGGTGCAATAAGGTTAAAGCTTTCCATTACACCATAACTATATTCGGTAATATAATCTTTAGACATAGATGAAGTAGTCTGGTTTTTAGTTCCATCAGGGTTAAAGGTAAGCTCACTTTTCCCTCTGATACTGAAATTAGTATATTCAGAAGTAGCCAACAAGTTCGTTGCATTGGCACCAAGCGCAAAAATACCAGCTACTGCTAAAGCTCCAAAAGAATATAGTAACGTCTTATATTCTTTATCCTTTATGTGTTTGTATATAAAATACCCAGAAAGTATTAAAAGGAAAATCAAGAGGTAATACGTCATTTGAAAGTGATTCGCATTGATCTCTAATGCTGTCGCAAAAAGTGTGATCAAACCACCCAACACGTATTTTTTTTGGAAAACCAAAATAAATCCAGCCACAACAAGTGGCATGTACCCAATTGCATGTGCTTTTGCATTATGCCCTACTCCCAAAATAACAATCAAATAAGTGGAAAATCCAAAAGCCAAGGCTCCGAAGAAGGCCTTTAGAGGATCTATTTTCAGCACTAATAATAATGCATAAAAACCTAAAAAGTAAAGAAATAAATAATCAGCAGGACGAGGTAAAAATCGCAATGTATCATCCAGAGCACCAATATAATCATGCGAATACTTGGCACCTAATTGATACGTAGGCATACCTCCAAAGGCTGAATTAGTCCAATACGGTTCTACATCATTTGCGGCTCTAAAATCGTTTTGCTCCTTGGCCATGCCTGTATATTGAACAATATCCGATTGGAAAATTTGTTTTCCTTGCAAAACTGGATAAAAGTAAATCAAGGAAACAAGGACAAAACCAAAAATGGCAAGAGCGTGTGGGTAAAACTTATTAATTATTTTCAATTTATATTGTATTGGATTTAATAAATGTATTGATGTGGTTCAAGCATAACGTTTTAATCTATTTCTTCATAGTCCACGTAATCCCCTACTTTTTTAGTTTCGCGAGGTTTTTTTACGTTCTCTGTGTTATAAATTATTTCATCTTGTTGTGGCTGTTGCTGCGTATTGTTCCAAGATTTTTGCTGATACTGCTGTTGCTGCATGTTTTGACCTGCTTTTTCTACTACCTTTTTTAAAATTAATGGCAAAAATAGTTTTGCTAAAAATTTGAATATGTAGTAAAATGCAATGATAAATAAAATTGTATTTAAAACACTTTTAAAAGAAGCTGTTTGCATAAAGGTAATTTTTTCCAAAAATAATAAATTCAGAACTATATTTGGGGACAAAATTAAGATATCATTCTTAATTAAATGATAAATTATAGTACTTTTGAAAAGCTATGTTAGACCAAAAACAAAAAAAACAATCATGCGAACATTTAAATCATTACTTGTAGCGGCTCTTTTTACAATTCCAAGTATTCAATATGCACAGTATACCGATGAAATAAACTCTAATAGACCCGGAGAAACCATGTCTGCATTTGCCGTGGGTAAATCAGTTATTCAGGTTGAAACAGGAGTTTACGGGATCAATCAAAAACACAATTTATTGGAGTATGAAGCAAATGGTTTTGGTATTGATGCCACATTGCGCTGGGGTTTGTTTCTGGAGCGTTTAGAGTTGATAGCTGACATTCAATATCAAAATGAAACGTATACCTCTTTATTCAGCAAAACGGCTATTGCTGATTTTAAACAACTTGTACTAGGAGCAAAATATTTAGTATATGACCCAAATAAAAATTATAAGAAAAAAGTAAACCTTTACAGCTGGAAAGCGAACCATTCATTTTACTGGCGACAGCTAATTCCTGCCGTATCTGGTTTTGTAGGTGTAAATTATTCGGCAGAGAATAATCCGTATGCATTTTCAAACAGAAACCCAACCGCAAGTAGATATCCAGCGCAATTCTCACCAAAAGCAATATTGATTACTCAAAACAATCTGGGTGACGGCAGATGGGTTTTAGTTTCAAATTTCACAGCAGATTATATTGGTACAGATTTCCCTAGCTATGGTTATGCCGTTACACTTACACGTGGTTTTAACAACAAATGGTCTGGTTTTGTAGAAAATCAAGGCATAAAAAGCGACTTATATGCAGATGCCATTGTGAGAGGTGGAGCAGCTTATTTACTCAACAAAAATATGCAAGTAGACGCATCAATAGGTACTAGTTTAAAAGAGACTCCTTCGGCTTTATTTGGCGGAATCGGTTTTGCATGGCGATATGATGGCAAATACAAAGAAGTTCGCATTGATGTAAAACCTGATAAAAAAGACGCTAAAGCTAAGAAAGTAGCCAAAAAAATTAAAAAAGGATAATAAAAACATTCTAAAACACAACATGATTACAATACACGAAGCCGTATCAAAAAAAGAATTAACAGCGTTTATTAAATTTCCTTTTTCCCTTTACAAAAACAATCCTTACTGGGTTCCACCGCTTATTGCGGATGAGCTCGAAACATTTGACAAAACAAAGAATCCAGCTTTTGAAAATGCGGAAGCCTATTTTTATGTTGCCAAAAAAAACAATGAAATCGTTGGCCGAATTACAGCAATCATAAATTGGAGCGAAGTAAAAAACCAACAGAAATTAAAAGTTCGTTTTGGCTGGTTTGATGTAATTGATGACATTGAGGTGACAAAAGCTCTGTTAGAAAAAGTTTACGAACTAGGCAAAAAAAACAATCTAGATCATGCAGAGGGACCTATGGGATTTTCAAATCTTGACAAAGTTGGGGTTATGACTGAGGGTTTTAATGAAATTAGCACCATGATCACGTGGTACAACCATCCTTATTACGCAAACCATTTTAGAGAACTAGGCTTTAAAGTTGAGAAAGAATATTTAGAAAGTAAATTCCCTTTTGAAAATGTAAAACTTGAGTTTTTTGAAAAGGCAAATGATTTGGTTAAAAAAAGATATCAATTGAGTCCGTTGAACTTTAAAACCACAAAAGAGGTAATGCCGCACGTGGATAAAATGTTTGATTTATTCAATAAATCCTACGCTTCCCTATCCTCTTTTGTAGCTATTTCTGATACACAAAAAGAGTATTTCAAGAAAAAATACATTAGCTTCATCAATCCTGAATTTATAAAGTTTGTAGAAGACAAAGATCATAACATTGTCGCTTTTAGTATCGTAATGCCTGATTTTGCTGAGGCTTTACAAAAATCCAAAGGGAAGTTGTTTCCGTTTGGGTTCTTGCACATGCTCAAGGCTAGAAAACAAAGTAAAAATGTGATTTTTTACCTTATTGGTGTACTACCCGAATACCAAAACAAAGCTGTAACCGCAATTTTATTCAAGGAATGTTATGAGACTTTTAAAGAAAAAGGGATTCTAAACTGTTTTAGAACTCCTGAACTTGCAGATAATGTTGCCATTCAAAATCTGTGGAAACATTTTGACCCTCAAGTACACAAAAAGCGTTGTACTTTTAGAGCTGAATTGTAAACATTAACCCATAAAAAAACCATCTGTTTAAAAGTATGAACTGCCCCCAAATAATTAGACATTATCTGGGGGTATTTTTATGGAAAGAAAAGTCAGTTACAATTATGAATTTAAACTTCGCTGTGTAAATGAAGTTTTAAAAAATCGTCAATCACTAAGTGTCATCGCTAAAGAGAATGATGTAAGCATAACTAGCCTTAAAGATTGGATTAGGTGGCATCTTAAATTTGGAAACGAAGGTCTTTTGCCTGTCCAAAAAAACGCAAGTTATAGTATACGTTTTAAGTTAAAAGTTCTACATAGTATTGAAAGTAAGTCATTATCTTTGAATCAAGCCTGTTTAACATTTAATATTCCCACAAGTTCGATAATAAGACGTTGGCAAAGGGAATATGCAAAAGAAGGTTCGGTAGGTTTACAACCTAAATCCAAAGGAAGACCAGCATCTATGAATTTTAAGAGAAAACAACGAAAAACAGACAAACCATTAACCAGAGAAGAAGAACTTTTAAAGGAACTAGAATATTTGCGAGCAGAGAACGAAATTTTAAAAAAGTTCAATGCCTTAATTCAAGCCGAACAAGCCAATCAAAACAAAAGGCTCAAACCATAATGGAATTAAGGCATAAATATGATTTAGAGGTTCTTCTCAATTGTATGAAAATGGTTAGAAGTAGTTATTATTACCATGAAAAAAGAAGTCAATTAATCGACAAATACAAAGACATTAAAGAATTGATTAAGCAGATTTACAACTACCATAAAGGTCGATTGGGATATCGCCGTATTACTTTGGCAATCAAACAAAAAGGAATTGTAATTAATCACAAAACGGTATTGCGATTAATGAAGGTTCTAGGATTAAAAAGTTTAATACGATTAAAAAAATATAAATCATATAAGGGAGAACAAGGGAAGATAGCTCCTAATATATTACAGCGAAATTTTAAGGCAACAGCACCCAACCAAAAGTGGGCAACCGATATAACGGAGTTTAATGTCTCAGGCAATAAATTGTATCTCTCGCCTATTATTGATTTATTTAACGGAGAAATAATAAGTTATGAATTATCGGAAAGACCCAATTTTAATCAAATAAGCAATATGCTTAAAAAGTCTTTTAAATGTATACCTAATAATTCTAATCTAATATTGCACTCAGACCAAGGCTGGCAGTATCAAATGAAACAATATCAAATGCTTTTGAAAGAAAAAGGATTAATACAAAGTATGTCTCGAAAAGGGAACTGTTTAGATAATGCAATTATTGAAAACTTCTTTGGAATATTAAAATCAGAACTGTTTTATATTATGAAATTCAAAGACATCAATCATTTGAAAAACGAAATTAAAGAGTATATCAAATATTACAATAATGAAAGAATAAAACTGAATTTAAAGGGAATGAGCCCGACACAATATCGGGCTCATTATTATCAAAATTAATTATAAATTTGTCTAAACTTTTGGGTGCAGTCTAGTAACAGATGGTTTTTATAATTTTAGAATAAGATTTTAAGCGTCTAAATCAACAGTAGTTCTACTTGCAATCTCTTTATAAGTACCATTTTCTAGTTTTTCACGAATAGCTTCAAATGCTGTCAATGTTTCATTAACATCATCAATAGTATGTGTAGTTGTAGGTATCATACGCAATAAAATAATTCCTTTTGGAATTACAGGATAGATTACAATACTTAAAAAGATACCATAATTTTCTCTTAGGTCATTTACCATCACCATTGCTTCTGGCACACTTCCTTCAAGATAAACTGGAGTAACACAAGTATTAGTATCACCAATGTTAAAGTTTCTCTCTTTTAATCCGTTTTGTAATGCGTTTACGTTTTCCCAAAGTTTATCTTTCAATCCTGGGTTGTTACGCAACAATTCCAATCTTTTTAAAGAACCAATAGTTTGAATCATTGGCAATGCTTTGGCAAACATTTGAGAACGTAAATTGTATTTTAAATAATCAATAACGTCTTTATCAGCTGCCACAAAAGCACCAATATTAGCCATAGATTTTGCAAATGTAGAGAAGTATACATCAATACCATCTTGACAACCTTGCTCCTCACCTGCTCCAGCTCCTGTTTTACCTAAGGTTCCAAAACCGTGTGCATCATCAACTAGCAAACGGAAATTGTACTTTTCTTTTAAAGCAACAATTTCTTTCAATTTACCTTGTTGTCCTCGCATACCAAAAACACCTTCGGTAATAAACAAAATCCCACCACCTGTTTCAGTAGCCATTTTTGTAGCACGTTGCAGGTTTTTCTCCATACTTTCAAGATCATTGTGCTTGTAAGTATATCTTTTTCCACTGTGCAAACGTACTCCATCTATAATACATGCATGTGCATCTACGTCATATACAATTATGTCATTACGCGTTACTAATGCATCAATAGTGGACATAATTCCTTGGTATCCAAAATTCAACAAGTAAGCTGATTCTTTCATAACAAAAGAGGCTAACTCATTCTCTAACTGCTCATGATATTTAGTGTGACCACTCATCATTCTAGCTCCCATAGGATATGCTGCTCCATACTGTGCAGCGGCATCTGTATCAGCCTGACGAACTTCAGGATGATTGGCTAGACCTAAATAGTCATTCAAACTCCAATTCAAAATATTTTTACCTCCAAACTGCATTCTTGGTCCCAACTCACCTTCTAATTTTGGAAAAACAAAATACCCTTCAGCTTGTGAAGCCCATTTCCCTAAAGGACCTTTATTGTTTTGAATTCTTTCGAATAAATCTTTTACCATAATATGTAAAGTAATAATTTTAATTTTAAGAAGTTGCAAAAATAATTATTTAAATTTTATAAAGGACTTGAAAGTAAATTTATTTTTCAAGCAATCTAATCCTACGTAAATTAAGATATTTCAAACGCCAAAATTCAAACATAATGATACTAAAATTCTAAGAATCCCTTTTTATAGTGCATTTTTGAACAAATCAAATACTAAACATTCCAACCATAACACAATAAACTTTGTATATTTGACTTACTAAAATAAATTTAAATTTATGTCTAACAATACAAAGGAATTAAAACTAGCAGTACTTATTGATGCTGACAACGTTCCCTACAGTAATGTAAAAGGAATGATGGAAGAGATTGCTAAGTTTGGCACGCCTACTACAAAACGCATCTATGCCGATTGGACAAAACCAAATGCTAGCGGTTGGAAAAGTGTATTATTAGAACATGCCATTACTCCTATACAACAATACAGTTATACGGTAGGCAAAAATTCCTCAGATTCAGCCATGATTATTGATGCCATGGATTTACTCTATTCTGATAAAGTAGATGGCTTTTGTATTGTATCCAGCGACTCTGATTTTACAAGACTTGCCATTCGATTGCGAGAATCCGGAATGAAGGTCATAGGAATTGGCGAACAAAAAACACCTAATTCATTTATTGTAGCCTGTGACCGATTTGTATACATTGAAGTCTTGGACGGAGCAATCAAAAAGAAAGAACCAAAAAGAACAGCAACTGATCCTAAAAAACCATCTCCTAAAAGCTTAAATAAAGTAGACCTGCAAACTATAGAATTAATTGAATCTACCATTGAAGATATTGGTGATGATAGCGGATGGGCGTTTCTAGGTGATGTTGGAAATTTAATTGTAAAAAAGAAACCCGAGTTTGATCCAAGGAATTATGGTTTTTCAAAACTAACTCCGATGTTGAAATCCTTAACAGATATTCTTGAAATAGATGAGCGCGACTCAGATAAAAAAGGAATCAAACACGTTTATGTAAGATTGCGATTTAGTTGAAATTAAAAACCGCATCTTCAAATGCGGGTACAACAAATTCCTAACTTATTTAAACAATATACAATCAAATCATAAAAATAAAAAAAATATTAAACTTAAAACCTAAATAATATCAAAGTTCTATTTTCTTTGAAATATACACAAAGCATCAAAAATAGCTAGGAAAATAAGATATTTGCCAGAATACTTATCTGTACCGAATTATCTGATTTGTATTTCCCAGAAAATTTAAATCGAGTTTCTAATTAAAAAAGTATATTTAAAATTCTCAACTAAAATCATGAAAATAGTTTTTGCATCCAATAACAAAAATAAGATCATAGAACTTCAAAGCATGCTTCCAGATAGCGTATCGATATTGAGCCTTGAAACTATAGGTTGCCATGAAGAAATTCCAGAAACAGCACTTACAATAGAAGGAAATGCTATTTTAAAAGCAAACTATGTAACTCAAAAATACGGCTACGACTGTTTCGCAGATGATACAGGTCTTGAGGTACTAGCGCTTGATGGAGCGCCCGGAGTGTACAGCGCCAGATATGCCGGTGAACAGCGTAATCCTGAAGACAATATGGATCTATTGCTAAAAAATTTAGCAGATAAACAAACTAGAGCCGCACAATTTAAAACCGTAATTGCTTTAAATATAAACGGTGAACAACATTTATTTACTGGCATTGCCAAAGGAGAAATTACGCTAGAAAAAATTGGTAATCAAGGATTTGGTTACGATCCCATATTCCAACCAGAGGGATATATCGAAACTTTTGCTCAACTACCTTTAGAACTAAAAAATGAAATAAGCCATCGAGGTAAGGCAACAAAACAACTACTAGCGCATCTCAACAAAAAAAGTTAAGCAAAAACAATGAAATTTTACTTAAAAAATATAGTTGCTAAGCTATAATTTTTGTATCAAAAACAACCCCAAATTAAACATATAATCATAACTTTCTGATAATCAAATTATAATAAATCATTAAATCTTGAAATAGCATTAGTTTATATGAATAATTTAGAGTAATTTTGCACCCTATTTTAAAAATACATATGAATAAATTTGAACAATTAGGATTGAGTGAATCGTTACTGAAGGCGGTTTTAGATCTAGGATTTGAAAATCCGAGCGAAGTACAGGAGAAAGCGATTCCCCTATTATTGGAAAAAGATACAGATATGGTGGCGTTGGCTCAGACAGGGACAGGGAAAACGGCAGCTTTTGGTTTTCCAGTTATCCAAAAAATTGATGCTAACAACAGAAACACACAAGCATTAATTTTATCTCCAACACGCGAGTTGTGTTTGCAGATTACCAACGAACTTAAAAACTACTCTAAATACGAAAAAGGTATTAATGTGGTAGCCGTTTACGGAGGAGCTAGCATCACAGAACAAGCAAGAGACATAAAGAGAGGGGCACAAATTATTGTAGCAACTCCAGGAAGAATGCAAGATATGATTAATAGAGGTCTAGTAAACATTACTGGAATTAACTATTGTATTCTTGACGAAGCTGACGAAATGTTGAACATGGGTTTCTACGAAGATATCGTAAACATCCTTTCAACTACACCAGACGATAAAAACACATGGTTGTTTTCTGCAACAATGCCTGCTGAAGTAGCTCGTATTGGAAAACAATTCATGACTGATCCTATTGAAATTACTGTTGGAGCTAAAAACTCAGGTTCTGCTACCGTTTCTCACGAATTTTACCTTGTAAATGCACGTGACCGTTACGAAGCTTTGAAACGTTTGGCAGATTCTAACCCAGATATTTTCTCTGTAGTTTTTTGTCGTACCAAAAGAGATACACAAGCTGTAGCCGAAAAATTAATTGAAGACGGATACAGTGCTGCTGCATTACACGGTGATTTATCACAAGCACAACGTGATGGAGTTATGAAATCTTTCCGTGGTCGTCAAATACAAATGCTGGTTGCTACTGATGTAGCTGCTCGTGGTATTGACGTAGACAACATTACTCACGTAGTAAACTACCAATTACCTGACGAAATTGAAACATACAACCACCGTTCTGGTCGTACTGGTCGTGCAGGTCGTTTAGGAACATCGATTGTAATTGTTACTAAAAGCGAATTGCGTAAAATTTCATCTATTGAAAGAATCATCAAGCAAAAATTTGCAGAAAAATCAATTCCATCTGGAATAGAAATTTGCGAGATTCAATTACTACACCTAGCTAACAAAATTAAAGATACTGAGGTTGATCACGAAATTGATACTTACCTTCCTGCAATTAATAGTGTACTTGAAGGCTTAACAAAAGAAGAGTTAATCAAGAAAATGGTATCGGTAGAATTCAACCGTTTTATCAATTACTACAAGAAAAACAGAGATATTTCAACTCAATCAGGTGAAAGACGCGAAAGAAGTGATGATAGAGATGGTGCTCCAAGAGAAAACAATAATGGCGGAGCAACTCGTTATTTTGTAAACATTGGTTCTAGAGACAACTTTGATTGGATGTCACTTAAAGATTACTTGAAAGAGACATTAGACTTAGGTCGTGATGACGTTTTCAAAGTAGACGTAAAAGAAGGATTCTCTTTCTTTAATACTGATCCTGAGCATACTGATAAAGTAATGGAAATATTGAATAACGTTCAATTAGAAGGACGTAGAATCAATGTTGAGATTTCTAAAAATGACGGTGGCGGAAGACGTGACCACAACGGAAGAAGTTCTGGTGGAGGTTTTGGCGGCGGAAGAAGTTCAGCTCCTAGAAGAGAAGGAAGTTTTGCTCCAAGAAGAGAAGGTTCTGGCGGATTTAGAAGCGATAGAAGTTCAGCACCAAGAGAAGGTGGATTTAGAAGTGACAGAGGAGCAGCTCCAAGAAGAGAAGGTGGTTTTTCATCTGATCGACCTAGAACTGAAGGATCATCTGATAGAGTACCTAGACGTTCTGAAAGCTTTGGTGATGCACCAAGACCAAGAAGACCAAGAAGAGACTAAAGTTTAGTTAATATTCTTATAATTATACTGGAACTACAAAATATTTAATCTTGATTTATTACTTTTAAAGTCTTAAATTAAAGTATGAAATATTTTGTAGTTTTTTTATTTACTGTATTCTCAATTACAGCTCAAGCTCAAGTCAAAGAACCTTCTCAAAAAGTAGATGGAATTATTCTTAGCAATACAACTAAACAACCTTTATCAAGTGTAAATATCATCAACATCAACAAAGTGCGTGGTGCCACAACTGATGAAAGCGGACATTTTGAGATTGATGTTCAAGTTAATGATACATTGCACATAACGAGTTTAGGTTTCCAATCTTTGCGTGTGCGCGTCACAAATGACTGGATCAAAAACCGAAGTACAAAAATTCAACTTACAGAGAAAGCCATTGCGCTAGAAGAGGTTATCATAAGACCTTTTAATTTGACGGGGTATCTTGAGGTAGATACCAAAATAATTCCCGTAAAAGAAAATTACCGTTATAGCATTTCTGGTCTTACCCAAGGTTATGAAGCTGGTCAGTACTCTCCAAATGCTTTTGGAAAAGTTTTGGGTTCCATATTCAATCCAGCTGATATGCTCTATAATTTTTTTGGTAAAAATCCAAAAGAGCTGAAGAAGTTAAAAGAAATGAAAAAGGATGACACGGTACGAAAATTATTAGAATCAAAATATGATAGAGAAACTATTGCTGTACTTTTAGGCATTGACAAAGATGAAATTCCTGAAATTTTACAACGTTGTAATTACTCGGACTCCTTTATTAAAACGGCTAATGATCTACAAATAATGGATGCTATTAGTGGCTGTTATGAAGAATATAAGATCTTGAAGAAAAAATAAATTTCAACATTTCTTAGGTAAAAACAATCAATCCTCAATTCAAAAAAATTGGGGATTTTTTAATTAAATAGGTAATAAATCAAAATAATACATACATTTACTAAATTGAACATTAACCACTAAATATATTATCATGGCAAAAAGTCAGGATGCGAAAAAGACTGCGAAAAAAGAGCCTTTAAAAACCGCTAAAGAAAAGAAAGAAGAAAAAAGAGAAAAGAAAAATGCTCCTAAAAGAGATTAATACTCAGTTTACAGTCTCAGTTTGCAGTTCTTTGAAACTGAATACTGAGACTGTTCCTGATTACTAAGATTATTTAACTGGAATATTTGCTAAAATTTCTACAAAAAATTTCCAGAATTTTTGTGATGATGAAATACTAGCTCTCTCATCAGGTGAATGTGCACCATGAATTGTTGGACCAAAAGAAATCATATCCATCTCAGGATAATTTGTTCCTAAAATACCGCATTCAAGTCCTGCATGACAGGCAACCACTCTTGGTTTTTCACCGTTTTGCTTTTCATAAAGAGGAACTAAAACATCTAAAATTTCCGATTTAGAATTTGGAGTCCATCCAGGATAAGAACCTGAAAATTCAACTTCACAACCCATTAATTCAAATGCAGAACGCAACCCATTTGCCAAATCAAATTTTGAAGTCTCTACAGAAGATCGTGTTAAACATTGAACCGAAAGTTGCCCATCACCTAAAACTACCTTTGCTATATTATTTGACGTTTCAACTAGATTTTCAAAATCAGCACTCATGCTGTACACTCCATTATGAGCAGTATACATAGCTCTCACAAAATAAAACTGAGCAATTGAAGGCATAACCTTAGCAGGTGTTGTTTCTAATTTTTCAAAAACAACTTCTAGATTAGGCTCTGTAGTTTTTAGTTCGGTTTTTATTTCGTTTACAATTTGCTGCATGTCAAACACAAACGCTTCGTCATACACCTCGGCAATGATTACTTTCGCTACACTTTCTCTTGGAATTGCATTGCGTAAACTTCCTCCTTTTATTTCGGAGATTTGCAACCCAAAATTATCAAAACCATCAAACAATAAACGGTTCATTATTTTATTGGCATTGCCCAAACCTTTATGAATATCCATACCAGAATGTCCTCCTTGCAAGCCTTTCACGGTAATGGTATACCCCACAGAACCTTCAGGAGTTTCCTCTTCATCATATTCTGCAGTAGCTGTAACATCTATTCCACCAGCACAACCAATATCAATTTCATCATCTTCTTCAGTATCTAAATTCAGTAAGATTTGTCCCTGTAAAACACCACCTTTTAGGTTAAGAGCTCCAGTCATTCCTGTTTCTTCATCTATAGTAAACAAGGCCTCAATAGCTGGATGAGGAATATCTTTACTTTCTAAAACAGCCATGATAGCAGCAACTCCCAAACCGTTGTCAGCACCTAAAGTAGTACCTTGAGCACGAACCCAGTCACCATCAACATACATGTCTATTCCTTGTGTATCAAAATCAAAAACAGTTTCTCCATTTTTTTGATGCACCATATCTAAATGTCCTTGAAGCACAATTGCTTTACGGTTTTCCATCCCTGGAGTAGCCGGTTTTCTTATGATTACATTTCGAATTTCATCTTCAAAAGTTTCAAGTCCCAGGCTTTCGCCAAAATTTTTCATGAAAGCAATCACACGATCCTCTTTTTTAGAAGGCCTTGGCACTGCATTTAAATCCGCAAACTTATTCCAAAGTGCTTTTGGCTCTAGATTTCTTATTTCTTGACTCATATTGGTAATTGATGTTTTAATTTTACAATACAAAGTTACAAAGTTTAAATTCCAATAGGCACTAATTAATATTGTAATTATATTTACAACTCAAATTTTTTATCTTGAAAACAAAATATTTTCTCCCGAGTTTTTTCCTCATCCAAATTATATTGCTCCAAATTGCCCCTTTCTATCCTGAACAAATAGAGCGTTGGTACAGCAATGGCATGTATCCTGTATTATCTCAGTTCTTGCGCACAATTTTAGGAAGGATTCCTTTTTCAATTGGTGATTGTCTTTATTTTATTTTGATTCTTTGCGTTTTGAGATGGTTTTGGAACAACCGAAAAACTTATAGATCCCAGTGGAAAAATACACTTTTAAGAATCCTGAGTTTTACATCTGTACTTTACTTTTTGTTTCATGTGCTCTGGGCACTCAACTACTACCGTGAACCGCTTTTTGAAAAAATGAAAATTAAAAAAGAATACACGGATACCGATTTACTTGTTTTTACAAAAATGATTATTTCAAAAACTAATACCCTTCAATATGCCATAACCACTAATAAAGGTTTAAAAGTTTCCATTCCGTACACACAAGAACAAATTTTTAAAAAGAGCTTGAACGGTTATAATGCCATTGCAAAAAAGCATTCTTTTTTTAAATTCAACACACTTAGCACCAAAAAATCATTATTTAGTCTACCCTTGACCTACATGGGATTTGGAGGTTATTTAAATCCTTTTACAAATGAGGCTCAGGTAAATGATCTCGTACCGCTTTATGGTTTTCCTATGACTGTAAATCACGAAATGGCACACCAAATGGGTTATGCTAGTGAAAGTGAATGTAATTTCATTGGATTCCTAGCTTGTGTTGAAAATGAAGACAAGTACATCCAATATTCTGGCTACAGTATGGCTTTACGCTATTGTCTAGGAAATTGGCAAGCACGTAATGAAGGTATCTACAAACAATTAATAAAAACCATACATCCCGGTGTTTTAAAAAACTACAAAGAAAGCGAAGAGTTCTGGAAGCAATACGACACCTTTATTGACAAAGGTTTTCATGCTTTCTATGACCAATTCTTGAAGATCAATCAACAAAAAGACGGCATGGAAAGCTATAGTAAGTTTGTGAATTTAATGGTGAATTACAGTAAAACACATACGCTATAAAATTCGAGAGAAACTACTAATATTATAGAATAGACTCCTACTCTATCATTCATTTATCTAATACTGCATAACCAACAAAAAAGGCTATCCATATATAACTTGGATAGCCTTTTTTGATTTTTATTGTTTTAAAAAGAATTATTGCATAGATACAATAATAAACTCACTTCTTCTATTGGCTTGGTGTTGTGCCTCTGTACAGTTTGATTTGTTCGTTGGCTCACATCCACAATCGTTTACAAGTTGTGATTCTCCGTATCCTTTGGCGGTTAATCTATTTGCAGCTATTCCGTTTTTGATCAACCAGGCTTTCGTTGATTTAGCTCTTCTATCAGATAGTGCTTGGTTGTATGCTGCGGTTTGTCTGCAATCGGTGTGGGATCTAATATCGATGGTCATCTTTGGATATTGTTGCATCACTGCTAATACTTTTTCAAGCTCAAATGCCGCATCTTTTCGAATAAATGACTTGTCTAAATCAAAATAAAGTATTGGAATATCCAAGGTCTTAGCTAAGTCTGTACCTACTTCAATAGCTTTTTTTCTTGGCTCTAGGGCCAATGGACCTTGTGTTGCTCCAGATACTTTTGCTATTACAATCTTGTTCTCTTTGGTTTCGTAATCTTGTTTTTCTCCACGTAAGTAATACGTTTTCTCACATTCTACCTCAAAGCTGTAGGCCCCTGATAATGGCGTGGTGATTTCTTTAATCAAATTAAAATTCGCGTCAAACAAACTTACCTTGGCATTGGCCAAAACTAAACCTGTATCTTGATCCTTAATTACTCCTTGAAGTGCTTGCTTACAAACAGGAACAGGAAATTTATTGAATCTATAAATGTCATCAGATCCTAATCCACCCGCTCTATTAGAGGTTACAAATCCTTTTTTATCCTCTGCATCAATCACAAATGAAAAATCATCTTGGGTACTGTTTATAGGTGTTCCTAAGTTTTTTATAGTACTACCGGGAGTTTTTGAGGACAAATCCATCACAAACACATCTAACCCGCCTAGTCCTGGATGGCCATCACTAGCAAAGTACATTTTATTGTCTGCTGAGATATACGGAAAGGTTTCTCTTGACTCTGTGTTGATAGGTAATCCTAAGTTCTCTGGTGTCCCGTAGGCGCCATTAGCATTGATGCTTACTTTAAAAAGATCTGATAAGCCCTTGGTACCTGGCATGTCTGATGCAAAATACAAGGTTTTCTCGTCTACACTCAAAGCTGGATGCGCTACACTGTACTCATTACTGTTAAAAGGTAGCTCTTGTACATTGACCCATTTTCCGTCTTGGTTTGTGGCTTTGTAGAGTTTTAATAATATAACTCGTCTGCTGTCTTTTTGCTTTTTCCCGTTGAGGTAATTATTACGCGTGAAATACATGGTTTGACCATCTTTGGTAAAAACAGGTGTAGACTCATGAAACCTACTGTTGATGTTTTTATTAAACACCTCTGGTTTACCCACACTACCATCTGTACTTATCTGGGAGCTGTACAAGTTAGTGAAAGATTCATTGTTCCACTTGAACACTTTTTTAGCTACTCCGCCTGTATCGCGCGCCGAAGCAAAAAGTAAGGTGTTGTTGTAGTAAGCGCTTCCATAATCTGAGTACGGGGAGTTGATTCCGGCATCAAATATTTCATATTTTCCTGAATTTTCCTTGATGTCTTTTAAGTAATCACGCTGACTAGCAAAGAGTTTTCCACGCTGGTCTGCGGCTGATTTTGCTATGAATTGCTCTAACATCTTATCGGCCTTAGCATAATTCCCTACGGCTTTTAATGATTGGGAATACCTGTAATAGTACTCTGGCTCTTGAGTGGCGTTCATCTCAAAAAGTGCAGAATACCATTTCTCTGCCTTGATCAAATCGGCAATGAAAAAATAGGAGTCTCCTAGTTTTTGAAACATTTTCTCGTCTTTATACCCTTTCTCTGCCACCTTCTCATAAGTAGCTATAGCATCAACGTAAGAATAATTATCGAAGTTTTTATCTGCGGTTGCCACTCCTTTTTTTTGTGTATACCCCATTACTGTTGATACTAAAAAAACCACACAGCATCCGAAATGTTTGGCGCTTAATTTCATAACGTTATATTAAATTAAAAGAATCTAGGTGATGTAATTTTATTATAGGTTTTGAATATTTCGTAACGAAGAAATACTTCATGTGATCCTGAATTGTAATTCGCAAGTCGTGTAGTTTCCATATCGTATCCATACCCAATAAACCACGAATCAGACACCTGAAATCCTACCATACCACTCAATGCAGCACTCCAGCGGTAGGCGGCCCCTAGTGTAAACTTGTCATTGATTAAAAAGTTAGCTGATAAATCTACTTGTAATGGTGCACCTTGAACCATCTTAGTCATCATGGCGGGTTTGAACTTTAAATTATAATCTAAATCAAATACGTGACCTGCTGTTAAGTAGAAGTTTACGCGTTCCCTGGCTATGTAAGAACTAGCTCCTACCCCTGCGTACTTATCAAAATGCTTTGTCTCAAGTAAATTTGGCACGGAAAGTCCGATATAGCTTTTATCAGAATACAAATAAAGACCTATTCCAATATTAGGTGAAAACTTGTTGTCTATATTATTTTCAAAACTATAGTCATTAGGATCGTATTGATTCAATTCATCAAAATTGATATTCAAAAGATTTGCTGATGCTTTCAATCCAAAAGAGAGCTTAAAGGCTTCTGAAGTATTGATATAGTATGAGAAATCAACAGATAGATTGTTCTCATCTGAAGGCCCTATCCTATCATTTATTATAGATACCCCTAGACCTAGTTTGGTGTCTTTGATTGGAGTATTAATCGAGGCCGTATTGGTTACAGGAGCACCTTGTAGCCCAACCCACTGGGTACGGTGCAAGGCAAAAATGTTCATGGACTGACGCGAACCTGCATAGGCTGGATTTATATTGATAGAATTGTACATGTACTGTGTAAACTGAGCATCTTGCTGGGCATTTACTATACCCGAAAGTAAGAGTACGAATATTACTAATTTTGTCTTCATATTGCTTCCATTTTTAAACTTATGAGCTTTACTTTTTTATTATCTGTTGATGTATAGGTATCCTGCTTTTTCGAAACTGTTGGCAGCGCTGTCCTTATACCTCAAGATGTAATAATACGTTCCCTCTGGTAACTCTTCAGATTCTTTGAATGTTACTCTTCCTTCTGAAACTCCTCTAAAGGCTCTATCGTCATTGTTGTAGGCTGTTCTTTCAAATACTAAAACTCCCCAACGGTTGTAGATCTCTACCTTGTTGTCACTATAACACTCAAGTCCTCTGATGCGGAAAACCTTATTATCTCCGCTTCCATTTGGTGCTACTGCATTAAACACTTCGATCACGCATCCTTGAATAGCAAGTACAGTTGGTCTATCACTTAAAGCACTAGAATCATCTGATAAATCACTTACTACTAATCCTAGAGGGGTAACTCCTGTTGCGGTTGCTTGGTTGGTTACGCTTCCTAAATTGATGTCGGATTGTTTCAAGCGATACACTCCTTGATAGGCTGTATTGTTTGTCGCTCCTACTGGCAATAAAGATATGCTATTACCCGATAGTATCAAACCTGGTAAAACATCGGTAACCGTTACATTGTTTAATGGCGTGTTTCCTGTATTGCTTACCGCAAAACTGTAGGTAATGGTCTCTCCTGCTTGTGCAAAACCATCTCCATTTTCGTCATTGAATACGGCTGTTTTAACAATGGCAATCATTGGCGTTTCTGCAATAACAACTGTAACTGTGGCTGTGGTACAATTCAACGGATTAGAGCCCGTTTCACATACTTGATACGTAATGGTATACGTTCCTGCTATTGTATTTGGCGCTACGGTTAAGTTTCCATTAGCATCTATACTCAATGGACCACTTGTTACTGGCGTCACATCGGTATTGGCAGCTGTAACCGGCACTCCGTTAATGGTATCATTTGCTAGAACATTTCCTCCCGTGGCTGGTAGTGTATCATTATTGGCTACAATAACATTGTTTACCACCACCGTTGCGGTAGCTGTGGTGCAATTTGCTGGTGTTGCACCTACTTCACAGATTTGATACGTTATCGTATATGTGCCACTTGGGGTATTTGGTGCTACTGTTAAATTACCATTTGTATCTATACTCAATGGTCCATTTGTTACTGGAGTTACATCAGTATTAGCTGTAGTTACCGGTACTCCGTTTAACGTATCGTTACCTGTTACATTTCCTCCAGTAGATGGGAATGTATTGTTATTGGCTAAAATTGGGTTTGCTACAACTACTGTTGCAGTAGCTCGTGAACAATTTGATGGTGTTGCTCCTACTTCACAGATTTCATATACTACTGTGTATGTTCCTGATGGTGTGTTAGGAGCTACTGTCAAGTTTCCATTAGCATCTATACTCAATGGACCACTTGTTACTGGTGTTACATCGGTATTAGATGGTGTGGCTGGTACGCCATTAACAGTATCATTTAATGTTACATTACCGCCTGTTGGTGGAAATGTAATGTTATTGGCAACAATGATATTGTTTACTACAACCGTTACTGTAGCTGTGGTACAGTTTGCAGGTGTCATTCCTGTTTGACAAATTTCATAAACGATAATGTAGGTACCACTTGGTGTATTTGGCGCCAATGTTACATTTCCAGAAGCATCTATACTTAATGGACCATTATTTACTGGTGTCACAACAATATTTGTCATGGTTGCCGGTGCTCCATTTACACTATCATTTCCTAACACATTCCCTCCTGCTCCAGTAAAAGTATCATTACTAGCAATTAATGGATTTACATAATTAACAGTAACCGTAGCTGTGGTACAATTTACTGGTACCGCTCCTGCTTCACAAATTTCATACGTGATGGTGTACGTACCATTTGGTGTATTTGGCGCTACTGTTAAATTTCCATCGGCATCAATACTCAATGGTCCATTTGTTACTGGTGTTACATCAGTATTAGCTGTAGTTACCGGTACTCCATTTAAAGTATCGTTTGCTGTAACATTTCCTCCTGCAGATGGAATTGTATCATCGTTAGCTACGATTGGGTTGTATACTACAACCGTTATAATAGCTGTAGTACAATTCGATGGGCTTACATTAACTCCTGTGGTCGTATCTGACTCACAGATGGTATAAGTAACCGTGTAAGGTCCCGTTGGGGTATTCGCTGCAATAGTTACATTTCCGTTTGCATCTACTAAAATTGGTCCTGTAGTGATTGGCGTAACATTCGTATTTGTTGTAGTTACGGCAACTCCATTTAAGGTGTCGTTTCCTAATACACTTCCTGCCGCTACTGGTGTAGTACCCGAAGCTAATGGTGCTGCTGGTGTTCCTAAGGTATCGTTTCCTGCAATGATTTGACCCACTACGTTTACGGTTACCGTAGCTGTAGTACAATTCGATGGGCTTACATTAACTCCTGTTGTCGTATCTGATTCACAGATGGTATAGGTAACCGTGTAAGGTCCCGTTGGGGTATTCGCTGCAATAGTTACATTTCCATTTGCATCTACTAAAATTGGTCCTGTAGTGATTGGCGTAACATTCGTGTTTGTTGTGGTTACGGCAACTCCATTTAAGGTGTCGTTTCCTAATACACTTCCTGCTGCTACTGGTGTAGTCCCTGAAGCTAATGGTGCTGCTGGTGTGCCTAAAGTATCGTTTCCTGCTATGATTTGACCCACTACGTTTACGGTTACCGTAGCTGTAGTACAATTCGATGGGCTTACATTAACTCCTGTGGTCGTATCTGACTCACAGATGGTATAGGTAACCGTGTAAGCTCCCGTTGGGGTATTCGCTGCAATGGTTACATTTCCGTTTGCATCTACTAAAATTGCTCCTGTAGTGATTGGCGTAACATTCGTGTTTGTCGTGGTTACGGCAACTCCATTTAAGGTATCGTTTCCTAAAACACTTCCTGCTGCTACTGCTATAGTACCTGAAGCTAATGGTGCTGCTGGTGTGCCTAAAGTATCGTTTGCGGCAATGATTTGACCCACTACGTTTACCGTTAGCGTAGCTGTAGTACAATTCGATGGGCTTACATTAACTCCTGTGGTCGTATCTGATTCACAGATGGTATAGGTAACCGTGTAAGCTCCCGTTGGGGTATTCGCTGCAATGGTTACATTTCCGTTTGCATCTACTAAAATTGCTCCTGTAGTGATTGGCGTAACATTCGTGTTTGTCGTGGTTA
>NZ_VHLM01000079.1 GCF_009764685.1 Flavobacterium sp. I-STPP5a | reverse complement strand
AAGAACGTCTGCGTCATTGCGGGTGCAAAACTACAACCTTTATTCCCTTTTACAAGCTTTTTATTCGCCTTTTTTTGATCTTTTCTTAACTTTTAAACTAAAGCACTGATTAAACGACTCTTAAAACTTAAACTTTTTTAAGTTCTTTTGAATTAAGATAGTTTTATAGTGAAATCATGCCTTGGAGGGTATTTGATACCAATCTATATATAAGGTGTACTGGTTTTTCTAGTGTTGCAATTACAACATTGTACTCTAATATATATAGGTAGTGTTCTTTTTGCTACTATAACATCATATACTATTATATATAGACATTACTATTTACTACAGTAACAATTATAAAATCATATACCATTATACATAGATACTACACGTTACTACGGGTAACAACATTAACATCATACACCAATATATTTAGCTACTACCTTTACTATAGTAACGATTAGAACATTATATATAGGTAGTTTTTATACTGATCAAAGAAAAACGTCTTCTACATTCATAAACCGCGTTAGGGATAGCAGCGGAAAGCCCACAGGCTAGTTGAGTCTCAAACTCAACTAGCCGAGGACTTGCAGCGAAAAGCCCGACCCTTTTGCAATTCCTGAAGCTACTGCGGAAGGGATTACAAAAAGGGGAACGCCCTCAATAAAATTGGCTATTTGGAAATAAAACTAATGATTCTGAAGTTTCGTATTTATTATTATCGTAATATTGCAATATAAATATATAACCATGGGTATTACCAAGTCGGAACATTTTACAGACGAACAAAACGAATTTGCAACTTTGGCGAAAGCCTTGGGACATCCTGCGAGAATTGCTATTGTCCAACATCTTCTAAAAGTGAATAGCTGTATATGTGGTGTCATTGTAAATGAACTCCCTCTGGCCCAACCTACGGTTTCGCAACATTTAAAAGAACTCAAAAATGCTGGTCTTATAAAAGGTAACATTGAAGGAAATGCGATTTGCTATTGTCTCAATGAAGAGGGGTTTAATCCTATCAAAAGTTTTTTTGATCAGATCAATACCTATTTAGAAAATAAGAAAAATCAATGTTGTTAATTTAATTATTAGAAAAATGAAATTATCAGAAGTAAAAAATGAGTTAAGCACGTTAGAAAATGTTGCTTTTGTATTACCAAACGGCACTTATGTTCCAGAACATTTTCATGTAACCGAAGTAGGTTTGATTACTAAGAAATTTATTGACTGCGGCGGGAAACTTCGAAATGAAACCGTTGTTAACTTTCAATTATGGGATGCCAATGACTTTGATCACCGTTTAAAACCCAAAAAACTTTTAGATATCATCACCCTTTCGGAAAAAGTACTTGGAATCCAAGATTATGAAGTGGAAGTAGAATATCAAGCTGAAACTATAGGGAAATACGATATGGGTTTTAACGGCACTGCTTTTACATTATTGAACAAACAAACAGCTTGCTTAGCACAAGATCAATGTGGAATTCCTGAGAACAAACAAAAAGTAAAATTATCTGAGATTCAAAGTCAAACTAATAGCTGTTCTCCAGGCGGAGGTTGTTGCTAAATTTAAAACTGTAAAATGGAACCCATTAAAACCATCCTATTTCCAGAACTAGAAAAAGTAATAAGTGCTTTTGATTTCGAAAACATTTTGACTGATCGAAAAAGTGCTTTGCAGCCACTTATTGATTATATTCAGACAAAAGTTAGTAATCACCAAGAAATTAGGCTAAATTTTATTTGTACTCATAATTCCAGAAGAAGCCATTTATCACAGGTTTGGGCGCAAACTGCTGCGGCACATTTTAAGATACAAAATGTAGATTGCTATTCTGGTGGCACTGAAGCAACGGCTTTATTTCCGATGGTTGCCAAGACATTAGAAAAATCTGGTTTTGAAGTTAAAAAAATTGCAGATGGAAACAATCCTATTTATGCGATAAAATATGGGGAAAATGAACATCCAATCATTGGTTTTTCTAAAACTTATGATGCCGACTTTAATCCAATAAGCGAATTTGCAGCCATTATGACTTGTTCCCAAGCAGATGGCGACTGTCCTTTTATTGCTGGTGCTGAAAAACGAATTCCGATTACTTATAAAGATCCTAAAGCATTTGATCAAACACCACAACAAGAAGAAAAATATGAGGAACGTAGTTTACAAATTGCAACTGAATTGTTTTATGTTTTTTCAAGAATAAAATCGTAGTGTAACCTCTAGGAAAAGATTAATGTAATTTACGATTGAGTACTCACATATAATTTAGAAATTTTATTTTCGAAATAATTAAATTTGTCAAATAATTTAGAAAATAACAATTAAAAAGAAAGGCTTGACTTCAATACAATTTGAAATCAAGCCTTTTATATCATGTAGAAAAAACGATAAACATCTTATTTTAAAATAGATACTTTAAAATCTATTTTATTAAACTATAGATTTACGCTCATTAAATTTGGAGTAATTGCTTCTAAAACTTCAAAAGCAGTTTCGGCCATTTTATTTCCTTTGGTATCCAATAAAGGGTTGACCTCAACAAATTCAACGCAAACCACGTTCTTAGTTTGGATGATTTGATTTATGATTGCGATTATTTCGTACTGATCAAATCCTTTAGCAACTGGCGTACCTGTACCATAAGAAATCATATCACAATCCATAGAATCAACGTCAAAGGAAATATACAAAACCTCGCAATGAGCTACTTTTGCTAAAGCCTCAGTAACGCAAGTTTGCAAACCTCGATACCTGACTTCGTCAACTTTATAATTCTTGATTTTTAATTTCTCGATTTGCTTGTCCTCCTCTTCCTCAGTATCACGAACGCCAAAATAGATTAGATTTTCAGGTAAAACTTTTGGCCCTTGATGACCAATGTTTTTCATTTCCTCCCAGTCCTGATGTGTTTCGGGAGTTACTTCGTTATTTTGACAACTCAAATTATCATCTCCAAGTGCCGCTGACAAAGGCATTCCGTGAATATTTCCAGAAGGTGATGTATAAGGAGAATGTAGATCCGCATGCGCATCAATCCAAAAAACCCCTATATTTTGCTCTGGATAAGCCGCTTTTATTCCGCTTAATGTTCCTAAAGCTGACGAGTGATCTCCTGACAAAACAATTGGAAAGTAATTGTCTTCAATACTCTTTTTTACCACATTGTTTACTCTAATACACTGTTCTAAAACATGTTCAATTCGCTTAGCACTAGAGCTACGGTCTTTATCATATATAGTTTCATTGTGCGTTTTAACATCTTCAAACAGAAAGCGGTTGAAATAATCACTGTTTTGATTTATAGCAGCAATTTCTATAGCATCAATACCTAAATCAGACCCACGCGTTCCAGCACCTATATCAGATCTGTTCTTTATTAATTTTATTGTTTTTCCCATGGATCTGTATGTTATCTAAAATCATTTAATGCTCGTTCGATAATCGCTAAGCATTCGTGAATTTGTGTTTCTGTAATCACTAATGGTGGTGCAAAACGAATTTTATTTCCATGTGTTGGCTTAGCCAATAAACCATATTCACTAAACTTCATGCAAATATCCCAGGCAAGATCAGACTCCTCGTCACAATTTACAACAATAGCATTCAACAGTCCTTTTCCTCTCACTAAGGTAATAATAGGATTTCGTGCAGCAATTTCATTTAGTCCATTTCTTAAAACTTCACCAAGATAAGCCGCATTTTGCGCTAAATTTTCATCTTTTACAACTTCAAGCGCCGCAATAGCAACCGCGGCAGCAATAGGATTTCCTCCAAAAGTAGACCCGTGCTGTCCTGGTTGAATCACGTTCATAATGGCATCATTTGCCAAAACTGCCGAAACAGGATAAACCCCACCTGAAATTGCTTTTCCTAAAATCAATATATCTGGTTTTACTTCTGGCGTATTTTCGCAACCTTTTTTACAATCACAATTGCCGCACGTAGCTAATAATCTTCCTGTACGTGCTATTCCAGTTTGTACTTCATCAGCAATAAACAATACATTGTGTGCTGCACATAATGCTTTGGCTTTTGCCAAATACCCTTCACTAGGAACATAAACTCCAGCCTCACCTTGAATAGGCTCCACAAGAAATCCAGCAATTGTTGTTGTTGATTTCAAGACAGCTTCTAACGCATCAACATCATCGTAAGGAATTTTGATGAATCCAGCGGTAAAAGGTCCGAAGCTTTTACGTGCATTTTCATCATTAGAAAACGATACAATTGTAGTGGTACGACCATGAAAATTATTTTCGCAAACAATAATTTGTGCTTGATTTTCTGGAATTCCTTTTACTTCATAGGCCCATTTTCTACACAGTTTTACAGCTGTTTCAACCGCCTCGGCACCAGTATTCATGGGTAACACTTTATCAAAACCAAAATACTTTGTTACATATTCTTCAAAAGGACCTAATTGATCGTTATGAAAAGCACGTGAAGTCAACGTTAGTGTTTGAGCTTGTTTGACCATTGCTCCTACAATTTTTGGATGACAATGACCTTGATTCACCGCTGAATAAGCAGATAAAAAATCGTAATATTGTTTGCCATCAACATCCCAAACATGAACGCCTTCGCCTCTTTCTAAAACTACTGGTAAAGGATGGTAATTGTGTGCTCCATATTGATTTTCTTTAGCAATTAAAGATTCAGATTTTGATGAAAGTTTTTGTTCTGTATGTGCCATGATGTTAAGGATTTACATTTTAAGAGTACAAAACTAGCATTATTTTTTAATTTACCAACGAAATTAAAATTTTTGACTTTAAAAAAGCTACTAATTGTAAATATTTATTTAATTTAGACCAAAAATAAGTCATTTTTGAAGTACTAGAAATCAATTTTAAGCTTTTTTTGAAGTCAATAAAAAGAAGTACTTTTATACCAATACAACTGCATCAATTATAATTTTTAACAACATGGATATATTAGACGAGTTTGATATCAATATTATTAAAGAACTAGAAAAAGACGGACGTATGGCTTATTCTGCCATTGCTACTACTTTGAAAATATCAAATACAATGGTACATCAGCGCATTAATAGGCTGATTGATCACGGAATCATAACGGGGATAAAACCTATCATTAATGAAAAGAAAATTGGGTATGATTGGGGGTCCTTTACTGGTATTACCTTAAATAAGGACCAAGATTCAGATCGTATTATTGAAGAACTTAAAAAAATTCCCGAAATTACAGAATGCTACTATATTACTGGCTCTTTTACATTATACATTAAAATTATTGCAAAAGATCATGAGCACATGCGACGCGTACTCTATGAAAAAATCGATACAATACCTGGAATTGCCAAGACAGATTCTATAATTGAATTGGGTTGCGCATTCAAACGAAATGTAAGTCTTTAAAAATAAAAACAAATGAAGTATTTCAATATTTTCAGTACAGTTACGCTATGCTTTTTTGCTTCAAGTGTTCTTTTTGCTCAAAAAATGACTACGTCAGAACTAGCACGACTCCAAAAGCAATCGCAACAAGTAACTATCATTAGAGACAATTGGGGTATTGCGCACGTATATGGCAAGACTGATGCCGATGCCGTTTTTGGAATGTTGTATGCCCAATGCGAAGATGATTTTAAACGTGTAGAGATGAATTACATCGAAAAATTAGGGCGACTTTCCGAAGTAAAAGGACAAGAATTTCTATACAATGATCTAGAAATAAAATTACTCATAGACATTGATGAAGCAAAAGCTGACTATAAAAAAGCGGCACCTTGGTTACAAAAATTACTGAACAGTTATGCAGACGGGATCAACTACTACCTATACAAACACCCTGAAGTACAACCGGCTTTATTAACCCATTTTGAGCCGTGGTTTCCTTTACTTTGGACTGATGGGAGCATTGGAGCTATTAGCACTGCAGGACTTACTACAAGTGAACTTAAATCTTTTTACGGCTCTGCAGGTGACAAGATCGCGTACGTAGAACGTGAAATTAATGTGCAAACAGGATCCAACGGTTTTGCTATTGCACCCTCAAAAACAGCATCTGGAAATACCACTTTATACATTAATCCCCATACAACCTTTTACTTTAGACCCGAAATACAAATCAGTAGTAACGAAGGTTTGCAGGCCTATGGTGCGGTTACGTGGGGACAATTTTTTATTTACCAAGGGTTTAATGAAAATTGCGGTTGGATGCACACATCATCAAATGTGGATGTAGCCGATTTGTATGCTGAAAATATCGTGACCAAAAATAAGAAACTGTTTTATGAATACGACACCCAACTCCTACCCGTTGTCGAAAAAAAAATAACCATCAAGTACCTTGAAAACGGCAAATTAATTCCTAAAACATTTACCTCCTATTTCACTAATCACGGCCCAATCATGGCTAAAAGAGACGGAAAATGGATCAGCTTGAAATCATTCAATCGCTCTGTAAAAAGTTTAGAACAAAGTTGGATTCGAACTAAATCAAAAAACTTTGTTGACTATAAAAAAGCAATGGATATAAAAGCCAACACTTCGAACAATACGGTCTATGCCGACAAAGAAGGAAATATAGCTTACTGGCATGGTAATTTTGTCCCAATAAGAGATCCTAAATTGAATTGGTCAAAAGTTGTAGATGGAACAACAGCCGCAACGCAATGGAAAGGACTGCACGAGGTTTCAGAAATTGTACACTCTTACAATCCTGAAAACGGATGGTTGCAAAACTGCAACTCTACACCTTTTACTGTTGCTGGTAAAAACAGTCCTAATCCCGACAATTACCCACCTTACATGGCGCCTGATGGTGAAAATTTTAGAGGACTCAATGCAGTACGATTGTTAAACAAAGGAAATAAGTATACTTTAGACCGTGTAATTGCAGATGGTTATGACACTAAATTAACCGTATTCGAATTTTTGATTCCAGCATTGATTTCCAATTTTGAAAAGAACATCAAAACCAATACACCACTTTATGATGAACTCATTGCACCCATAACTGTTTTGAAAAATTGGGATTATTATGCTCATGAAAATTCAGTAGCAACAACACTTGCCGTAGAATGGGCTTATCAATTAGAACCAATAATTCAAAAAGTATATACTAACGAAGGCGAATTAGATCAGGTGCAAAATACTATTCAATTTTTGAAAAATGCACAACCAAATGATTTGCTACCGCCATTACAAAAGGTTCTTAATGAATTAAAAACTAAATTTGGTTCTTGGGAAATCCCTTGGGGACAGATCAATCGTTTTCAAAGAACCTCTGGCGCTATAGCATTAGAATATGATGATGAGCAAGAAAGTTTGCCTATTGGTTTCGGACCTGCAGTTTGGGGAAGCTTACCGGCATTCAAAAGTAGTTATCAAAAAAACACCCAGAAACGTTACGGTAGCAACGGCAATAGTTTTGTATGTGCGGTCGAATTTGGCACAAAAATCAAAGCAAAATCATTACTTGCAGGAGGAAATAGCGGCAATCCTACCTCCAAACATTTTTTTGATCAAGCCAAAAGATATCAAGAGGGACAATTCAAAGAGGTTTTGTTTTACAAAGAAGACGTATTGAAACATGCTGAAAAAACATATCATCCTGGGGAATAATCCTTGGATTAACTACTATAAGATTTTAAAATACAGACATAAGATAATAGGATATTAGATAAAGCAGACTAGCATAATTAAATCAGAAATTTGTACAACTTAATAAATTCTACTATGAAAAACATCTTTTTAGTCCTTATTGGCGTTCTACTATCTTCCACTGGCGCTCAGGCTCAATTAAAGCCCATAGCGTATGCTGATGGTACTCAAAAATTAAACGGCCTTGCGATTGCGCCTCAAAAAGCAACAAAAACAAAACCAGGGGTTTTAATCCTACCTGCTTGGAAAGGTATTGATACCCATGCCAAACAATCTGCTGAAAAATTATCAAAAATGGGGTATTATGCCTTTGTTGCTGATATTTACGGTGAAGGCAATTATCCTAAAAACACCGAAGAAGCAGGAAAACAAGCTGGCTTTTACAAAAACAATGTAGGCGATTATCAAAGACGCATTCAGTTAGCACTAGACCAATTAGTAACAGCAGGCGCAAATCCTGATAATATTGTTGTTATAGGGTACTGTTTTGGAGGAACTGGAGCTCTTGAAGCTGCTAGAGCTGGCATGAAATTTCAAGGTGTTGTTTCGTTTCACGGTGGCTTAGGTCGCGATGCTTCTAGGACCAGTACTCCTATCAAAACAAGAGTCCTTATATTGCATGGTGCTGATGATCCTTATGTTCCAGTTGCTGAAGTGGCTGCTTTTCAGCAAGAAATGAGAACTGCAAAAGCAGATTGGGAAATGATTTATTACGCTGATTCGGTGCACGCCTTTTCAGATCCACAAGCTGGTAATGACAATTCAAAAGGAGCTGCCTACAATGAGAAAGCAGATAAGCGTTCTTGGGAGCGAATGAACGTTTTCTTAAAAGACGTATTGAAATAATTTATAGAATAACCTGCTTAAAAAACAGTATAAGTTCGGTTTTTTTGTTAGTTTTATAGGCTAAAACACAACAACTACAACCAAATTTATATTGTTTTTTTATGTCTAAAAGTAAAATCCGAAAGGACAAAACCTGCCTTAATTGCAGATACGTGGTCGAAAATAAATTCTGTCCTAATTGTGGACAAGAGAATACTGATACCCGAAAAACGTTTCATCACCTTTTTATCCATTTTTTTGAGGATTTAACACATTATGAAAACGCTTTTTGGAAAACCATCAAAAACCTATTGTTTAAACCGGCATCCTTAACAAAAGAGTATTTATCAGGAAAACGATTGTCTTATTTAGCCCCTGTTAGGCTATACATTTTCATCAGTTTTATTACGTTTCTTCTAATAGCACTATTCCCAAATGTAGACTCCGATGTAGTTAAAATCAATGAAAAGGAACCAGCAAAAAATCCAATAACCTTTAGTTTTAAAAAACCGAAAAAAGCGACAGAAAAAATTTTGAATACCAATGATTTTTCAAAAGAAGAAAAAGATTCCATTAAAAACAATATTGATGTTGCTGACGAGGAATACTTTAGCTATAAGTCAGTTCGGGAATTAGATTCGATACAAAAACACGCACCGGAGTCCGAAAAATTATCCGATTTTAGTTATTGGGCCAACAGGAAAGTCCAAATTGTAATAGACAACAACCCGAAAGGAGACCTATTTAAAAAATTCACAGAATCATTCATCCATAATTTCTCAAAAGTCCTATTTGTATTCATGCCTATTTTTGCTTTTTCCCTATGGCTATTCCACAATAAGAAACGCTGGTATTACTTTGATCATGGTATTTTTACCTTACATTACTTTTCCTTTTTGTTATTACTCTTTTTGTTGCTGTTTCTGATTAATAAAGCATTTACTCCATTTTCAGAATCGAGTCTCGTTTCTTTTATACAAATAGTAATTAATTTTATTGGTATTGGATGGATGTTTTATTATTTCTATCCGGCGCACCGTCGTTTTTATGGGGAAACTCGCTTTATCTCCTTTATAAAATGCAGCCTGCTATTTTTTATTAATTTTATACTAGTCTCTATTATATTATCACTTTTTGCTCTTTATACATTTATCAATTTACATTAAATAATCATGAAAAAAATTCCTTTATTAGGTTTACTCATCGTCTTAACGACCAGCTGTACTTCACAAAAAATCAGCACCGTTGCAACTGAACCCACAAAATACATGAAAACAATAACTGCTGATGAATTAAAAACACACCTATACATTGTTGCTTCAGATGAAATGGAAGGACGTGAAACAGGATCAGCAGGCCAAAAAAAAGCAGGTACCTACCTAATTGATCAGTACAAAAAAAACAGCATTCCCTTTCCCACAGCCGCTACTGATTATTATCAAAAAGTTCCAGCTGCTTTCTTGAACGCGCAATACAATGAAAACCTACCAGACTCTGAAAACATTTGGGCCTACATTGAAGGTTCAGAGAAACCAAATGAAGTCTTGGTCATATCAGCCCATTACGATCACGTAGGCGCAAAAAACGGAGAAATTTACAATGGTGCCGATGATGATGGTTCTGGAACGGTAGCATTACTTGAAATTGCTCAAGCCTTTCAAAAAGCAAAAAAAGACGGCCACGGTCCTAAGCGCTCTATTATGTTTTTACACGTAACAGGCGAAGAACACGGCTTGCATGGATCAAGATACTACTCCGAAAATCCGCTTTTCCCTATTGCAAATACCATTGCCAACATCAATATAGACATGATTGGCCGTAGAGATAAGGATCACGCAGACAGCAATAATTATGTGTATGTTATAGGAGCAAACCGACTTTCGACAGATTTAGACAATATTTGCGCTGCCGCAAATACAAAATACACAAACCTAAATTTAGATTATAAATACAACGACCCTAAAGATCCTAATCATTTTTACGAGCGCTCTGACCATTATAATTTTGCGAAATTTGGAATCCCTTCCGTTTTCTTATTTAATGGAGTACATGCAGATTACCACCAACCTACAGATAGTCCTGACAAGATTGAATACGATGCGCTTACTAAAAGAGCTCAATACGGATTTGCAATAGCTTGGGAACTTGCAAATAGAGAAAACAGACCCGTAGTAGATAAAAAATAATAATCTCTAGAGCACAACCTTGCTTTCACTATCGTTACAGCAAGGTCGGGCTATCCGTTACAATCTCCCGAAAAAAAATCGGGAGGATTTTCAGAGGGCACTGAAAAACATCGCTTATTTTGATTAGCATCCTTTTTTAGATAATAAAAAACGCTTGTAACAGGATTTCAAACATCCGTTATAAGCGTTTTTTTTTTGCAACTGTTTTTTATTGTAGGTTATATGAGTTGGTTTTTGACTTATACAGGTTCATTTGGCAAAATGCATGTGTAGATTACATTTTCTACATTAATTTGAGTATTCTTTTTAAGTTGACTGTAAAAATTGCTATTGCACCTTGCATTTGCATATTGGTAATACCGTATGATATCGCTCTATCATAACCGTGTACATTTTTTAACTCGCTATTTTTGGCTTCTATCTTGTATCGATGTTTTGCTTTTTCTTTGTAATATTCTGTTTCTTGAAAAGCCATTTGGTCTTGATGTAATTCTGATTTTATGGATACCGAATACGTTTTTGTTTTGGCTCCATCTTTGTAACAGCCTTCTTTTAAAGGGCAAGTCTTGCATTTTTCGACATCAAAATAGTAAGTGTCTACTTGATTTTTCCCAACATCTTTGGCTCCTTGACGTGCTTTTCGTATTGCCAAATGTCCTGCTGGACAAACAAACCTATCGGCATCTTTATTGTAATCAAATTTATCTTCGTCTTTTCTAAATCCTTGTGTTATCGATGGATTTAGTCTTGCTACTACTTTAATGTTTTGTTCACTTGTGATTTTAAGGTTTTCTTTTCCAGAATAAGCCGCATCACCAATAATGGTCTCTACATCAATTCCGTTTTCTTGACTAATCTCTAAAAGTTTAGGTAATTCTGGCCCATCACCTTTTTCTCCAGATGTAACTACAGCTGCAGTAATGATGCGCTCTTCGGTCATAGCCAAATGAGTCTTATAGCCAAAGAAGGAACTCTCGGCAGATTTATGACCTATTTTTGCATCGGTATCTTTTGATAGTGTTAAATTTTCTTGAGT
>NZ_VHLM01000033.1 GCF_009764685.1 Flavobacterium sp. I-STPP5a | reverse complement strand
CTCCTAATTCTTCTGAAAAGGATAGGATTTCTAGCTTTTCTTCTAAACTCCATTTCTTGTATTTCATATATCAAATGTACTATTTGAAATTTAAAATATCACTCCGAACTATTAAGGGGCTAAAATACTACCTATTCTACCTGATTTTAGAATTGAGATATTATGATCCGCAATTTTAAAAATATGTTCATCATATAAAAACCCCCAATTAATTATATTATTCATTAAGGCAATAGTTTCATCAAATTTATTGCTATCAAAATATTCAGCACCATTTGGTGGATTATTAATGACATATTCTATTAAACATCTTATACTTAATGAAATTTGAGTGTTATTTTTAAAATCATCAGAAATAATTTTTTTAATATCACAATGATTTTTAAAACATTCGATTTTTGGAGTCAATTGAAATTTACTATGTTCTCTATTGAAAATAATTCGTTCATAAAAACCTTGTAATTTTGTGATAACATCCTCAAAGTCAAATCTTTTTATATTTTCCCTTATTAAATTCTGAAAATGATCAATTACATTTTTAAGTAAATTTTCTTTCTCAATTCCTACCAAATAAATTTCATTATTAAATTTTGTATACCCTAATGCTTTAGAAAGATTATCTAATTGCTTATTTACATGATAGACTGAGAGTTTCCTGTTATAGTTAATTAAATTTTTAGGATTATTTCTAACATCAATATCAGAAATTTGGAATAATATTTTTTTCTTTTGATTGAGAGGAATATTAGTGTTGATAAAAACATTAATAGAGTTACTTACTTAAAAAACACTTATATTTATAGTAAATACAAGGATATGGAAAGTATATTTCAGGGGGAGAATATTTTAGAGTTCATAAAGACATTCCCAGACGACCAAAGTTGCCGTGAATTT
>NZ_VHLM01000056.1 GCF_009764685.1 Flavobacterium sp. I-STPP5a | reverse complement strand
AAATTCACGGCAACTTTGGTCGTCTGGGAATGTCTTTATGAACTCTAAAATATTCTCCCCCTGAAATATACTTTCCATATCCTTGTATTTACTATAAATATAAGTGTTTTTTAAGTAAGTAACTCTATAAATTTTTAATATTTCAGAATGATTAATTGGTAATAATTTTAGCATTGTTTTTTTTTCTAAAAATACAATAATTAATTTAAAACAAGAAATCCTTACAAATAATTTAAAACCACGATTAATTATTTTAAATAAACATCGAACTTAAGTATTGCCAGTGACCGGTTTCATGCAACACAGGTTTTATTGTTCGGCTTGCAGCCGCAACGAAACCTTATCTGTTGGGTGATGTTTTTTTTAAGGATTTGATTTTTTGTAAATGGTTACCACATCTCCTCTTGTAACTTTAAGAAAACCATTATTCAATTCGAATTTCCAATTTTTTTCTTTTGTTGTATTTTCTTCATATATTTTCAATAATCCATTTACCACTTTAAAATCGTACATTTCATGTGTTAATCCCCATTGACAAGGTTGCTGATAGCTTCCATTTCCATCTGGTTTTGGATAACTCCATATCAAATTATTGAAATCATTAAAAAAAATTTGATCATTCATCATTCGGCAATCTGGTTGATTTGGATCTGATGGTATTTCTGGTGTAATTTTGCTTATTTGCCATAATCCTTTATAAGGGTTTAAATTTGTATCATCTGAATTAGAACAATTTGAAAAGATGAATAGAAATATAATGTAAATTAAAGTTTTTAGTTTCATATATCTGCGCTTTTAAAATATCTAGTGTTTTGACCCCTATAAAACAAGAGTATTATTCTAAATTTCGATTATTATTTATGCGGTTAATTTTTTCATTAAAATTAGATGCTTGTCCTGGTTCCATTTCTCTATTGGTGTAATGCGTCCTA
>NZ_VHLM01000051.1 GCF_009764685.1 Flavobacterium sp. I-STPP5a | reverse complement strand
GTGGAGAATAACGGAGTCGAACCGTTGACCTCCTGCGTGCAAGGCAGGCGCTCTAGCCAGCTGAGCTAATCCCCCAATTTAATTATGAATTGTGAATTATGAATTATGAATTATTTGTAATTCGTAATCTTTCAACCCTAGAATTTCCTTTCAATCTTTTTCTATGAACGTTTTTGTCTTAATACTTAATACTAAGTACTTAATACTTTCTTTAGTTGTCTCGGACAGACTCGAACTGTCGACCCCTACATTATCAGTGTAGTACTCTAACCAGCTGAGCTACGAGACACTCTTTTTTTTTGAGTAAAGAATAAAGATTTAAAATTATAGACTTAATCTATGCTCCATCTTCTATTTTCTTTCCCCTCTTTTTTTTATAAATTAACAGCAAGAGTAATAAAATGTTAGAACTTGTTTCCAACTTGAACTTTCGTCTTCTTTCCCTAGCGTGTATCTCTACTAACACTAAGGCTCTAGAAAGGAGGTGTTCCAGCCGCACCTTCCGGTACGGCTACCTTGTTACGACTTAGCCCTAGTTACCAGTTTTACCCTAGGCAGCTCCTTGCGGTCACCGACTTCAGGCACCCCCAGCTTCCATGGCTTGACGGGCGGTGTGTACAAGGCCCGGGAACGTATTCACCGGATCATGGCTGATATCCGATTACTAGCGATTCCAGCTTCACGGAGTCGAGTTGCAGACTCCGATCCGAACTGTGACCGGTTTTATAGATTCGCTCCTGGTCGCCCAGTGGCTGCTCTCTGTACCGGCCATTGTAGCACGTGTGTAGCCCAAGGCGTAAGGGCCGTGATGATTTGACGTCATCCCCACCTTCCTCACAGTTTGCACTGGCAGTCTTGTTAGAGTTCCCGACATGACTCGCTGGCAACTAACAACAGGGGTTGCGCTCGTTATAGGACTTAACCTGACACCTCACGGCACGAGCTGACGACAACCATGCAGCACCTTGTAAATTGTCTTGCGAAAAGTCTGTTTCCAAACCGGTCAATCTACATTTAAGCCTTGGTAAGGTTCCTCGCGTATCATCGAATTAAACCACATGCTCCACCGCTTGTGCGGGCCCCCGTCAATTCCTTTGAGTTTCATTCTTGCGAACGTACTCCCCAGGTGGGATACTTATCACTTTCGCTTAGCCACTGAAATTGCTTCCAACAGCTAGTATCCATCGTTTACGGCGTGGACTACCAGGGTATCTAATCCTGTTCGCTACCCACGCTTTCGTCCATCAGCGTCAATCCATTAGTAGTAACCTGCCTTCGCAATTGGTATTCCATGTAATCTCTAAGCATTTCACCGCTACACTACATATTCTAGTTACTTCCTAATAATTCAAGTTTAGCAGTATCAATGGCCGTTCCACCGTTGAGCGATGGGCTTTCACCACTGACTTACTAAACCGCCTACGGACCCTTTAAACCCAATGATTCCGGATAACGCTTGGATCCTCCGTATTACCGCGGCTGCTGGCACGGAGTTAGCCGATCCTTATTCTTACAGTACCGTCAAGCTCCCTCACGAGGGAGTGTTTCTTCCTGTACAAAAGCAGTTTACAATCCATAGGACCGTCATCCTGCACGCGGCATGGCTGGATCAGGCTTGCGCCCATTGTCCAATATTCCTCACTGCTGCCTCCCGTAGGAGTCTGGTCCGTGTCTCAGTACCAGTGTGGGGGATCTCCCTCTCAGGACCCCTACCCATCGTTGCCTTGGTAAGCCGTTACCTTACCAACTAGCTAATGGGACGCATGCTCATCTTTCACCGTTGTGACTTTAATAGTGGTTTCATGCGAAACTGCTATACTATGAGGTATTAATCCAAATTTCTCTGGGCTATCCCTCTGTGAAAGGTAGATTGCATACGCGTTACGCACCCGTGCGCCGGTCTCTAGATCCGAAAACCTATACCCCTCGACTTGCATGTGTTAAGCCTGCCGCTAGCGTTCATCCTGAGCCAGGATCAAACTCTTCATCGTATATTGTTTGCTTGATTGCTCAAGCTATTGTTATTCGACTCAGTTCTAGTGGTTTTTTCAAATCTTCCGATTCTATTACTCTTATTCTTTTGTTCTGTTCTTGCGAACAAAACGGCTGTCAATTCAATATGTCTAGGAACGTATTCTTACTATTTTTTCGCCTTTCGTTTGTTTCTCAAAGCGGGTGCAAAAGTAGTTATTCTTTTTTAACTGGCAAGAAAAT
>NZ_VHLM01000046.1 GCF_009764685.1 Flavobacterium sp. I-STPP5a | reverse complement strand
GATGGTTTAAACTTAATGATTTCGACCCCTTAAGACCTCTTTCCATTTGTAAACATTCAGCTGTCAATGTTTGAATATCTGACAAGTCTTCTTTGCTTAATTTTAGACTTTTACCAGTGTTTTTGTCAGTCCAGTTATAAACTACATGAGCATGATAATTATATTTTGCTTTTCCATCCTTATCGATATGACCCTCATCATTGTGAATATGGACCTGGAATGCTTGAATACCGTAACGCTCTTTAAGCTGGTCGTTAAGTGCAAAAAGGTTTTCTAAATTTTTATCATTGTCATCATCGGGAAGTAAAATAACAGCTTCACGAATTGGAGTAGATTTAGCTTGCATTTTTTGTCCTACGGTTTCAAAATATTTCTTTTCAATTTCATTCCGGACATCTTTAATTTTTGAATCCACAATATGAATATTTGGGACTTGTCCCTGGATTAAATATTTAGGCTCAATTTCTCGAGTATTGTGCTTTTCTGAAGAGCCTGTTATAGGCTTAATTTTTATACAAGATTTTGTCATACTTACATTTTTTTTCGTAGAAAAAACCCCTCGGGGGAGCCTTCGGAGAACCCACAACCCTTAAGGGTTATAGTGGGCAATTATAACCATTATATTTCAAGGCAACAAAAATAGGTTAAATTTTTTCCCTTTTGTTTATCTGAAATAAAAAAAAACATATCTTTGTTCTGTCGGCGAGGGAGGACAAAGAGGCAACGTGAGGACGACCTTGAGAAGCACCGAAACCTGATGAACGAAGCAAGAAGCATCACTAAATTTAGTGATGCTTTTTTATTAAACAAAAGGGCAGCAAAACACTTGCTTTGTTCGGCAAGCTAAAAAAAACCTAAAGACTATCGAGCAAGTTCTATCGGGGGTCTTAGGGGTGGAAACCCCTAAAAAAAAGAATTCCTTATTTATTCTTCAAATGGAGATTCAGGAAGGTCTTCGATAGTGAATTTAGGTTTGATTTCTTTTTTTGTAAACTGTTTTATGGTCTCAAAAACTTCTCCAGTATTAGAGTTGATTAAATCTATATCTCCACCAGTGTTGTATTGTTTTATATAAGGCGTTTCTTGTTTTATTAAAGCCTTATGTTTGGTTATATTTTCTACACTTCCTTTGTTTTTAAAGGCAAATTGCGGATTAATACAATCATAATTTAATTCATATTCATATCTAGAAACATCTAATTTTTGGCGAAGAATTATTTTATATCCAACAAGACTTTTTACAGCTTCAATAACAGATTTTTCGCTTATTTTTAATTTTTTCATAAAAAGATCGTTGTTCAACAAAACCTTATTTTCTTTGTCCATTTCGGACATTACTAAAAATAAAATTCGATACTCCGCTGGCTTTAATTTTAAAGAAGTAATATATTTCAAAAATTCTTGATTCAAAATACAATAATCTGCATAAAGTCCTCTTAGATGATTTTTTTTTAAAATTCCTGCAGTTACATTTTCTGCTTCTTCATTTGGAATTGAAATTTCAACTGTTTTTGAAGTTTCTGTTTGAGTTAATTTCAGAGTTGCATTTGATTTCATTTTCTCCCTTTTTTTTCTCAAAAATATATAAAAAACTGTAATTTTCTACAGTTGCACTGTAATTTTTTACAGTTCAACTGTAATTTTTTACAGTCGTACCCCTAATTCTATTGACTTGTAGAGGTTTTTCTATTGTATTGTGTTACACAAAGCGAATGAAATGTTTTCGGCAAGCCGAAAAAAGGTAGGTTTTTTTTAGCTTGCCGAACAAAGCAAGTTGGTTTTGCTTAATTTATTTTTCTCCATTCAGGGTATTTTTTTTCTATGAATTTTTGACTGTCTTTAGGCAAATTATAATAAATCTGTTTTCGTCCTTCTAAAACACCTTTTTTATATTCTTCATTTTTCAAGGCATCAATTTTATCATACGCATTAATCCCGTAAACTGCTCCAGCAACTGCCACAACAAAACAGATGCTGCAGAACCAGAACAAAAATTGAGTTGTTTTGTCTGAAAACGTGATTTTAGTTTCCTTTTTTTGCAAAACTTCTATTTGTTCAGGAATGGAAAGTTTATTCAACCTCTCTGTAACTTCATTTAAGGCTATTTTTTGAACCTTTAACTCTTCCGATAGTGTTATGTTGTGCGTGACTTTAAAATCGGGCTTAAAATCGCTTATTTTATTTAAAAAGCTATCTAGTTGGTTTTTTATTCCGTTTTCAAATTCCGATAAATATGTTTTAGCTACTTTTTTATCGGCTAACTCCTCTCGTACTTCTTCCGATGTCTTTATTTTGTCGTTCATTTTCAATGATTTGGGTTCTTAGTTCTCTATCTTTTTTTTCAGTCAATTCTATCTTAAATTCATTTACAAACTTGTCTTTAATTTCTAGGTATCCCCTGTATTGATGATGGTTTAAACTTAATGATTTCGACCCCTTAAGACCTCTTTCCATTTGTAAACATTCAGCTGTCAATGTTTGAATATCTGACAAGTCTTCTTTGCTTAATTTTAGACTTTTACCAGTGTTTTTGTC
>NZ_VHLM01000012.1 GCF_009764685.1 Flavobacterium sp. I-STPP5a | reverse complement strand
AAACCCGCTGAACTGAAACATCTAAGTAGGCGGAGGAGAAGAAAACAAAAGTGATTCCGTAAGTAGTGGCGAGCGAACGCGGATTAGCCCAAACCAATGTTGTTACGGCAATGTTGGGGTTGTAGGACCACGAGATTTTATGTACAAGGAACCGGAAGTTACTGGAAAGTGACACCATAGAGGGTGATAGTCCCGTATGGGTAACGAGTATAATGAATAGTGGTATCCTGAGTAGGGCGGGGCACGTGAAACCCTGTCTGAATTTGGCGGGACCATCCGCTAAGGCTAAATACTCCTGAGAGACCGATAGTGAACCAGTACCGTGAGGGAAAGGTGAAAAGAACCGTGAATAACGGAGTGAAATAGATCCTGAAACCATACGCTTACAAGCGGTCGGAGCCCATTCGTTGGGTGACGGCGTGCCTTTTGCATAATGAGCCTACGAGTTAACGTTGCTGGCAAGGATAAGTGGTTAAGCCACGGATCCGTAGCGAAAGCGAGTCTGAATAGGGCGCTTTAGTCAGTAGTGTTAGACGCGAAACCGTGTGATCTACCCATGGGCAGGATGAAGCGCTGGTAACACAGTGTGGAGGTCCGAACCGGTTGACGTTGAAAAGTCTTCGGATGACCTGTGGGTAGGGGTGAAAGGCCAATCAAACTCGGAAATAGCTCGTACTCCCCGAAATGCATTTAGGTGCAGCGCACGGCATAAAGTTATATAGAGGTAGAGCTACTGATTGGATGCGGGGGCTTCACCGCCTACCAATTCCTGACAAACTCCGAATGCTATATAATGTTTCCGTGCAGTGAGGGCTTGGGTGCTAAGGTCCAAGTCCGAGAGGGAAAGAACCCAGACCATCAGCTAAGGTCCCCAAATATACGCTAAGTTGAAAGAACGAGGTTTGTCTGCCCAGACAGCTAGGATGTTGGCTTGGAAGCAGCCATTCATTTAAAGAGTGCGTAACAGCTCACTAGTCGAGCGGACGAGCATGGATAATAATCGGGCATAAGCGTATTACCGAAGCTATGGATTTCATATTAAATTATGGAGTGGTAGGGGAGCATTCTAACAGGGTTGAAGGTGTGTCGTAAGGCATGCTGGACTGGTTAGAAAAGAAAATGTAGGCATAAGTAACGATAATGCGGGCGAGAAACCCGCACACCGAAAGACTAAGGTTTCCACAGCTATGCTAATCAGCTGTGGGTTAGTCGGGACCTAAGGCGAACCCGAAAGGGACAGTCGATGGACAACGGGTTAATATTCCCGTACTAGTTATTACTGTGATGGGGTGACGGAGTGATGAAAGCGCCGCGAACTGACGGAATAGTTCGTTGAAGTACCTACCTATAAGACCCGCAGGCAAATCCACGGGTTTTGGGGAAATACGATAGTACTCGGATACTTCGGTAGAAGAGATAGTGCGCCTAAGGGCTTCCAAGAAAAACCTCTAAACTTCAGGTAATAAGTACCCGTACCGCAAACCGACACAGGTAGTCGAGGAGAGAATCCTAAGGTGCTCGAGAGATTCATGGCTAAGGAATTAGGCAAAATAGACCCGTAACTTCGGGAGAAGGGTCGCCAGCAGCAATGCTGGCCGCAGTGAAGAGGTCCAGGCGACTGTTTATCAAAAACACAGGGCTCTGCAAAATCGTAAGATGAAGTATAGGGCCTGACACCTGCCCGGTGCTGGAAGGTTAAGAGGAGATGTTATCTTCGGAGAAGCATTGAATTGAAGCCCCAGTAAACGGCGGCCGTAACTATAACGGTCCTAAGGTAGCGAAATTCCTTGTCGGGTAAGTTCCGACCTGCACGAATGGTGTAACGATCTGGACACTGTCTCAGCCATGAGCTCGGTGAAATTGTAGTAGCGGTGAAGATGCCGCTTACCCGCAGTGGGACGAAAAGACCCTGTGCACCTTTACTATAGCTTAGTATTGACCTTGGATAAATGATGTGTAGGATAGGTTGGAGACTGTGAAGTGGCGTCGCTAGGCGTTGTGGAGTCATTGTTGAAATACAACCCTTTGTTTATCTGAGGCCTAACCCCATAATGTGGGGGACATTGCTTGGTGGGTAGTTTGACTGGGGTGGTCGCCTCCAAAAGAGTAACGGAGGCTTCTAAAGGTTCCCTCAGTACGCTTGGTAACCGTGCGTAGAGTGCAATGGCATAAGGGAGCTTGACTGAGAGACATACAGGTCGATCAGGTACGAAAGTAGAGCATAGTGATCCGGTGGTTCCGCATGGAAGGGCCATCGCTCAAAGGATAAAAGGTACGCCGGGGATAACAGGCTGATCTCCCCCAAGAGCTCATATCGACGGGGGGGTTTGGCACCTCGATGTCGGCTCGTCACATCCTGGGGCTGGAGAAGGTCCCAAGGGTTGGGCTGTTCGCCCATTAAAGTGGCACGCGAGCTGGGTTCAGAACGTCGTGAGACAGTTCGGTCTCTATCTACTGTGGGCGCAAGAAATTTGAGTGGATCTGATTCTAGTACGAGAGGACCGAATTGGACAAACCTCTAGTGTATCTGTTGTCACGCCAGTGGCACCGCAGAGTAGCTACGTTTGGAAGGGATAAGCGCTGAAAGCATATAAGCGCGAAACCCACCACAAGATGAGATTTCTTTTAAGGGTCGTGGGAGATGACCACGTTGATAGGCTATAGATGTAAAGGCAGTAATGTCATAGTCGAGTAGTACTAATAACCCGTAAGCTTATGTACACC
>NZ_VHLM01000045.1 GCF_009764685.1 Flavobacterium sp. I-STPP5a | reverse complement strand
AAAAAAACCTAACACAATATTGGTTAGGCTCTAACTGAAAGGGATTTTTATCCCTAAATAAAAATTAATTTCCTATTTCAAAAGAATGGTGGCATATAATCCCAATATCATTAACGAAAGGGTTATAAAAACGCCTAACATCCATCTTGATTGTTCTTTAAACCCTTTTTCTAAATCTTCTCTAGTAGCTAAATATTTTGTGTTGTGTTCTACTTCTTTTTCTATTTTAGATTCGATATAAGAAGTTAAACTTTGAGCAGTTTCTTTCCCTACTTTTTCAGTTAATAAAGAATAAAGTTCCGTTAATGTGATAGTACTCATTTTAATTGTTTTTTACAAAGTTAGTAATTTCCCTAAAGCTTCGCTTTTGGGCTTGTAGGTTTTTTTTAGCTTTTGGGAGGTCTAGCAAGTTAATCACTTAAAATATTAACTATATTTTTTTTGGACAAAATAACCTCGTTTTTTAATAATTCTAAAAGATTTTTTTCTATAATTTCGCTAATATTATTTAAAGAATAATTTCCGTTTTCACCTATAAAAGCTTCTAAACTTAAAAGTTTTTTTCTTGTTTCAGGAGTTAATCCATCTTGAAACAAAGGGAGTTTAGTATATCTTGATATTTCTAAATTAAAACCTTTTTTAGTTGAAGATATACTAATTTTAAAAGTAGCTTTTTGTCTTACTATTTTTTCGTTTTCTATTTTTATCATATTGGTTACTTATTAAATTTCATCAAAAGGAGATTCAGAAAGGTCTTCTATAGTAAATTTAGGTTTGATTTCTTTTCTTTCAAACTGTTTTATAGTGTCAAAAATTTCTCCAGTGTTTTTGTTTATTAAATCTAAATTCCCATCTGTATTGTATTGTTTTATATATGGCGATTCTTGTTCCATCAATGCCTTATGTTTGACTACATTTTCTCGGGAAGATTTGTTTTTAAAGGCAAATTGAGGATTTATGCAGTCATAATTTATTTCATATTCATATTTAGACATTCCATACTTCACTTTTATAACTACTTTCTCTTTTACTAATTTTTTTAAACCTGCTATAATACTTGGTTCAGAAGTTTTTAAAGCTTTTATTAATATTTGATTATTGATCAATATCTTATTTTCTTTATCCATTTGAGATAAAAAGAAAAACAAGATATTAGCTGGAATACCACTTAGTTTTAAAGACAGAATATAGCGCAAAAATTCTTGATTCACTATGCAGTAATCAGTATACATTCCTTTTAAATGATTGTTTTTTAAAAGTCCAGCAGTTACATTTTCTGCCTCTTCATTTGGAATTGAAAACTCAAGAGTTTTTGAAACCTCTGTTTGCGTTAATTTTATTGTAGATTTGGATTTCATATTACTTAAATTAATTTAAGTAAATGTATAAATAATTATAATAAAACTTAAAAAAATTTAAGTTTTATTATAATTATTTTTTCTTCAATTTTTCCTTAATTTTCCCCAAAAACTTAAATTTTTTTAAGTTAGACTTAAATTAATTTAAGTTAGACTTAAATTAATTTAAGTCGACCCCTTAATTCTAGTAGGCTGTAGAGGTTTTTCTATTGTATTGTATTACGCAAAGTGAATGGAATATTTTCGGCAACCCGAAAAAAGGTAGGTTTTCTTTCTTTTGGTAACATTGCAAGTTCAAAAATCTATTCAATTTTTTTGCTCCAATCTGGATAGTTTTTATCAATCAAATTTTGGCTTTTTTTAGTAGAAATATTATAGATCTGATTTCTGCCTTTAAAAACTCCTTTTTCGAATTCAGTTTTTTTCAAAGCTTCAATTTCTTTAAAAGCATTAATTCCGTAAACTGCTCCAGCAACAGCGATAAAAAAAGCAATTCCGCAGAACCACATCAAAAATTGAGTGGTTTTATCGTTAAAAACGATTTTAGTTTCTTTTTTTTCTAAAACTTCTATTTTTTCAGGAATAGAAATTTTTTGAAGTTTTAAATTAATCTCATTTAAAGTGTTTTTAAGCGCTTTTATTTCATCGGTGTTATAATTATGCTTTATTTCATAAGTTGGCTTAAAACTAGCTAAAACAACCTCAAAATGACTTAATTTTTGATTAATGCCGTTTTCAAATTCAGACAAATAAGTTTTAGCTACTTTTTTATTTTCTAGTTCTGCCTTGATTTGTTCCGATGTTTTTATTTCGCTCATTTTCTTGTGTTTTAGTGGTTCTTTCGTTTTTTATAGCTTGTCGAATATCCTTTTGCATTTTTTCGTCTAATTCGATTTTTAAAGATTTTTCTAATTGGTCTTTTAGGTGCATGAACCCCCTGTACTCTCGATGGTTTAAACTTAGGTTTTTACTGCCTTTCTCACCCCGTTGCATACTCAAGCATTCAGCTGTTAAAGTTTGTATGTCGGACATGTCCTCTTTGTTTAATTTTAGATTTCTTCCTTTGGAGTCTGTCCAGTCATAGACAACGTGAGCGTGGTAATTATATTTTTTAATTCCGTTTTCATCAACGTGTCCCTCGTCGTTATGAATGTGGGTTTGAAACGCATCAATGCCGTATTTTTCTTTCAGAGCATCGTTAAGTGAAAATAATCTCTCCAGGTTTGTGTCGTTATCGTTGTCGGGCAAAAGTATCACGGCTTCTCTTATCGGAGTTGCTTTTGCTTGCATCTTTTGTTTTACATTCTCGAGATAGTTTTTTTGAATTTGTTCAAACCGATCGGCAATTTTAGAATCGACAATATGAATATTGGCTGCACTATTTTCAATTAAATATTTTGGTGAAAATTCTCGAGTGTTGTGAGCTTCACTCGATGCGGTAACAGGTTTGAATTTTATAAAAGATTTTACCATAAAATTAAATTTATATTTTGTCCAGTTCTAACCGTCGGAGACCGTGCCCGTCGGGAGACTTCCCTCTGAAAAGAGCCCTCTACCCTGCAAGGGTAATAGTGGGCAATTATTACCCTAAATTTTAGAGTTATCGCGAAGGTATAAAATTTCTTTTCCCTTTTGATTTTTTAATCAAAATATTATCTACATTTGTGATGTCAGGGAGAAGGACAAAGAGGCAACGTGAGGACGACCTTGAGAAGCGCAAAACTGATGAGTCAAGCAAGAGCAATCCAATAGGGTTGCTTTTCTTTTTTAGACTATTCACTAAAAAAATACCCTCGATTTTTAAGGACAAATCTTTTTTGATTTGATCTTAAAAATGAGGATAGCGAAGCGATATAACAGTATAACAATGTAACATTTCATTAAACTTGCTAGACCTCCCAAAAGCTAAAAAAAACCTAACACAATATTGGTTAGGCTCTAACTGAAAGGGATTTTTATCCCTAAATAAAAATTAATTCCTATTTCAAAAGAATGGTGGCATATAATCCCAATATCATTAACGAAAGGGTTATAAAAACGCCTAACATCCATCTTGATTGTTCTTTAAACCCTTTTTCTAAATCTTCTCTAGTAGCTAAATATTTTGTGTTGTGTTCTACTTCTTTTTCTATTTTAGATTCGATATAAGAAGTTAAACTTTGAGCAGTTTCTTTCCCTACTTTTTCAGTTAATAAAGAATAAAGTTCCGTTAATGTGATAGTACTCATTTTAATTGTTTTTTACAAAGTTAGTAATTTCCCTAAAGCTTCGCTTTTGGGCTTGTAGGTTTTTTTTAGCTTTTGGGAGGTCTAGCAAGTTAATCACTTAAAATATTAACTATATTTTTTTTGGACAAAATAACCTCGTTTTTTAATAATTCTAAAAGATTTTTTTCTATAATTTCGCTAAT
>NZ_VHLM01000083.1 GCF_009764685.1 Flavobacterium sp. I-STPP5a | reverse complement strand
AATACTTTAGCCATTCGGGAACCCCAGTAAAATAAGGGTTTAACGAATCGAAAAACGAGTTTTTATAAGCGAAAAACGAGTTTTTATAAGCGAAAAACGAGTTTTTATAAGCGAAAAACGAGTTTTTATAAGCGAAAAACGAGTTTTTGTACCGAGTATCGTTTTTTATACTCGTTTTTTATTATATTTGCTTTATGGAATTACAAAAATCACCCTCCGAAAAGAAAATTAAGCAACATAATACCATTACTTCAGGGCGTTATGATTTTTCTGCTTGTCAATTAGATGTGTTGTTTATGTTGTTGGCTTCGCTGGATGAATCCGATGAGTTAGGTAAGGAGTATCATATTCGGGTTAAGGATATTGAACTTATAACGGGGCGTAAATGGAATTATCAGCAGTTAAAAGAGGGTAACGAGGGTATGATGTCCCGTGTATTCGAAATTCAGATGCCACAAGGGTTGCGCCAAATAGTCCTATTTACAGACGTTCAATATTTAGATGGTACTGGTAGTTTTTTTATGAAAATAAACGATTCTGCTCGTCCTTACTTCTTTGATTTAAAAAATAATTTTACTCTTTTAGAATTAAAATCCGTTCTTGGTTGCTCTTCAAAACACGCCAAACGTTTATACTCATTAGCTTGTCAATGGCGTGGTACAGGTGGTCATACTTATAGCATCGGGGAACTCAAAGAAATGTTAGGATTAAAAGACTCTAAGGGAAAAGAACCCGAACAGTACGAGCGTGTAAATGATTTTCAAAAATACGTTTTAGATGTAGCAAAAAAGCAAATAAACGAACAAACCGATATTGTTTTTGATTATGAATTATTAAAAACAAGAGGGCGTTCGTATGATACAATAAAACTGTTTTGTGGCTTCTCAAAACCGAAGCTTCAAATGGAAATTGATTTTAATGGGGATATAGAAAAGCAAAAGAAAAATGGCGAACTTCTCCAGAAGATTGCAAATATACAAGCAATAGGGATTAGAGATGATTTAGCGGAACTGTGGGCAGTTAAGTATTGGAAGCAATTTGTTGAAGAAAAAAACAACCTTTTGGAAGCTATTCAAAAAGGGAAAGTAGTAGATGATAAACCCGCATATCTAGCTGGGATTTTTAAGAAGAAAGGATATTTGTAGTAACTTTGTAAAAATTACAACACTATGGAAGCTATAATATTGCACCCTAAAAACAAAACCCAATTATCTCTTTTGAAAAATTTAGCAAAGGAAATGGGTATGTCTTTTGAAACAAAAAAAGAAGAAGAAACCCCATACAATCCTGAATTTGTAGCTAAAATAATGAGGTCTAGAAAAGACTTTGAAGAAGGTAGATTTACCTCTATAAAGACAGAGGATTTATGGAAATAATATATTCCGAAATAGCTCAAGAAGATATTCTTTATTGGAGAAAATCAGGAAATAAAGGAATCCAAAAAAAGATACAATCCTTAATTGAAGATATAAAAAAAACGCCTTTTGAGGGAATAGGCAAACCTCACGCATTAAAACATAATTTATCAGGTTCTTGGTCGAGAAGAATAAATGATGAACATCGTATTGTTTATGCAGTTGATGGGGATTTTATTAAGATCGATTCCTTACGAGGTCATTACGAATAATGTTTTCCCTCGATTTTTGAAAAAGGTTTTTTTGGAGCTCAAAAACCTTTTCCGAAAATGAGGATAGCGAAGCGATTATTTACTGCTTTTCTTTCCAAACTTTAAAGCTTTCATTTGCCTTTGGGTTCTCCGTTAAAAACTTAGAAAAATAGTTTCTTAGTGCTAATTCCTTAGCATCTGCTACCTCGTTAGCTTTTTGAATTTGTTTGAAAGAATACCCCAACATTCCCACCCCCGAAATAAAAACAGTAAAAACAATTCCTAAAACCAAAGGGGAAAAATAAGTGTTTTTAAGTGCTGATTTTATTTGTTCCGCTCCGTTTACACATCCTTTTTCTAATCTTTCATTCAGATGTTCAAATTCAGTTAAATTAGGCTTAAGACTAATGTTTTTAAGGCTTTCAATTTGATTTTTAAACTCATTTATAAAAACAGTTCTTTCTTTTTCGGACTTTTCAATATTCTTTTGATGCTCTGATAAAGTGTATTCTAACACTTTGGCCAATTGCTCATTTGTTGCTTTTCCTTTCATTTTTTTTATATTTAATATCCCATTCCTTTAGATTGCTTGTAAATCAAATTAGCCACTTTAACAGCTATGTCTTTGGCTATTCCTGCCACGTTTATAGCCAAAGGTGGGGTAAGTTTTGCCGATGGTGCAAATGATACTCCTGACTTCGCTAAATCGGGGATTCCAACCCCTTTTTTGATATCGGAAGCTTTGAAGGTTTCCAAGCTTTTTTTATCTGTAAATTTCAAACCTTGAAGTTCTCCTTTGTTGTTCCTCGATTCAATTACGTCAATCCCTCTTTTATTCATTTCCTTTTGAAATTCGGGGAAAGTTTTAGATGCATTTTTCGATTCTTCGTAAGCCTTAAAAATTCTATCTCTCGTTGGTTTGGTTGAAATTTCTTTCCCTTGTGTTACTTCTTTTGCCGTTTTTAAACCTCGGTCTTTTGCTAATTTGTTCGCACTTTCGTGGGCTTTCAAATGAATGTTACTATCGTTCAAAGCCTTTCCATTACTGTCTATCCTATTGGCAAAAATATGAATGTGTTGCTGTCCTGTGCTCTCGTGAACCGTGGCTAAATATTGGTTTTTATCCAGACCTAAATTTTTCAAATGGTCTTGAGTTAACTCCTTGAGTTCTTCGGTTGTGAATTTCTTTTCATCGCTCGGAGAAAGAACAATTGAAATGCAATTGTTATGGCAATTCGTATTGCTCTGCTGGACGAAACGCATTTCGCTTAACATTTCGTTGCCGTTCTCTCCAGCAAGTCCATTGCTGTCTAAAATAAGAGCGTCGCCCATTTCTTTATCGCTCATAATGTAGTCGATACTTTGTGCGCTTCCTCTCACCGCTTTTGCTTTACTCACCATTTTCTATAATTTTCAAGTGCTTCATTATTTCCTCTTTTACTTCCAAGATTTCCGAGTGCAAATGTGCATAGTCTTTTTGCTTGAAGGCATTCGATATCCTCGAAAAATTGAAAAGGAAATTTTTCAAAAGCATATAAGCTTCCATTTGCTCCGAAGTCGGGGGCGGTTTAATTTGCTTGTTAAGTGCAGCAGCTCGCAAAAATTCCGAAACGGACATTCCGGCTTCTTCCGCTTTGGCTTGCAAAAGCTTCTTTTCAAAACTAGAAATCCGAATAAGGATCTGTTTTGATTGCTTGTTTGCTTCGTTTAAAATTTGTTCCGGACTTTTCATTTTTTATGTTTTCTGTGTAGCTCACTTTTTCCGACCGAGGGGAGGAAAAACAAGGGGTGTATGTATAGGAATTTCGAAACGTAGTGCAGAAATGTATATACATACACATATCTTGACCTCCTAAACTTTTAAAATTCGTCCTCTACCCTCGCAAATCTATAAAATATATCCATATACCGAACCAAATCCCCCTAATAATCCGAAAAAAGTCCGAAAAAGAAACCCTTATCCCTGGTCCCAAAAATTAACCAGGATAAAAATTATTTGTGAAAGTGCAACCCCCCTCAAAAATCAAAAAAACCTCTGAAAACAAAAAAGCAAAAACAAAGCCTTTTAAGGCCCCAAAAAAAGCAAATCACCAATTAACCCGCAAAAGACAAGATAACCCCTAAAAACCACCTAAAAACCACCTAAAAACACGTTCAAATCCTAAAAATCAAAATCCGCCCGCCCCCTTGGTGTGTTTTTTTCTTTTTCTTTTTTTTTGTTTTTTTGTTTTTCTCATTGGTTCGATTCATCTTCCCTTTTGGCTTTTTTTCTCTTTCAAATTTTTCTCCATTCCAACCAAATAAAAATCCAAAAAACAAGACAAATTTCCTCGCACACGCTACTGTTTAAAAACTTTAAAAAGATTTAAATACTTTAGCCATTCGGGAACCCCAGTAAAATAAGGGTTTAACGAATCGAAAAACGAGTTTTTATAAGCGAAAAACGAGTTTTTATAAGCGAAAAACGAGTTTTTATAAGCGAAAAACGAGTTTTT
>NZ_VHLM01000057.1 GCF_009764685.1 Flavobacterium sp. I-STPP5a | reverse complement strand
GCAGAATATTAAAAGATTTTTTCTCTTTTTCTATAAAACAAGACAAAGTAATCGCTTTTCTTTCAGATTTATTTTTGGAATACCAATACCCTGAAAGTGTTGTGATAAGAAGTGATAATGGAAGTCAGTTTATTGCCAAAAGTGTTCGAGAATACCTTGGACTCATAGGAGTTCAGCAAGAATTTACACATGTAGCAACACCAGAAGAAAATGCGCATATTGAGGCCTATCACGGAATATTAAAAAAAGAAGTGTTCCAAAGAGTTGATTATAGAACTTTTGGAGAAATTGAGCTAATATTAAAAAGATATGTAATCTTCTATAATAATACTAGGCTACATGGCCTTTTAGGACGCATTACACCAATAGAAAAATGGAACCAGGACAAGCATCTAATTTTAATGAAAAAATTAACCGCATAAATAATAATCGAAATTTAGAATAATACTCTTGTTTTATAGGGGTCAAAACAATTTATTGTTTCCTTTTATAGTGAGGATTTTACTTGAATTTATAGATCGTACTTCTTACTAGAGCCTACAAAATAATACAATTCAATTATAATTATGAATTTATGTAGTGAACTGAAAATCGTTTGTATAAAAAAAGCTATCAATTTGATAGCTTCTGTGTTGGATATTGATGAAAAATTAGACTTTAAAAATTCCTCCAAATGCAATTATTCTTTGAAAGAAGAAAAAATTCTGCGATGCACTATCTTCGGTACTTTTTGTTGTTCTAATATCCGGCATGTTAATATATCCTCCTTTTAATTCTCCTTGAATATAAAAATGTTTAAAAAAAGTAATATTTAATCCTGCTTTAAGTGAAGTACCGTAGCCTGAAACATGAAAATCATCATGTCTTTCTTTTCCTAATAATTTAGTGTTGGTTTTAGGATATAGTAGTCCAAGACCAAAACCTTCTGTTACATTAACTTGAATTTTATCTGTGTTCTTAATTTTAAATAATTTAGAAATATCATCGTGTCGAGAAAATTCAGTGTTAACATAATTTAAACCATCTGTATGTTCAAAAGTTAAAAATTCTTTTGTTAATACTATTGGACTATTATTATAAACACCATCATAAGGAGTGCCGGCTGAAACAGCTCCTGTGATATTCGCAGTTTGTCCTTGTGTCATGACATATTTCATGTGGTCTACGCCAATTGCAATGCTGTAATGATCATTGATAAAATAACCTAAACGGAAGTTAGTTTGTGGTATGGTCATTCTTGTTGGATTTATATAATCAATATGCCAACCTTTTGGTTTATCATCAGCAGTAATGTTATCTAATGTAAAATTATAATCTTTTCCTTTAAAGGTAACATCAGACTTGGTGTAACTATCTCTATTACCTCCCCATGAAACAAAAAATTTACCCTTATTATGAGCTGTATATCGTTCTTGAATTTTTTCGTCTTGTTGTGCATTTACAATTTGTAAACTTGAAAATGCTATTATTGCGATGTGTAATGCTATTTTTTTCAATGATTGAAATTTTCTAAATTAAAATTTATTAATGGTTTGTCTTATGGCAACAAGTTTAACCATTAGCGATTCAAAATAATCTAAATGCAACATATTTGCGCCATCACTTTTTGCATTTGCAGGATCAAAATGGGTCTCAATGAAAATACCATCAACACCAACAGCAATTCCGGCTTTGGCAACAGTTTCTATCATGTCTGGTCGGCCACCTGTGACACCTGCAGTTTGATTTGGTTGTTGTAAAGAATGCGTAACATCTAGAACCGTAGACGCATATTGTTGCATAGTAGGTATACCTCTAAAATCTACAATCATATCTTGATATCCAAACATAGTACCTCGATCTGTCACCATTACATTTGTGTTTTGGCAATCCAATACTTTTTGAACAGCATGTTTCATGCTTTCTGGACTCATAAATTGTCCTTTTTTTAAGTTTACAACTTTACCAGTATTAGCCGCAGCTACTAAAAGATCAGTTTGTCTTACCAAGAAAGCAGGAATTTGAAGTACATCAACATATTGTGCCGCCATTGCAGCATCTTCATTAGTATGAATATCAGTTACAGTTGGTACATTAAATGTTTCAGAAACTTTTCTCAGTATTTTTAATGCTTTTTCATCTCCAATTCCTGAAAAGCTGTCAATTCTGGAGCGATTTGCTTTTTTAAAAGACCCTTTAAAAACAAAAGGTATTTTTAAATCATTGGTAATTCCAACTAGTTTTTCAGCAATTTGTAAAGCCATTGTTTCGCCTTCAATAGCGCAAGGACCCGCAAGTAAAAAGAAATTACCGCTGTCAGTATGTTTGATTTGTGGGATATTTTGAATATTCATAGTGTGTGTTTTCAGTTTGCAAATGTAGTTATGATTTATTTTAAATTGATGAAATCATAAAATTTTTAAAAGTATTTTAATAATAAATTACTATGCTAATTCTGTTTTATAAAACTTGGTTTTAGATAGTAACCTAACAGAAATTCTTTATTTTTTTAATGTAAGACCTACAGGAACTTTGATGACTCCTTTTTCATAGATATTTAGGTATAGTATTACAGGTTGTTTTTGTCCATCCCATTTTAATTCAAATACATCAAGCAGACCTGCACCCATTTCGCTTCTCTTTGTTGGAAAGGGGCAACAACTTTCTAGTTTGGTAAAGGTGATTTTTTCTCCTTTAGGTCCTGCAAGTGCATTTATAAAACGTTCTTGATTAATGGTTTCGTTGTTGGTGTTATTAAAAAAAATATTGATAGGATAATCTTTATTGTATCCGTATTTTTTATCCGTGCTATATTCAGTTATAATAAATGTGTTTCTTTGTGTTAGTTGTAAGTTAGGTGCATTGTCATCGGTGTTTTGTAACGTAGATTTTGTACTCGTACACCCCGATAAAGTAATGAAGAGGATAAATATAATTAGTGTATTTTTCATAGTTTAAATTTTTCTGTGTTTAATCTTGATTTGTTGATACAAATATAATCAGAACCCTTATTATAACGGTTTTTGTTATCGTAAATTATTATGTTTGCGCTTTAGCCAATTTTTATTTCTAAGTGTGTGTCAATGCTTATTATATTTGCAGAAATTAAATGAATAGAATATGGATATAGTTTTTCAAACATGGCCTTGGTACGTTTCTGGTTTACTGATAGGATTTATTATGTTAGCACTTATTTATTTTGGGAAGTCTTTCGGAATGTCATCTAATTTAAGATCGCTTTGCTCTATTGCGGGTTTAGGCAAACGGGTATCGTTTTTTGATTTTGATTGGAAAGCACAACGCTGGAATTTAGTAGTTGTTCTTGGAGCTATGTTGGGTGGATTTGTTGCCGTTCATTTCATGAGTGATGCTTCAAATGTGGATATTAATCCTAAAACAATAGCACAATTAGCACAACTTGGGATTGAAGCTCCAAACGGAAAATTAGTGCCGGATGCACTTTTTGGAACAGCTATTTTAGAATCACCAAAAAGTATCTTCATACTACTTATTGGTGGGGTTTTAATTGGTTTTGGTTCCCGTTATGCTGGTGGATGTACCTCAGGACATGCCATTTCAGGCTTGAGTAATTTACAACTACCTTCTTTAGAAGCGGTTATCGGTTTTTTTATTGGAGGTCTGATTATGGCTCATTTTTTACTTCCTTTAATCCTAAATTAATCCTCATATATAAATGAAAAATAGTATAAAATTTTTAGCGGTTGGTTTCATTTTCGGAATTGTTTTAACAAAATCTGAAGCTGTTTCTTGGTATAGAATTTATGAAATGTTTCAATTTCAATCGTTTCACATGTACGGAATTATTTCGGTAGCTATCTTGACAGGAATTATTGGAATTCAAATCATAAAAAGAAATAATATCAAAGACATCAAAGGAGAATCAATAGAAATTCCGGATAAAGAAAAAGGATCTGCTCGCTACTGGATTGGCGGATTGTTTTTTGGTTTGGGTTGGGCATTAGTAGGTTCTTGTCCTGGTCCTATATTTATTTTGCTTGGCGCTGGTTTTTGGACCGTCCTTATAGTGTTGTTCGGGGCTCTTTTGGGGACTTATTTATATGGCTTATTGAAAAATAAGTTACCTCATTAATTGAAAAATATCTAACTCTAAAGTAGCATTCTCCTAAGGAAATGCTACTTTTTTTTGTTTAATTTCAAAATGCCTGTAACAATTAAATATTGTGCAATTAAATAAGTTGCCATAATCAAGAAGGAACTGTATTGCAACGGCGCATAGAATTTATCAAAGGCCAAAATACTATCTGAAGCCACAAAAACGGTAGCGCCTATTAAAATGTATATACTTGTAGGTTTTTGCCAGTTTAAAAATCCTTTAAGAGCAAATAGCAGCATAATGGAAATTGTTAGTGCATAAACAAAAACAGGAGCTTTTAAGTCTCCCAGACTTGGTAACAAAATCAGCATCATTACAATTAAATATAAGGCAATTGCTGTAACTCCTATCCAGTAAATGATTTTGTTTTTATTTATATAAATCTTTAATTGTTTACTAAAGAGTATGATATAAGAAATATGCGAAAGTAAAAAAGCAATCAATCCTGCAATAAAATACAATTCTCCTTTGTCAGCAAACATCAAAATTATATCACCAATCCACGACAAAGTTAAAGCTGTTAAAAGAATATTTTTGGTACTAAATTTTTCGTTTATATATACGGCCAGAATTAGAAAAGGCAATAGAAGTGGCTTCAAAAACCACGCAATTTCTTCTTTTTCAAAAAGAATTATTAAAAGATAGACTAGGCTAAAGCCAATGAAACTTTTTAATATTATGGTGCTTTTCATTGTTTCGTGTTAAGATTGAGCTACAATCATTGTTTCTTTTTCAAAATTTATGCTAACAAAATATACCGTTACAGCTAAGGATAAAACCAGGTAACCGCCAACAATAGAACTGGCAAAAGGAAAGAGTTGATCCATTCCAAACCAATCTCCAAAATAGAAAATCAGTCCAATTCCAAATACAAACCGGATAACTTCCCATAATACAGAAGTTTTACGTGTATCCATAAGTTCCGTGTAACTGTAAACCGTAAGGAAAATGAATGCGCCGTAAATAAATACATTTGGCAAACCTATTATTGCGATAGAATTATACATATAACTAATTAGTAACAACGTAATAATAGCTTGAAACAACGACCAGTACATCAGTTTTTTAGAATGTTGAACACCGTATTTTTCAAAATCGTAGACATTAGTAATTTTGGTTACAGGATATTTTTCTTCAAAATTTTCTGGACGCCAGCCCGTTGGTTTAAACCAAATGGTAAACTTATCTTTCCAGTTTTCTGCACGCCAAGCATCGGTAATAAGCAACCATAGATGTTGAAAATTAATACGAATTGGATTCCACGTTCTAGCTGGTCTTGTAATTCCAAAAACAGGTGGAGCGCTTTCTAATTCCGCTTGAAAAGTTCCAAACAATTTATCCCAAATAATGAATATTTGTGAATGATTTTTGTCCATATATTCAGGGTTGATCGCATGGTGTACTCTGTGATGCGATGGAGAAACTAGTATGTTTTCTAGAAAACCAATCTTTTTAATGTGTTTGGTGTGGTACCAAAATTGAAGAAATAAATGTATTGGTAGGGTAATTGCAATCACTTTAGAGGGAACTCCTAAAAGTGCTGCTGGAATCAATAAAAAGGTAAACAAATTGACGAAACTGGAAACAGGTTGGCGCAGAGCACAAGCCAAATTGAATTCCTCGCTACTGTGGTGAATGGCGTGTTTGTTCCATAGAAAGTTAATTTGATGTGACAAACGATGGCTCCAATATCCATAAAAATCAATAGCTATAAAACCGATAAAGTAGGTTAAAAAAGAAGCTTCAAGATTGAATAAGGCTATTTTAGATACAATCCAATCGTATGAAACCAGAGTAATACTAAGCCCTAAAACATCTTTTAAGGAGTTAATCATTCCGGAACTCACGCTTGAAACAGAATCCATGTTAGGCGAAGTATCTTCTCCTTTGTAATGCCCATACATCTTCTCGATAATAATCAAGATCAAAAAGATAGGCATTACAAACACTAAAATTCTACCGTATTCTTCCATAAAAACATTTTTTTTAATCAAATATAGAAAAAAAAGAGAATGTTTTTATATTATTCACAAAAAAATTATTTTTTAAAAACTAGTAATAATTTCTTAGAGTATCTCTGCATGTAACCCTGCTTGTAATAATTGAGTACATTGGTTTTTTAACTTATCATAAGGCCCAGTTTTTACTGTACATTTACCATTATAATGTACAATTAAGGAACATTGTTCTGCTTGTTCTGGAGTATGATCACACACTCGGATTAATGTATCAATAACATGGTCAAAAGTATTTACATCATCATTGTATACCACAATTTCATTATCAGACACAACTGATTCTTTTGTGCTTACCCGTTCTCTAACTTTTTCTTTCGTACTCATCTTAATCGTTTTAAATTATTAAAAAAACTGTATGAATTATTTTGTGTATTTTAATGAAACCCAATTATTTCTTTGAAATTTCTTGATGTATTTTAAACCATTTTCTTGGCAGGAAGCATCAATAAAGGGTATGTCTTCTTCATAAAAGCCGCTTAGGAGCAAGGTTCCGTTTGTGTTTAAACTCTTTACATACGCACTCATGTCATTAAGTAAAATGTTACGGTTGATATTTGCAATTATTAAATCGTAATTTTTACCTTCGAGTAATGCAGCTTCACCTTCATAAACGGTAATATGAGTACAATTATTGCGTTCTGCATTTTCTATTGAGTTAAGATAACACCAGTTGTCTATATCAATAGCATCAATCGGTTGAGCTCCTTTCATTTCGGCAAGAATGGCAAGAATAGCTGTACCACAACCCATGTCAAGTGTTTTTAAACCCTTAACATCCATTTCTAGTAAGTGCTGAATCATCATGTGTGTGGTTTCATGGTGACCGGTTCCAAAACTCATTTTCGGTTCTATAATTATATCAAATTCTGCATCGGTTTTTGGATGAAAAGGAGCTCGAACGTGGCATTTTCCATCTACATCAATGGGATCAAAGTTTTTTTCCCATTCTTCATTCCAGTTTACTTGCTCAATTTCTTCAAAAGTGTAATCAATAGTAAACTCTTCCGATTGTAATATTTGGATGTCATCCAATATCATTTCGTCCCATAAATCCTTTTGTACAAAAGCGGAAATTCCATTTTCAGTTTCGGTAAAGCTTTCAAATGCTTTTTCGCCTAATTCAGCTATTAAGATTTCAGACCCAATTTCTTTTGGACTTATTGTAAAATGATACCCAATATATATGTTTGACATGATAGTTTTTTTTGCAAAGGTAAGAATCACGCACTAATTGGCATTTGTAATTTAAAATTTATTTTACATTTGTACATCAAACAATGTTTTATAATGAAAAAACTTATTTTACTGCTATTCCTTATGACTGGAGTAGTTGTTTTTGCTCAAGTTTCAATACAACAAAACAAGCAGGATAATGATCTAAAATTATCTGCTTTGCCTTATTATAGTTTTGGAAAAGGTATTGGAATTACATCTCCAGACAGTTTATTTCAAATGAATATTCGATTCCGTTTACAAAACAGAGTATCTTACATTAAAAATGATGATGAAGCAGCTGGTTTTGACGGTCAAATACGCAGGTTGAGATTGCGTTTTGATGGGTATGTGGGTTCGCCAAAGTTTTTATATGCCATTCAACTTTCATTTGCTCCGGGTGATGTAGGCGAAATCAAAGATGGTGAAAATCTAAATATAATAAGAGATGCAGTTGTTTTTTATAGACCGAACAAAAATTGGAATTTAAGTTTTGGACAAACTAAACTTCCAGGAAATAGACAACGTGTAAACTCATCGGGAGGATTGCAACTTACAGATAGATCAATTAATAATTCTAAGTTTACAATTGATAGGGATTTTGGGTTTCAAGTTCACAATATTAATGAATTTCAAAATAAGTTCTCTTATAATTTTAAAGGAGCATTATCAACAGGCGAGGGGCGTAATATAACTGGAAATGCTGATGCAGGTATTGCAGTTACTACAAAAGTAGAACTATTGCCATTTGGAGCTTTCTCAAAAGATGGTACTTATTTTGAGGGAGATATTGTACGCGAAAAGAAGCCTAAATTCATGCTGTCTGGTGCTTTTCAGCAAAATAATAATGCAAAACGCACACAAGGTCAATTAGGAAATGATTTATTCCAAGAAAGAACTATGAAATCAGTTTTGATTGATGCCATGTTTAAGTACAATGGTTGGGCTGCAATGTCTAGTTATATGTCGCGTACTACATCAAAAAATGCAATTACTATAAACCCATTAGATAATTCTCAGGTGAGTTATGCTTTTGTTGGTGAAGGTTATGATTATCAATTGAGTTATAATTTTCCGTCAAATTATGAGTTCATAGGTCGTTTCTCTAATCAAAAAGTGGGTGATGATATTAAAATTTTAGCTCCTAATGCCAAACAATACAGTATCGGTGTGACTAAGTATATTTGGGAACATGCTTTTAAAGTACAAAGTGAACTCACTTTTGATACAGTTCATTATTTTAATGGAGACAAGAGAAACAATTGGTTTTTGCGTTTTCAAATAGAGATTGGGATATAAAAAAAGCGGTGCATCTTGAATGTACCGCTTTTAGTTTAAGTATTATGGATTTATATTGCATTTACAATTGCAACAAAATCATCAGCTTTTAATGCTGCTCCTCCTATTAATCCTCCATCAACATCAGGCTTTGAGAATATTTCAACAGCATTGTCTGGTTTTACGCTACCACCGTAAAGTATAGATACATCGTCAGCAATATCATTTCCAAAAGATTTTCTTACGGTTTCTCTAATGAATTCATGCATTTCTTGTGCTTGATCTGGAGAGGCTGTTTCTCCAGTTCCAATTGCCCAAACGGGTTCATAGGCCAAAACAATTTTGTCCCAATTTTTTGCTTCAATGTGAAACAATCCATCACGCAATTGATTTTCTACTATATTGAAATGGTTTCCAGTTTGTCTGTCTTTTAATTCTTCGCCAAAGCAGAATAAAACAGTCATTTCGTGTCTTAATGCAGTATCTACTTTTGCAGCAATCACAGCATCAGTTTCGTGAAACATAGCTCTTCTTTCTGAATGTCCCAAAATGACATTTGTCACACCAACGCTTTTTAACATATCTGCCGAAATTTCTCCAGTAAATGCACCGCCTTCTGCTGCATGAAGATTTTGAGCTGCAACTTCAATATTGGTAAACTCTAAGTGATCTACTGCTGATGCTAGGTTAACAAATGTAGGTGCAACCATAACATGTGCATTTGTTTCAGTTGGTAACTTTGCAATCAACTCATTTAATAAATCCTCAGTTTGTTCTGCATTTTTATGCATTTTCCAATTTCCAGCTACAATTTTTTTTCTCATGATTCGGTTTTCTTATGGTTTATAATGCTAAAAGCATTTTAATGGTTATTTTTTTAAACTTTTTAAAGTTTCGTTAATTTTTTCAAAATCAGTTTCTATAGCTCGGTACAAAACAATTTTTCCTTTTTTGTCTACAATTATATATCTCGGAATCCAGTCAACGTCAACTTCTTTTGCAAATACACCTTTCATTTGGTCATTAGCCATATAATGATCGCCTTTTAGTTGGTGTTTTTCAATTCCTTCTTTCCATTTATCGGCAGTTTTATCCATTGATATAAATACATAGTCAACATCTGGATTGTTTGCTTGAAGCTCCTTTAATTTTGGCATTGCTTTTACACAGTCACCACACCAAGAAGCCCACACTTCAATTACAAGTGTTTTTCCTTTGTGTTTTTTTAGAATGTTTTTAAATGCTACCTGAGTGCCATTAGTTGCTAGTAGTGTTTCGGACAATGCTTTCTTTGTGAATTCAGTTTTTTGAGCATTTGTCGTGCAAGAATAGGTGGCAAATACTATTAATAAAGCTATTATTTTTTTCATTTTCATTTTTGTTTTAAACAAAGTTAATCAAAGAATTTGAAAGCTCTAGTCCTAAAAATAGAATTTGATGTCATTTTTCGAAATTAATACTACAATATCGATATAGTTTTAAGATCATGCAATAATTTTGATGTGTCGCTCTTTCAGAACGAGATTTTAAGCAAAAAAAAGCTCGATGGAAAAACCAACGAGCTTTAATTTTTTAGTACAACTACTATTAGATTACTACAACTTGAACTGCATTTAATCCTTTTTTTCCATTTTGCAATTCAAATTCTACTTGGTCACCTTCGCGAATTTGATCTACTACACCAGAAATGTGCACAAAATGATCTGTTCCTGAGCCTTCTTCTGTAATGAATCCGAACCCTTTATCTTCATTGAAGAATTTAACTACTCCTTTAATCATGTTATTGTTTTTTTTATTAATAAAGAATAAAATTACAATTAAAAATCTTAACAAATCTATTTAAAGTTGTAAAGATTATAAATCATTGATAATAAGCTAGTATTTGTTTACGCGCTTCTGAAACAAAAAAGTCCTAAAGCACACTTGCTTTAGGACTTTTTAACTTTGATTTATATTGAAATTACAGTTTTAATTGATCAATATCATTATGATGAACTTTTTGAATAACAGTTCCTTTATCTAGAACTATGATGCTTGGATTTGCTCTTTCAATAGTTTTTACCGTAATGGCATCACAAAAATAAAAGTCAAACGTAAATTTGAATTTTTTCTGTGCTGACTCTAATTTTTCTGGAGTAGAGGCAGTTAAACCTATTACTTTATACCCTTTGGCTACAGCCTGTTGTTTTAGTTTTTCTACTTTTTGCATCCCAGTGGCGTCGGCTAGATCTAAGTCATATGCTGTAATCATAATAAGTTTTGGCTCTTGTAGAAATTCATCCTTATAATCAGTGTCGTCTTTTTCCATTGTGAAATCATGAATTGGTGGAACATAGCCTTCAGTAATCACTTTGTCTTTTCGGTCCACAAAAACAGCACCTTCAGGAATTGACATCAAATCTTTTTCGGTAAATTCTTTTTCTACACCACCCACTTTGTAAATGAATATCATTTCCACAACTGATTTTTGAGCGCCATCAGGAATTCGCATTCCTTTTTGAATATTGTTCCCTACTTTGTATGGTCTGAAATCAATTAGTGGTAAATGATTTAATACCCAATACCCCAAAAAGCAACAAGCTAAGATGCTCAATATAAAAATAGCGTGTTGAAGAATTCTAGGAAATAATGGATTTACTAGTTTTTTGTTGAAAAATAAGACAAGTATAAAGAATAGTAATACAATGTCTTTAGTGAAGGATTGCCAAGGTGTTAGTTTTAAAGCGTCGCCAAAACAACCACAATCTTTGACCACATTAAAATAAGCAGAGTAAAAGGTCAAGAAAGTAAATAAAACAATTAAGATGAGTAAACTCCAAATTGTAAATTTAGATTTGTAACCAATGAGCAACATGATCCCTAAAACCACCTCTAGAATCACAAGGAATAAGGCTAGTGATAATGAAAGCGGTATAAAAATAGGCATATTAAACACTGGTTCGCTAAAATATTCGGCTAGTTTGTATGAAAACCCTACAGGATCATTTAGCTTTATTAATCCTGAAATAATGAATAGGATTCCAACAAAAATTCTTGAAAATTGAGTTATTATATTTTTCATATTGAGTACTTAGCAGTTCTTATTTATTTCCAAAACCCATTAAAATTAGTGCAAATACAGCATAATTTATCATGTCCTGATAATTAGCATCTATCCCTTCAGAGACTAATGTTTTCCCCTTATTGTCTTCTATTTGCTTCACGCGAAGTAATTTTTGTAAAATCAAATCAGTAAGAGAACTTACGCGCATTTCACGCCATGCCTCTCCGTAATCATGATTTTTATCCTCCATAAGTTTTTTAGTCAATTCAATTTTAGCATCGTACAATTGAGTAGCATGTGTCACTTCTAAATCGGGTTGATCTACCACTCCAAGTTCTAGTTGAATCAAAGCCATGATGGAGTAGTTTATAATTCCTATAAATTCACCAGTTTCATCTTCATCAATTTTACGAACTTCATTTTCTTGTAAGCTCCTAATTCTTTGAGCTTTGATATAAATTTGATCTGTCAACGAAGGAAGTCTAAGTATGCGCCAAGCACAACCGTAATCTTTCATTTTGTTAACAAATAGGGTTCTACAAATGGTTATAACCCCGTCATATTCTTTTGAAGTATTCTTCATTATTGATGTATATTTGTATTCAAATTTTTTCAAAAGTAAAGAATTAAGATTGAAGTACAAAGTACAATAACGCTTAACCATACTTTGATTATCATGCTTGAATGTAAATGATCTTGGCATTTGAACTTTTACCTACAAACGAACACTGAAAAACACAAAATGACTATTAATTGCAAAGGATTACTTATTGACTTGTCAACGCCCAAAGTAATGGGAGTTTTAAATGTAACACCTAATTCTTTTTTTGATGGTGGAAAATATAAAAATGAATCGGATATTCTTTCTCAAGTTGAGAAAATGCGAATTGACGGTGCAACTTTTATAGATATTGGTGCGTATTCTAGTAAACCAAATGCTGAATTTGTTTCGGAAAACGAAGAGATTTCTAGAATTGTACCTGTTGTAGATTTGGTTCTAAAACATTTTCCTGATACAATTCTTTCCATAGATACTTTTAGAAGCGAAGTTGCTCGGGCCACACTTGAGAGTGGCGCAGCCCTAATAAACGATATTTCCGCAGGGAATTTAGATACTAAAATGCTTGAAACCATCGCTAAGTATATTGTTCCTTATATAATGATGCACATGCGGGGAAATCCTCAAACCATGCAAACACTCACGGACTATCATGATATTGTAAAAGAAATGATGTTTTATTTTTCTGAAAAAGTAGCATTTGCAAGAAGTTTGGGGATTAATGATATAATTGTTGATCCAGGCTTTGGCTTTGCCAAAACTACTGCTCAAAACTTTGATGTTTTTAGTAAGTTAGAATTGTTTTCTAGTTTAAATGTACCTCTTTTAGTAGGGGTTTCCAGAAAATCAATGATTTACAAAACACTAAATACTACGGCGCAGGACGCGCTCAATGGTACAACCGTTATGAATACTTTGGCATTAGTAAAGGGAGCTAAAATCCTGCGTGTTCATGATGTAAAAGAAGCGATGGAATGTGTGACTTTGTACAACAAACTTAATTCTTAAAAGATGAAATATTTTATAGTTATTACACTATTTGTGTTGGTTTCATGCGGAAAACAAGAGCAGGTTTTGTTACCAAAGTCTAATTTGACAATTGTTAAGGAGGTAACTGATTTGTCACCTATTTATATTTTTTTTGAGACAAAGGGCAAAGATACACTTGCAGTAGTGAACAGGAAAAACAGTATTATTTCGACCAATTGGATTTTAAATGTTGACAAACGCTTACCGTTACGACTCGTAATCCCAGAAATAATGAAATTGCAACAAAAAAAGCGAGAAGATAAAGCACACAAGAATGAAAAGGCCGAAAATTATTATTCCTACGCCGATACAATCGGTAAAAATCTAGCTTTTATTCCTTTTACAAATGTGTATTATAAAATGGAAAAACCAATTGGAACCATCATATTTTTCAATAAGAATAATGAGATTTTAATTGAGAACCAAGTTTATAAAAAAGAAAATTTTAAAGACTTAATTAATAATGTTTTACCTAAAGAGGTTGCAACTGCTTTTTTATTTAGGTTTGATAAAGATTTAAGCTTTGGGAGTTATATACAAAATAAAATTTTTATCAAAAGTTTAAAAGTGCAAATAAAAAGTAATCAGGAATTTATTTATTAAACTCTAAACTTCAAACAAAGAAAACTTTAAACAAAATGATTATTGATGGTGATACGGTTCGTTTCTTAAAATAGTGAAGCCGCGATACAATTGCTCTATAAAAAACAACCGAACCATTTGATGGGAGAAAGTCATTAAAGACAATGATATTTTTCCTTGTGCTTTGGCATAAACAGTATCCGAAAATCCATAAGGACCGCCAATAACAAAAACTAAAGTTTTTACTCCAGAATTCATTTTCTTTTGAAGTTCATCGGAAAAACGTACACTCGAAAAGGTTTTTCCATTTTCATCTAGCAAAATAAGTTGATCAGTAGGATTTATTTTTGATAAAATCAATTCGCCTTCTTTCTCCTTCTGCTGACTTTCAGATAAATTCTTTACATTTTTGATGTCAGGAATAATTTCTAAATCAAATTTGATGTAAAAGGACAATCTTTTGGTGTAATCATTAATTAAAGATTGCAATTCTTTATTATCTGTTTTGCCAATGGCTATTAGTTTGATATTCATCTGTTTTTTTATATTTCACACAGAAAATTTAAGTTTTTTTCCTGGCGATTGTAATACCTATACTATAGTAATACTTTCTATTGCTAACTCAAAAGTTTCGTTTTTTTTATTGCCAATTAAAAAAGCAATTTCTTCAAGTTGTTCTCCATTGTATTGCGGTAAGTTCAGTTTTTGACCCCTAAACGCTGGTTCCAATTCACTGATGGGAATATTTACAGTGCACCAATCTGTTGTGGTTTCAAATGCAAAAACATAAGAATGAGTTTCGCTAATTTCATTTTTTATCCTAAATTGGTATGCTTTTCCATCACCTTTCAATCTAACAGAAAATGACTTTGCATCTTGCAATGATAACCGATCAAAAGTGTATTTTACAGCACAAAAACCACCGTTATTCTCTAATGAAACAGTGCCAGCAAACAGGCCTTTTCCTTCGGTATTACAAATAATAGTACTTCTGGATTGACCTCCCATAATGGTGTCATTGACAATCTTCCACTGTGATAAATTACAATCTTTATAAAATTTGTACAATAGCAATGATTCCATGTTTAGTAATTGGCTGTGCGAAAATTAAAAATTATTGTTTGGGTAATGGTGCGCCTACAGTGATATCACATCTATGATTTTCTTGACCATGAGGAGGATTCATTCCTTCTGGCGTAACTATCTTTTCTGTATTATTGGTGACAGTTGTGACTGGATTTGCTGGCACTTGAACAGTTTGAGTTTTCGGCGCAGGAGCGGTAGCAGCAGGGGTGCTATTTAGAGGGGCGCCCACAGGAATATCGCATCGATGTCCTGGTTGTCCGTGTGCTGGATTCATTCCTTTTTGTACAGGAGCAGTATTTGGCACTGAGTTTGTTATTGCTTTTTGTTGAGGCTGATTTGCAATTGCAGCTTCATTTTTCATTTGACTGCCTACAACAGTAAATGGGACAACATTTTTTTTAAGTTCAGGAGCTGTTTCTGCTTCTTTTTTACAAGAAACAATTAGCAAGCTAGACAGGAGTAGTAGAGCGTATGTTTTTTTCATAATAGGTTCAAGATAATTCATTTCAAAGATACAAAATTCACAAAGTTGTACAAGGAGGGTTTCTTAAATTTCAAATCTTGTTTATGAATAGTATCCAGTTAATTAAAGGTTGCAATTTTCAACTGATTCTTTTAAAAATAAGAGGGGATTTGTCAAAAAATCAAAGGTTTACATTTTTTAATATTTGATTTCAAAAATTAGGAGCAGGAGATATTTTATTTTAGACAAATATTATCTTACTTTAGCACTTAAATTTTTAACTATGATTAGCGAAGAAAAGTTTCAAGAAGAGCTACAATTACTCATTGAAAATGCCATTAGAGAAGATGTTGGTCCGGGTGATTACAGCTCTTTAGCTTGTATTCCTGCAACGGCAATTGGTAAAGCTAAATTATTAGTAAAAGAAGATGGAGTAATTGCAGGAGTAGCATTTGCTAAAATGGTTTTTAAATTTGTGGATCCTAGTTTGCTTATTGAAACCTTTATTAAAGATGGTGCTGCTGTTCGTAAAGGGGATGTTGTTTTTCATGTATCAGGTAGTTCTCAATCCATTTTAAAATCGGAGCGCGTTGTTTTGAATGCCATGCAACGCATGTCAGCAATTGCAACAAAAACTAAGAAGTTTGCTGCTTTACTTGAAGGTACGAACACTAAAATTTTAGATACTAGAAAAACCACACCAGGATTTAGAGCTTGTGAAAAATGGGCTGTAAAAATAGGAGGAGGAGAAAATCATCGCTTTGCGTTGTATGATATGATAATGCTTAAGGATAATCACAATGATTTTGCTGGTGGAATTTCTTTGGCTATAGCCAAGACTAAATCTTTTCTCAAGGATAATTCTTTGGATTTAAAAATTATTGTAGAAGCTAGAAATTTAGATGAAATTAAAGAAATTTTGCAAAACGATGGGGTTTATAGGATATTAATTGATAATTTTAATTTTGAAGATACAAAAAAAGCAGTAGCTTTAATTGGATCTAAGTGTTTGACTGAATCATCCGGTAATATTAATGAAGCTACGATACGTGAGTATGCTGAGTGTGGCGTAAATTACATTTCATCAGGTGCATTAACGCACTCTGTTTACAACATGGATTTGAGTTTAAAAGCGATATGAGTAAAAAAACAGAAGACAAATTACTTGAAATTCCAGTAATAAGGAATGTAGTTATTGGTTTAAAAAAAATAAAACTACCATGGCTACAAGGCTTGTCTCTTTATTATTTAATAGAGCTATACGTTATAGGAATTATTGAAAGTGCGGTTACCTATCATGCTAGTGCTGTTGCATTTAGTTTTTTTATGGCTTTGTTTCCGTTTGCGTTGTTCATATTAAATCTTATTCCGTTCATACCTATTGATGGTTTTCAGGAAGATTTTTTACTATTTGTAAAAGATGGAGTACCACCAAATACGTATGATGCCATTTATAAAATAATAAGTGATATTTTAAATAACAGTGACTCGGGTTTGTTGTCATCTGGATTTATTTTATCTATTTTTTTAATGGCAAATGGATTAAATGGAATTTTAGGAGGTTTTGAAACTTCTAGGCATGTACTAGTAAAAAGAGGATTTATAAGGCAGTATATAGTTGCTTTAGGAATGTCAATGTTGTTGTCTTTTTTGTTAATAGTAACGGTTGCAACAATCGTTGTATTTGAAGTGCTTTTGCAGAAGACAGTTTTTAGTGATCAAATTCAATTGATAGTTCTAGGAAGGTATGCCTTTGTTATTTTGATGATTTTAATGACTACTTCCATTTTGTTTAAATTTGGAACAAAACATGATAAAAATAGGGCTTTCATTTCAATTGGTTCTGTTTTTACTACAATTTTGATCATTTTAGACTCGTATCTATTTGGTATTTGGGTTGTAAAGTTTTCAAAATACAATGAATTGTACGGTTCCATAGGGACCTTGTTAATATTAATGTTTTATATTTGGATCAATTGCATGATTTTGCTTTTAGGATTTGAATTGAATGCAACCATTAATAAATTGAAGTTAAAGAAAGAGTAAATGTTTAATTAAAATAGCTGTTAGTGCAGCTTTGTCTTTTCAACGGCAAGAAAAATGAATACGATGAGAAATACAATTACAATTTTTGCATTATTTGCAGCAATGAGTTTTTATGGTCAAAATCACTCTGTTTTGGGAAAATGGAAAACAATTGACGATGAAACTGGCAAAGCCAAATCAATTGTTGAAATTTACGATAGATCAGGAGTGATCTATGGTAAAATTATTGATATTATTGATGTAGAAAAAAAGAAAAGTGTTTGTACAGCATGTACAGGTGAAGAAAAAAATAAACCTATTATGGGTTTAGTTATTATCAAAGGTCTTAAAAAAGACGGTAAAGAATATAATTCAGGAAAAATATTGGATCCAGTTACAGGTAAACAATATAAATGTTTTATTGCTCTTGAAGGTAATGATAGATTAAATGTTCGTGGTTACATCGGTGTTTCTTTGTTTGGAAGAACTCAAACCTGGAATCGCGTTAAGTAAATAAGTAGTAAGAGTTATGAGTTTACAGTAATACATAGCTCAAATTCATAACTCTTAATTTCAAAATTGATGTATTTTGTTGAAGTAATCTTACCGCTTTCCTTAGCTAAAACCTTTACATACGCCGTAACTGAAGTTGAATTCCATTTTATAAAAAAGGGAATGCGAGTAGCAGTTCCATTTGGGAAAAGTAAAGTTTACACTGCACTTGTTATTGAAATTCATCAAAACAAACCATCCTTATACGAAGCAAAGGAAATCAACCAAATTCTTGATGAAACTCCTATTGTAACTGAAATTCAAATTCAGCATTGGCAATGGATAGCATCTTATTATATGTGTGCTATTGGAGATGTATACAGGGGAGCATTACCTAGTGCTTTGCTCCTAGAGAGCGAAACTGTTATTTCCCAAAAAAGTAATTCTTTTATTGATCCAAATCAATTAACAGATGATGAATTTCTTGTTTATGAGGCGCTTCAACAACAAAATTCATTGAAAGTACAGGATATTATTTCCATCTTGAATAAAAAAAATATTTTCCCTGTTATTCAAAAATTAGTGGATAAAAATATTCTAGTTCTTCATGAAGAAGTTCAAGAAAATTACAAACCTAAGTTGGTTCGCTATGTTCGTTTGCATCCTAAATTTGATTCGAATCAGGGATTGAATGAATTATTAGAAACTTTAAAAAATGCGGCAAAGCAAAGAGATGTTGTGATGTCTTATTTTCAAATAAGTGCAACCGAAAAAAAGCCTATTACTGTAAAAAAATTAATTGAAGTTAGCCATTCGTCTTCTGTAATTGTTAAGGCATTAATTGAGAAAGAGATTTTTGAAGATTATTATTTGCAACAAGACAGAGTGGTTTTTGAGGGCAAATTGACTGAGGATTTGCTAGAATTAAATGCGTATCAGCAGCTTGCATTAAGTGAAATTAAAGCTGATTTTTCTACTAAAGAGGTTTGTTTGTTACATGGGGTAACTTCTAGCGGTAAAACAGAAATTTACATAAAGCTCATAGAAGAATACCTAGAATTAGGAAGTCAAATATTGTATCTACTTCCAGAGATAGCCTTGACGACTCAATTAGTAGGTAGACTAAGAGCTTATTTTGGTAATAAGGTGGCCGTTTTTCATTCGAAATATAATAATAATGAACGTATTGAGGTTTGGAATCAGGTTTTACAAAAATCAGATAAAGCGCAAGTTGTAATAGGAGCCAGGTCGGCTTTGTTTTTGCCTTTTCAAGATTTAGGATTGTTGATTGTTGATGAAGAGCATGAACAAACTTTTAAACAAGTTGATCCTGCACCACGTTATCATGCTCGTGATGCGGCTATAGTTTTGGCTCAAGCCCATAAAGCTAAAGTGTTATTAGGATCTGCTACTCCAAGTTTAGAGACTTATTTCAATGCTAAATCAGGTAAGTTTGGACTTGTAGAACTAACAAAGCGTCATGGAAATGTGATGATGCCACAGATAGAATTAGTTGATTTAAAAGATAAATATTTTAGAAAGAAAATGAATGGTCATTTCAGTGATGATCTTATTCAATCTATTACTGATGCGCTGGTTTTGGGAGAACAAGTTATTTTATTTCAAAATAGGAGGGGATATTCTCCTATAATGGAATGTATTACTTGTGGGCATGTGCCTCATTGCCAGCAATGTGATGTAAGTTTGACATTTCATAAAAATAAGAATCAGTTGCGTTGTCATTATTGCGGCTATAGTATGGCCAAACCTACAAATTGTCATGCTTGTTCAAGTATAGATTTGACTACAAAAGGGTTTGGAACGGAGCAAATAGAACAAGAATTAGCGGTATTGTTTCCGAATTCCAAAATAGGTAGGATGGATCAAGATACTACTCGTGGAAAATTTGGTTTTGAAAAAATTATTGACAGTTTTAAAAATAGAGAAATCGATATTTTAGTAGGTACTCAAATGCTTGCAAAAGGTTTAGATTTTGACAATGTTACTTTAGTCGGAATTTTGAACGCAGATAATATGTTATTTCATCCGGATTTTAGAGCGTTTGAAAGAAGTTTTCAGATGATGACACAAGTTGCAGGACGTGCGGGACGATCTGTAAAACAAGGTAAAGTAATTATTCAGACTTATAATCCTAATCATAATACCATACAACAGGTAACGCACAATGATTATGATGGGATGTATAAGGAGCAACTATATGACCGCCAAATTTATAAATACCCACCTTATTTTAGGTTAATTAAACTCACGCTTAAACAGCGTAATTATGACAAACTCAATGAAGGTTCAATTTGGTTGTATCAAGTGTTATGTCAAAACTTAAATATGCCGGTATTAGGACCTGAGGAGCCTGCGATAAGTAGAATTAGGAATGAATACATACGAACAATACTCATTAAAATTCCGAATACGACGTCACTAGTAAATACAAAAAAAACTATTCATAAAATAATGAATAGTTTTGAAGCTGTTGCGCAGTTTAGAGCTATAAAAGTAATTCTAAATGTTGATTACTATTGATATTCTGATGATTTAAGAGTAGGATAAAGCTTTCACTAAATCCTCTTTTTTGTGACGGCTTAAAGGTATTTTTGTAGATCCAATTTCTGCAAATTTACTGTTGAAGCGTTCTACTTTTTCGATGTTGATGATATATGATTTGTGTACGCGAACAAATTTATCTTTAGGTAAATCGTTTTCAAAAGCTTTCATAGTAGAGAGTACTAAATTACTGTCATCTTCAGTAACAACTTTTACATAATCGCCAAAAGCCTCAATCCATTTGATTTTGGCGGTAAAGATTTTAAGTTTTTTCAGGTTGCTTTTAATGAAAATATGCTCGCCTTCTTCTTCTTTGTTTTCTTTTTTTAATTGGTAATTATCAATAGCTCTTTTGACAGCGGAATTAAAGCGATCAATTGCAATTGGTTTTTGGAGATAATCTGTTGCATCATAATCAAAGGCTTTCATGGCATATTCAGCTTTTGATGTAATGAAAACAATTTGAGGTTTTGTTTTTAAACCGTCCAAAAAATCAAAACCGCTAATTACAGGCATTTCTACATCTAAAAAAATGAGATCAACATCATGTATAGAAATATAGTTCTTAGCCTCAATAGCATTAGAGAAATCCCCCATTAGATTAAGGTTTGGATGGTTGTTTACTAACTTTGCGATAATCATTCTTTGTATAGAACTATCATCAACTACTACACAGTTTAGTTTCATAATAAAGAGTTATTTATTAGGTTCTGTAAATATACTACTTTTTTTTTAGGCAGGTTCAATTAATCGGATTTTTTTACTTTACATCGATAAAAATTTACAAAAGCTTTTTTTATCTAATTTTTTTGCTACTTTTGCACCCAAATTAACAATAAATATATTTTTATGAATCATTATGAAACTGTTTTCATTTTAAATCCCGTTTTATCTGAAGTTCAGGTGAAGGAAACAGTAAGCAAATTTGAAGATTTTCTTACTAGTAGAGGTGCTGAAATGGTGTCTAAAGAAGACTGGGGTCTTAAAAAAATGGCTTACGAAATTCAAAACAAGAAAAGTGGTTTTTACCATTTATTCGAGTTCAAAGTAGCTGGTGAGGTTCTTATCGCTTTTGAAACTGAATTTAGACGTGACGAAAGAGTAATGCGTTTCTTGACTGTAAGTCTTGATAAACATGCTATTTCATGGGCTGAGAGAAGAAGAACTAAATTAAAATCTACAAAAGCTTAATTATTATGGCAACATTACAACAATCGGCTTCAGGAAAAAAAGACGGAGATATCAGATATTTAACGCCTTTGAACATAGAAACTAACAAAACTAAAAAGTATTGTCGTTTCAAAAAATCAGGTATCAAGTATATTGATTATAAAGATGCTGATTTCTTATTGAAATTCGTTAACGAGCAAGGTAAAATTTTACCACGTCGTTTAACAGGAACTTCATTAAAATACCAAAGAAAAGTTTCAGTTGCTGTGAAAAGAGCACGTCACATTGCTTTGATGCCTTACGTGGCGGATTTACTTAAATAATATTAAAACTCAGTTGTTGGTTTTCTAATCATGAAACCTAACTTCTATAATAAAGGACAACAACATGGAACTTATTTTAAAACAAGATGTTCAAAATTTAGGATTTAAAGATGATGTAGTAACTGTAAAAAACGGTTATGGTCGTAATTATTTAATTCCACAAGGATTTGCTCAATTAGCTACTTCATCTGCAAAGAAAGTATTAGCTGAAAACTTAAAGCAAAGAGCTCACAAAGAAGCTAAAGTAGTTGCTGATGCAAAAGCATTAGGTGAAGCTTTAAAAGCTATCGAAATTAAAATATTTGCTAAAGCAGGTGGTGAAAAATTATTTGGTTCTATCACTAATATTGACATTGCTGAAGCTTTAGCTAAAGGTGGTCAAACAATTGATAGAAAATTTATCACTAGCGGTATTGTTAAGCGTACTGGTAAATACAATGCAAGTGTTCGTTTACACAGAGATGTTATAGTGGAATTAGACTATGAAATCGTTTCAGAAAAATAAAAATTTCTTAACTTTTTGTTAAAGAATTATTAAAATCACTCTTAGGAGTGATTTTTTTTTGCTTAATTTTACACAACAAATAACACACAATTAAGCAAATGAAAAAAATTATTACACTACTTCTGATTTTTTGTAGTTCTGTTGTCATGATGGCACAAACTACAACATCAAGTATTAAAGGAATTGTAAAAAGTACAGCGGGCGAAGCACTCCCAGGTGCAACTATTCTAGCTATTCACACACCTACAGGATCTAAGTATTCTGGAGTTTCAAATGTAGACGGTAGATACAATATGCTAAATATGCGTATTGGCGGGCCTTACAAAGTTACTATTTCCTTTGTAGGCTATGAATCTCAAGTGTACAATGAAGTATATTTAGAGTTAGGTAAAGCATTAATTTTAGATGCGCAATTAAGTGATGTGAGTCAGCAATTGAGCGAGGTAAAAATTACAGGTTCAAAAAACAAAGTTTTTGGTAATGGAAGAACAGGTGCCGAAACTACTATTGGTAGAAAAGAATTAACGGCATTACCTACTATTTCTAGGTCAGCTGATGATTTTACCCGTTTAGAACCATCTGCAAGTGGAGGTTCTTTTGGAGGGCGTAATGATCAATACAACAGTTATTCTTTAAACGGAGCCGTTTTTAACAATCCTTTCGGATTAGATGCTGCTACTCCTGGAGGACAAACTGGTTCGCAACCTATTTCATTGGATGCAATAGAACAAATTCAGGTGGCTACAGCACCTTATGATGTTACATTATCGGGTTTTACAGGTGCATCTGTAAATGCAGTTACTAAATCAGGTACCAATGAATTTCATGGTACTGCTTATGCTTTCTTTAGAAATCAAGATCTAACAGGAAGTAAAATAAAAGGACAAGATATTTTTGTACCATCTTTAGAACAAACCCAAGCTGGATTTAGCTTTGGAGGTCCAATAGTAAAAGACAAGTTGTTTTTCTTTGCTAATTATGAAATTGACAAGCGTAGTGACTTAGGTTCTAATTTTGTTGCTAATAATGGTGATGGTGTTACGGGTGTAAATGAATCAAGAGTTTTAGAATCTGATTTAGTTGCAGTATCTGCTGCATTGGGTAGATTGGGTTACAATACTGGTGCTTACCAAGGTTTTAAACATAATACCAATTCTAATAAAGGGATTGTAAAATTAGATTGGAACATTAATGACAACAATAAATTAGCTGTTATTTACAACTTTTTGAATGCTGCAAAAGACAAACCTGCTCATCCATCTGCTTTAGGGTTTAGAGGTCCAGATGCAAATACACTTCAATTCGAAAAATCTGGATATCAAATTAACAATGAATTAAGGTCTTTTTTGGTTGAGTTAAACTCCAAAATAAGCGAAACTATTTCTAATAAATTACAAGCAGGTTATACTCATTTTAATGATTTTAGAGATCCTTTTTCTGCTCCCGCACCTGTAATTAATATTCAAAGTAATGGTTCAAATTATATTATTGCTGGTCACGAACCTTTTTCGATCAATAATACTCTAGATCAAAAAGTTCTTCAAATCACAAATAATTTAAGTTATACAGCAGGTAAACATGCTTTTACTTTTGGTGCATCTTTTGAGAAATATCAATTTGAAAATTCATTTAATTTAGGTGGTTATGATCGTTTTGTGTTTCCGTATCGAGGGACTTTTAATATTCCTGGTTTTGGTGGTCCTTATCCAAGTGTTCAATCTTTCTTGGATGATGCTGCGGATCCTAATGGAGTTATAAAACAAAATTTATTATATGCACAAACTACTAATGCAGCTAAGAACAACTTTGAAGTAGGTGCAGATAATGGATGGAAATTAGCTGAGCTTAATGTAGGTCAGGCTGCAGTATATGCTCAAGATGATTGGAATATTACTGATAATTTCAAACTTTCATTAGGATTAAGAGTTGATAAACCGTTGTATTTTGATACTTCTGATTTAATTCAAAAATACATAGACACTCAAAACGGAGCTACAAGAAATAATAGTGTTTTGTATTATAATCCTAAAACGAAGGCTGATGAAACATTAATTTCAACTACATTACCAACAGATAAATTACTTTGGTCACCAAGAATGGGTTTCAATTGGGATGTTAAAGGAGATAAAACTACACAATTGCGTGGTGGTTCAGGTATATTTACTGGAAAATTACCATTTGTATGGTTAGGAAATCAAGTGAGTGGTGCTGATGATGGTTTCTTTCAAATCATGGATAAAAACTTTAAGTGGCCTCAAGTATGGAGATCAAGTTTAGGTTTAGATCACCGTTTCAAAAACAATTATATTGCAACTTTTGATATGTCTTACAACAAAGATATCAACGGTGTTCATGTGCAAAACTGGGGTTTAAGAACTCCATCTGGAATTCTTGCGGGTGTTGATAAAAGAGTAATTTACAATGCTACAGACAAAGGCGCTAATAACGCTTATGTAATGACTAATTCTAATAAAGGATATGTTTTAAACACATCATTTAAGTTGCAAAAAAACTTTGATAACGGTTTATTTGCCAGTTTAGCTTATAATTATTTAATAGCTAAAGATGTAAACTCTATTGAAGCTGAAATCACGGGTGATGCATTTGCATTTAATCCAGCTTTGGGTAATGTAAATGATGCCGTTTTGTCTAATTCAAAATACGGAGATACGCACCGTTTTATTGGTGTAGCATCTAAGAAATGGAAATACGGTTCGAATAACAAGTGGGCAACTACTGTTTCAACATTTTTTGAATATGCACAGGGTGGTCGTTTTAATTATATATATGGAGGTGATATTAACAATGACGGTTCTGTTAATAATGATTTAATTTATGTTCCAACGACGGCTGAAATTGGAGCTATGACATTTAGTGGAGCTGGTCAAGGAGCTGCTTTTGATGCTTTTATCAGTCAAGATAAATATTTAAGTGAAAGAAGAGGTCAATATGCTGAGCGTTATGGAGCATTAGCGCCATGGAGAGGAAAATGGGATATGAAATTAATCCAAGATTATAATTTTAAACCATCTTCAAGTTCAGATAAAACAAATACAATACAGTTTAGTGTTGATATCTTAAATTTTGGAAATTTATTAAATTCTGATTGGGGATTAGTACAAGTTCCTACTAGTATACAACCAATAGGAGTTTCTGTTGATCAAAACACAAAAAGTCCTACTTATACTTTTAATGGAACACAAACTAAAACGTTCAATTACGATGCTAGTTTATTATCAAGATGGCAAGCACAGTTTGGAATTAGATATATTTTCTAGTCTATTTAGAAATTAATTGAAAGCCTTCTTGAAAAAGAAGGCTTTTTTTATGATTTAGTTTTAAATTTGCATTCGCAAAAAAAAGCATTTTTGAATTAAAATTTTAGATTAACAATTATACAATGAAATATACTCGATTGACCAAAGAGCAGTTTGAAGAACTGACACAAGAATTTACAAATTTTTTAGCCACTCAAGCTATTGATAAAGCAGAATGGGATAAAATTAAAGCTGAAAAACCAGAAGTGGCTGAACAAGAATTGGATGTTTTCTCTGATTTGATTTGGGAAGGTGTGCTTTCTAAAGCGACTTATTTAGAACATTTTTCTAAAAATCATATTTTTCTTTTTCATTGTTTTGATACTTATGTACAGTCTATTGTTTTGAAATCTCTAGTTCCGGAAGTTGATTTTTTAACTCGTGAGGGATTGCAATGGCTTAGTGACAATATGTTTACAGATACCATTGAGATGAAAGTAGGTAAAAAAGAATTTACTGAGGAACGCAATTCTTCAATTTTTGAATTGATTCAACAAGGTTCTTTTTTAAGTGACGGTCAATTATACCAACAAATAAATACAATTATAGCTTCTTAAATGTATTGCTGATTCTTTTAAATTGGTTATTTTAGTACCTTATTTCAAGTACTAAGATAGCCAATTTTTATTTCCATGAATATTCAAAATACAATTCAACAACTAAGAGAAGAGTTGCATCAGCATAATTACAATTATTATGTTTTAGATAATCCAGTTATTTCTGACTATGAATTTGATTTAAAATTAAAACAGCTACAAGAACTTGAAAGTAAGCATCCGGAATTTGAAGATAAGAACTCGCCTACACAACGAGTAGGAGGTACAATAACTAAAAATTTTCAAACTGTAGCGCATGAACATCGCATGTACTCTTTAGATAATTCCTATTCTAAAGAAGATCTTATCAATTGGGAAACTCGATTAAAAAAAGTTTTGGGCGATGTTACTATTTCTTATACTTGCGAGTTAAAATATGATGGTGCTTCGATAAGTATTACATATGAAAATGGAAAATTACAAAAAGCAGTTACTCGTGGTGATGGATTTCAAGGGGATGATGTAACACAAAATATTAAAACTATAAAGACGATTCCTTTGCAGCTAAAAGGTAATTATCCTGCAAAATTTGACATTCGGGGAGAAATAATTTTACCATTTGCTGGTTTTGAAAAAATGAACCAGGATTTGATTGAAATTGGTGAAACACCATATTCAAACCCTAGAAATACTGCCTCTGGAAGTTTAAAATTACAAGATAGCGCTCTCGTTGCAAAACGTCCCTTAGATTGTTTGTTGTATTTTATAATAGGTAGTGATTTGCCTTTCGATTCGCAATTTAACAGTTTAAATGTGGCAAGAGAATGGGGTTTTAAAGTGCCCAAAGAAGCTCAATTAGCAAACAATCTAGAAGAAGTTTTTAATTTTATAGCGTATTGGGATGAGCATCGTCATAATTTACCGTATGAAACTGACGGCGTTGTTGTAAAGGTTAATTCTTTTTATTTTCAAGAAGAATTAGGGTATACAGCCAAATCTCCGCGCTGGGCAATAGCGTATAAATTCAAATCAGAGCAGGTTTCTACTCGATTAAACTCGATTTCTTATCAAGTAGGAAGAACTGGATCTATTACTCCAGTTGCAAATTTGTCTCCTGTACAACTGGCAGGAACCGTGGTTAAAAGAGCTTCTCTGCACAATGCAGATCAAATTGAAAAATTAGACATTCGAGTTGGAGACACCGTATTTGTTGAAAAGGGTGGAGAGATTATTCCAAAGATTATTGCAGTTGATTTGAGTTTTAGACCTGAAAATACAACACCAACGGTTTATATTACAGAATGTCCAGAATGTAAAACCGAGTTAATAAAAAATGAAGGAGAAGCCAATCATTACTGTCCTAATTTTTATGGTTGCCCTCCTCAAATTATTGGACGAATACAGCACTTTATATCTAGAAAGGCAATGGATATTGAGGGGTTAGGTGGTGAGACGGTTGCGCTACTTTTCAATAATAATTTGGTTCAAAATTATGCTGATCTTTATGATCTCAAGGTGGAGCAAATTGTTCCCTTGGAGCGTATGGCTCAAAAATCAGCTGAAAATCTTGTAAACGGTGTATCGAATTCAAAAAATATACCTTTTGAAAGAGTCTTATATGCACTTGGGATACGGTATGTGGGAGAAACCGTAGCTAAAAAACTAGCGCTTCATTATAAAAACATAGAGGCTTTACAAATTGCAACAATATCTGATTTAATACAAGTAGATGAAATTGGAGAGCGAATTGCGCAAAGCGTTGTTTTGTTTTTTGAAAATGAAAATAATATTGCAATAATCGATAAGTTAAAAACTGTTGGGGTTCAATTTGAAATTATTCAAAATGTGAATCCAAATGCAACCACAATTTTCTCAGGAAAGATATTTGTTGTTTCGGGTGTTTTTGAAAAATTCTCAAGAGACGAATTAAAAAAAGCGATAGAAGATAATGACGGAAAAGTAGGTAGTTCTATTTCAGCCAAAACAGATTATGTCATTGCGGGCGATAATATGGGTCCGGCAAAACTAGACAAGGCCACAAAGTTAAATGTGTCTATTATTTCTGAAGAAGATTTCATTAATTTGATAAATGAAACTAATGCAACTATTGACTAAGAAATTTAATTTTTTACAGGAGAATACAATTGTTGTTTTGCTTTTTTCTTTTACAATCATTGCAGTTTGGGCAGAAATATGTTCTTTTAAAGCAATTCAGTTTACATTTCGACCTTTGGTAGCATTGCTAATATTCTGTCTTTATTGGAGTACGTCCAAGGAAAGAAGCAGTCTTTTTTTTATAACTACCTTTTTTTTGTTGCTTACCAGTATTTTTATTATTTCGGAATCAAAACTTTTTTTAATATTGGGAGTAGCAGGAATTATGATCCACAGAACAGTACTTATTTTTTACATTATAAAGTTAAATAAGGTCAGGGATTTTATTCCAATACTAATAGCATTATTTCCTTTTATATTTATTTTTTCATATTTATTGTCTATTTCGGATGGAATTCCACATGGAAGTTATTACCCTTTGTTACTACAAAATATATTAGTATCAATTCTTGGAGGAGTAGTTTTGTCGAATTATTTTATGAATGAAACTACAAGTACACCTTGGCTGTCAATCTTTGGAGTGCTATCGATAGGATTGTATTTTACTGTTTTTATCGAGAAAGTTTTTTTAAATAACCTGCCATCAACTTATTTTAAACCATTAGGAATGGTTTTGTATGTAACAAGTTATTATGCTTTTTACAAATTTGTAATTGACACTGAGAGTTTTAATCGTGAGTCGACAGCAGATGAAGAATAGGCAAGTGACTTTTTCGCGCCGTGCAAAAAAGTCATCATTGGAAAATGATATTTTGCTGTTGAAGGCAAATCGATTATAGTTACACTATAATCGATTTACCTTCAACAGCTTTAGTTTTATTGTTGTCTACATAAAAATCAATTCTACCTAAATTGATTCCGTAACATCCCACTTGATTTACTAATACATCTTTTCCTAGTTTGTTTTTTACCACCGAAGGTTTGTCTAAAAATGTATGGGTATGTCCTCCTATAATCAAGTCAATATCTTGAGTAAGTTCGGCAAGTTTCAAATCACAAATTTTGTTTGGTTCGTCTTTGTATTTATATCCTAAATGAGACAAACAAATCACAATATCGCATTTGTTTTCTTGTTTTAAAATTCGAACCATGTCTTGAGTAATTTCTAGAGGATCATTGTAAACGGTTTCTTTATACATTCCTTTGTCTACTAGCCCTGCAAGTTCAATCCCGAGTCCAAAAACTCCAACTTTAATGCCGTTTTTATTAAAAATCTTGAATGGTTTTACAAATCCATCCATAACTGTATTTTTAAAATCATAATTGGCCGAAAGAAATTCAAATTTTGCGTGATGCATTTGAGCTCTAAGTCCATCAACGCCATTGTCAAAATCATGATTTCCTATGGTTGAGGCGTCATATTGCATCATACTCATTAATTTGAACTCTAGTTCCCCTCCGTAGTAGTTAAAATAAGGTGTGCCTTGAAAAATATCACCAGCATCAAGGAGAAGTACATTCGGATTTTCTTTTCTAATGCTTTCAATAAGAGCAGCTCTTCGTGCTACTCCGCCCATATTAGCATTACGAGGATGATCAGCAGGAAATGGATCTATATAACTATGAACATCATTAGTGTGTAAAATGGTAAGCTGTTTTGCTGTGGTTGTATCAAAACTACTTAGTGATAAACCTAAACTCAATAATGCTGATCCTGCAGCGGTTTTTTCTATAAATTCTCTTCTTTTCATCGTGTATATTTTGTCTAATTGATTTTCTTAAAAATGAATTAGGATTGCTTTTGATTTTTTTGCTGTATACGCAGGTGCGTTTTTCCAAAAAAGATATTGTTATCTAGTATCTATTTTAATATCATTAATAAAATTAGATGTTACTTTTCTTCAGTAATTCTAACATCATCAATCACAGGTATGGTGTCAACCTCCTTAAAATAATCTATCAAGATATTTCTTAGTTTGTATTCTAAATCAAACTTTTGAATTCCTTTCTTAAAAAAGTTCATGTTATCACCACCATTAGCAAGATAATCATTGGTTCCTACATAATAAGTGGTGTTTGCATCTAAAGGATTTCCTTGAACCATTATGTTTTTAGGATTGTTATTAGCATCAATAGTAAAAGTTATTCCAGCCAATGGATGTGGTTTTTTTTCAGCAATAAAATAAGCAACCAGCTCCAGTATTTGTTCTCCTTTTAATGCAATAACAACTAGACTGTTTTCAAAAGGCATGATTTCAAATGCTGTTCTTGCTGTCACGTTCCCTTTAGGTAATATAGACCTTATTCCGCCGCTATTTAAAATACAAATATCTATTTTCTTTTTTTCTCTGGCTTTAAAAACAATATCTCCGCGTAACAAAGTCACATCAGCCATTAGATTCCCAATTTTTGTTTGCCATTTTCCATTGCTTTTATCCAATGTTTCTGGGCAATAGGCAAGTACGCTGTCAAGATCTTTGTTGATGTGCTCTCTATAAGGTTTGACAAAATTTTCTATTTCAAGGTTTGTCCCCTGTTTATCTGTTACTGCGACTCTTTTACTTTCAATTTTAGTAATAGTGTAACTTTGTTTACTGCAGGATGCAATAAAAAAAAATGTTAAGAATATAACAAAAAGTTTAGAAACATCGTTATACTTTTTTAGATTTACCATTTTAAATGCGACTTTATTAATTAATTTTGTAATCAGGTAAAAGTAATATGTTTTTGAATCACATTAAAAATTTTTGGGTAAAAAAAACATTAAATAAAAAATTACAAAGTTCAGCTGTTTTAGTAGTCCCTTCATCGGTAAAAACTATTGGAGTTCTGGTTGATGGAGTTGGTTTTACAAGAACAAAACTTTTGATAAAGGAACTTGTGTTGGGAGGGATTCTTCCTGAAAATATAGCTGTTCTTCAACTTAAGAAAGATTCGGTCAATCAAATTAAAGATGAGTTTCCGTATCTCGAATATGCTCATTTACAATGGGACGGAGGATTTAGTGGTGTTGCTCCAAAAGAGTTTTTAAGTAAAAAGTATGATGTGTTAATAAGTTATTATGATCTAGAAGAGACTATTTTAATGCAACTTACACATTTAACAAAGGCTGGTTTTAAAGTAGGTTTTGCATCAGTTGATACTCGTTTACATCATTTTACCTTACAAACCACTCTTGAAAATCATGTCGTTTTTGTAAAAGAGTTTTTTAAAATTTTAAAATTACTAAATATAATATAATACTATGCAATCATTAATAGGTACAGGTGTTGCTCTTGTAACCCCTTTTAAAAGCGATTTTTCAATAGATGTTGATGCTTTAAAAAGAATAGTAAATTACTCCATTGAAGGTGGGATAGAATATCTTGTAGTATTAGGTACTACTGCAGAGAATGCTACCTTATCACAAGAAGAAAAAGAACTTGTTATTGCAACAGTTATTGAAGCAAACAATGGTGTATTGCCTCTTGTTTTAGGTGTTGGAGGAAATAATACGGCAAAGGTTGTTGCAGAGTTAGAGACTAGAGATTTATCAGCATTTACGGCAATTTTATCTGTATCTCCGTATTATAATAAGCCAACTCAAGAAGGAATTTATCAGCATTTTAAAGCAGTTGCGGAGGCTTCTCCGATACCTGTAATTTTGTATAATGTTCCAGGAAGAACAGCTAGTAATATGCTACCAAGCACCGTATTGCGTTTAGCACATGAATTTAAAAATGTAGTAGCTATAAAAGAGGCAGCTGGTGATTTAGTGCAAGCCATGCAATTGATACAGAATAAACCCTCGGACTTTTTAGTGATTTCAGGAGATGATATGATTGCTTTACCAATGGTCTTGGCTGGAGGAGCAGGTGTAATTTCTGTAATTGGTCAAGGTTTTCCAAGGGAGTTTTCAAATATGATTCGACTTGGTTTAGAACGTAAAGTTGACCAGGCTTTTAAAACCCAATATCTACTTGCTGATAGTATTGATATGATTTTTGAACAAGGAAATCCGGCGGGTATCAAACAAATTTTTCAGTCGTTGGGTATCGCAACCAATACAGTAAGATTACCATTAGTAACTGTAGACGAATCATTAGAAAAAAGAATTGATACATTTGTAAAAAAAATCCACGGATAGATTTTTGAAATATATTTTTTTAACAAAAAAAATATATTTTGTATTCGCTTAATTAATGCCTAAATTTGCCACCGAAACTCCGGAATGATAGGTAGGTTTTTGTAGCTTGCAAATCATTATAAAATATGAAAATGAAAAAAATAATATATCTCGTTTTAACTGTTGCCTTACTCAGCTCTTGTAATGAATATCAAAAAGCATTAAAATCTGATGATGTTGCTGTGAAATTTGAAATGGGAACCAAGTTATATGATGCTGGTAAATATGCCAAAGCATTAAGGATTTTTGAACAAATAGCGCCTGCATACAGAGGAAAACCGCAAGCTGAAAAACTATTTTTTATGTTTTCGCAGTCCTATTATAAAACAAAGCAATATTACTTAGCAGGGTATCAGTTTGATAGTTTTGTTTCTGGTTATCCAAAAAGTGAAAAACTGGAAGAGGCGGCTTATTTAGGAGCTAAAAGTTATTCTATGTTATCTCCTGTTTATAGTTTGGATCAAACCGATACTAACAAGGCATTAGATAAACTTCAAAATTTTATAGATGCATATCCAAATTCTCAATATGCAAAGGATGCTAATTTAGCCGTAAAAGCTTTAAGTGAAAAAGTGGAGAAAAAAGTATATGAAAACGCAAAGGGGTATCACACCATATCTGATTACAAATCAGCTATAGTGGCCCTAGAAAATTTTATAGTTGATTATCCAGGTACCAAATACAAAGAGGACGCATTGTTTTTTAAGTTTGATTCAGCCTATCAACTAGCCATTAACAGTATTCCATCAAAAATGCAAGAGAGGTTGAATGTTGCTAAAGTTGCTCAAGCTAACTTGGTGAAGTTTAACCCAGAATCAAAATATAAAAAACAAGCTAACGAAATGTTAGTGAGAATTGAAAAAGAGTTACAAAATTTTACTAAATAAATAAAGTCATGGATTTAAAAAAGACGAATGCTCCTGTAAATACAATTACATACAATAAAACTGTAATTGAAGAACCAACGGGTAACGTATATGAAGCAATAACGATTATGGCTAAAAGAGCAAATCAAATCAATTCTGAAATTAAAAAAGAATTGACTGAGAAATTAGAAGAGTTTGCTACTTATAACGATAGTCTTGAGGAAGTCTTTGAAAATAAAGAACAAATTGAAGTTTCTAAATTTTATGAAAAATTACCTAAACCGCATGCTTTAGCAGTACAAGAATGGTTAGATGGTAAAATATATCATAGAGATTCAAATAAATAATTAGTACGATGTCAGTTTTGCAAGGTAAGAAAATTCTACTTGGAATTTCTGGTGGAATTGCAGCCTATAAAACAGCTACATTAGTACGACATTTTATTAAAGCAGGTGCACATGTCCAAGTGATAATGACACCTGCTTCTAAGGATTTTGTCACGCCACTTACATTATCTACTCTATCAAAAAATCCAGTTCACTCTAATTTTTATGATCAAGAAAATGATAATGAGCAGTGGAATAATCATGTTGAATTAGCACTTTGGGCTGATTTAATGATAATTGCTCCAGCTACTGCAAATACATTGTCAAAGATGTCTAATGGAACTTGTGATAATCTTGTAATTGCTACCTATCTATCAGCAAAATGTCCTGTTTACTTTGCACCAGCAATGGATTTGGACATGTATAAGCATGCTTCTACTTTAAAAAGTTTTGAATCGTTAATTCGTTATGGTAATATTTTAATTCCTGCCGAAACAGGTGAATTGGCAAGCGGTTTATCTGGTGAAGGCCGAATGGCTGAGCCTGAAAATATTATTGCTTTTATTGAAAATGATTTAAATAGTAAGTTACCACTGCAAGGAAAAAAAATTTTAGTTACAGCGGGTCCAACTTATGAAGCTATAGATCCAGTACGTTTTATTGGGAATCATTCATCTGGTAAAATGGGTTTTGATATTGCTATTAGTGCTGCAAATAGAGGCGCAACAGTTTACTTAGTCACAGGGCCTACACATTTTAAAGTGAGTACTAGTTTGATTAATGTAATACCAGTAGTATCTGCAGAGGATATGTATCAGGCTTGTCATAATATATATGATTCAGTTGATGTAGCCATTGCAGCTGCAGCAGTTGCTGATTATAGACCGAAAAATATTGCTGACCAAAAAATTAAAAAAACAGAAGAAAGCTTTACAATTGAACTTGAAAAGACTAGAGATATTCTTGCCTCTATGGGAGAAAAGAAAAAAAATCAGTTTTTAATAGGTTTTGCATTAGAAACTGAAAATGAAATTGAAAATGCAAAGTTGAAAATCAAGAAAAAAAACTTAGATTTGATTGTTCTTAATTCTTTGCAAGATCCAGGAGCTGGTTTTGGTAAACTGACAAATAAAGTAACTTTTATAGATCAATCATTCCAAATCTCTCCAATGGATTTAAAATCCAAAGAAAAAGTTGCAGATGATATTATGGATAAAGTATGTCAACATTTTGAAATAAAGATATAATTCTATTTTTTCAATTCAATTTAATCAAAATCTAATCGTATAACAGAAATTTGAAGATGAATAAAATAATCCCTTTTTTGTTATTTTTTGTCTGTGGTATTGTTTATTCGCAACAGTTAAATTGTACAGTTACGGTTGATTCACAACGATTGAATGTTACCAATCAACAAGTTTTTAAAACACTACAAACCTCATTAATTGAATTTGTAAATAAAACAGATTGGACAGGACAACCCATGAAGCAAGTTGAAAAAATAAACTGCTCTATGTATATCACCATACTTTCTAATAGTGCAGATCAGTTTACAGCAAGCATACAAGTCCAGTCTTCAAGACCTACTTTTAATTCTACTTACGCTTCACCAGTATTCAATTTCAATGATAAAGATTTTAATTTCAGGTATACTGAGTTTGAAAATCTTTTTTTTAATCCAGCTTCCTTTGATTCAAATTTAGTTTCAGTTGTAGCTTTTTACAGTTATTTAATTTTAGGTTTGGATGCCGATACTTTTGTGTTAGAAGCAGGTAATACAAATTTAGAGATTGCTCAAAACATTTGTAATGTAGCTCAACAAAGTGGTACTCGTGGTTGGAGTCAAGCCGATGGGAATCAAAATCGCTTTTTTTTGATTAACGATTTCTTAGCGCCACCTTTTAAACAAATTAGAGAAACAATGCTAGATTATCATTTGGGTCTTGATATAATGAGTCAGGATTTGAAACTAGGTAAAGAAAAGGTAAAACTGGCACTATCTGGTTTGTCTAAACTTAGTGGGTCACGACCAAATGCTTTTTTAACCCGTGTTTTTTTTGACGCCAAATCAGATGAAATTGTTTCAATATTTTCTGGAGGCCCAAGCATCCCAATCTCAGATTTAGTTGATGGTCTCAACAAAACGTCACCATTAAATGCAAGTAAGTGGTCCAGTATTAAATTTTAGGGTTTAATATATACTACACCAATTTCAAATAACAAATACATGATAACGTCACTTTCTATAAAAAACTACGCATTGATAGAGAAATTAGCTATTGATTTTTCAAGTGGTTTTTCAATAATTACGGGAGAAACAGGAGCTGGTAAATCTATAATTTTAGGTGCTCTAGGTCTTGTTTTAGGAAAAAGATCTGATTTAACTTCATTAAAAAATAAAGAAGAAAAATGTGTAATTGAAGCACATTTTGATATTTCAAAATACAATTTAAGGTCTTTCTTTGAATCGAATGACTTGGATTTTGAAAACGATACAATTATCCGACGTGAAATTTTGCCTTCGGGGAAATCTAGAGCTTTTGTAAATGACAGTCCAGTAAATCTTCAAGAGTTACAAGATTTGAGTGTCTTTTTACTCGATATACATTCACAACAACAAACTCAAGAGCTTTCAGATGAGAATGTTCAATTTGATATTATAGATGCCATAGCAGGTAATAAGGAGATTATTACGAAGTATCAATTATTTTTAAAGAGTTTCAAGTCAGACACATCAAAGCTAAATGCATTGTTGAAAAAACAAAGCGAAGCCAAGAAAGAGCAAGACTACAATACTTTTTTGCTGAATGAACTTGTTGAGGCTAAATTAAAAGCCGGTGAACAAGAGATTTTAGAATCTGATTTTGAGAAGTTGAATAATGTGGAGATTATTAAAGAATCTATGAGTAAGTCTTTGGCTATAGCCAATGAAGAACAAATAGGCGTATTGTATAATCTGAATGAAATCAAAAATTCGGTACAAAAAATTGCACCATTTTCAACTGAATACCAATCATTGCTTGAGCGAATTACAAGTATTGCAATTGAATTTGACGATATTACAGGGGAGATGGTTCGTTTTTCGGACAAGTTAATTAATGATCCCGAGCAACTTAACCTGATAAGTCAAAAATTACAACTTATTTTTAGTCTTCAAAAAAAGCATCAAGTTGCTACTGTAGAAGAGCTACTAGTTATTCAATCTCAACTTGAAAATGCTGTTTTAGAACTAGGCAGTATGGAAGATGAAATTGAAAATTTAACGGTTTCCATAGAACAAAAGAAGAAAGAGCTGAACGGATTAGCATTAGAAATTAGCAATAGTAGATCCATTGCGATACCTGTTTTATCAGAACAATTAATTCAAATTTTGAGTACCCTAGGTATGCCTAATGTGCGTTTTAATATTCTTTTATCAACATCTGAATCTTTTTTTGCAAATGGTAAAGACGAGCTTCAGTTCTTGTTTTCTGCAAATAAAGGAACTGATTTCGGGATATTGAAAAAGGTAGCATCGGGAGGAGAGATGTCGCGTATTATGCTAGCTGTAAAAGCTATTTTGGCTCAATATTCAAAATTACCAACTTTAATTTTTGATGAAATTGATACTGGAGTTTCAGGAGAAATTGCGATACGAATGGGAGAGATTATGAAACAAATGAGTCAATCAATGCAAATTTTTGCTATTACCCATTTGCCTCAAATTGCTGCCAAAGGAGATGCGCATTTTAAAGTTTTTAAATCAACAATTGACGATGATACACAATCAGAATTAAAGTTATTGACTAATGATGAAAGAGTAGTTGAGATAGCGCAAATGTTATCAGGAACAGCCGTTACAGACTCAGCGCTTAATCATGCAAAAGCCTTGTTGAATTAATTATTTCTATTATATTTGTTCGTTTTTCTGAACAATTTCGAATACTAAAAACGTTTAATTATAAAAAAAAAAAACACCACAAAATATGATTATTGAACCAAGAATGAGAGGGTTTATTTGCACTACATCTCACCCAAAAGGATGCGAGCAAAATGTAAAAAATCAAATAGAATATATTACGTCTAAAGGTGCTATTAATGGTGCTAAAAAAGTATTGGTAATAGGTGCGTCAACTGGATTTGGTTTGGCTTCACGTATTACAAGTGCTTTTGGATCTGATGCAGCAACCATAGGTGTGTTCTTTGAGAAAGCGCCTAGTGAAGGTAAAACTGCCTCACCGGGTTGGTATAATTCAGCAGCTTTTGAAAATGAAGCACATAAAGCAGGTTTGTATGCTAAGAGTATCAACGGTGATGCCTTTTCGAATGAAATAAAACAACAAACTATTGATCTTATCAAAGCTGATTTAGGACAAATTGATCTTATAATTTACAGTTTAGCTTCGCCAGTGCGTATGCATCCTGGTACAGGTATTTTACACAGATCAGTGTTAAAGCCTATCGGTGATGTATTTACTAATAAAACTGTTGATTTTCACTCAGGTAAAGTGTCTGAAATTTCAATTGCTCCATGTAGTGGTGACGATATAGAAAATACTGTAGCAGTAATGGGTGGTGAAGATTGGGCTATGTGGATAGATGCTTTAAAAGCTGAAAATCTATTGGCACCAGGTGTGGCAACTGTTGCTTATTCTTATATTGGGCCATCCTTAACAGAGGCAGTTTATAGAAAAGGAACAATTGGTCGTGCAAAAGATCATCTTGAAGCAACCGCATTTGCTATTACAGATGCATTAAAAAGCATCGATGGAAAAGCATTTGTATCGGTTAATAAAGCATTGGTGACACAAGCTAGTTCTGCAATTCCGGTTATTCCATTGTATATCTCGTTGTTGTACAAAATCATGAAAGAAGAAGGAATTCATGAAGGGTGTATAGAGCAAATTCAACGTTTGTACCAAGAGCGTTTGTACACTGGAGGTGAAATTCCAGTTGACGAAAAAGGAAGAATTAGAATTGACGATCTTGAAATGAGATCTGATGTTCAAGAGAAAGTTGCTTTTTTATGGAACGAAGCAGTTACTGAAAATCTACAAGAAATATCAGATTTAGAAGGGTATAGAAAAGATTTTTATAACTTATTTGGCTTTGATGTAGCTGGAGTTGATTATGCAGCAGATGCTAATGAAGTTGTAGCTATTGAAAGTATAGTGTAATAATTTTTCTCAAATATTATTTAAAACCATCAATTAATAGTTGATGGTTTTTTTATGGATAAAGATTATCTTTGTTAAAATTTTTGATTCATAAAAAATACCCTAAATACCACTTTTAATAAAATGATGTTTTCTTTAATTATTCCCGTATACAATAGGCCAGACGAGGTTGATGAACTTTTAGAAAGTTTATCACGTACTACTTATAAAGAAATTTTTGAAATCGTGTTAATCGAAGATGGTTCTACTATTCGGTGTCAAGATGTTGCTAGTAAATATGGCAATAGATTAGATATAGCTTATTATTACAAAGAGAATTCGGGCCCTGGTGATTCTAGAAATTATGGAATGAGTAAAGCCAGAGGAGATTATTTTATCATATTTGATTCAGATTGTATAATTCCAGAAAATTATTTATCAGAAGTAGAGTTGGCTTTGAAGAAAAATTATGTGGACTGTTTTGGTGGTCCAGATAGCGCATTAGATAGTTTTACGGATATTCAAAAAGCTATAAACTTTGCCATGACTTCATTTCTTACGACAGGTGGAATAAGAGGAGGATCAGAAAAAATAGATAAATTTCAACCCCGAAGTTTTAACATGGGATTGTCTAGAAAAGCCTTTATGGCATCTAAGGGTTTTGGAAACATTCATCCTGGTGAAGATCCTGATTTGTCTATTCGTTTATGGAATCTAGGCTTTGAAACAAAACTTTTTCCAAAAGCATACGTATATCATAAGAGACGTATTGATTGGGGGAAATTTTCAATTCAGGTTCATAAATTTGGAAAAGCAAGACCTATTTTAAACAGTTGGTATCCTAAACACAATAAACTTACTTTTTTCTTTCCTACGGTTTTTATTTTAGGAATACTTGTTGCTTTTTTGGCGGTATTGTTCTTTAATTTTGATATCCTTTTACAACTCTATTTCTTGTATTTTGTTGTACTCTTTATTGTGGCATCTATTCAAAATAAAAGTATTAAAATTGGGTATTTATCTCTAATTGCTGTTTGGAAACAGTTTTATGGGTATGGAACAGGTTTTTTAAAATCGTATATTCAGATTATTGTATTAAAAAAAGATCCTCAAACAGCATTTCCTGAAATGTTTTTCAAACTGTAATATGACAAAGATTATTGGGTTAACAGGAGGTATAGGCAGCGGAAAAACAACAATTGCTGGTTTTTTTAAGGCAGCAGGTATTCCTATTTATATTGCAGATGATGCTGGAAAAAAAGTAATGCAAGAAGCATTTGTTTTGAACAATATAAAAGAGGTTTTTGGTAATGTAGTCTTTAACGATGGAATACTTGATAGAGCTGAACTTGCCAAGATTGTATTTAGTGAACCAGAAAAATTACAAATATTGAACAAAATTGTTCACCCTGCCATCAAACAAGATTTTGAGTTATGGTTAAAGAAAAATGATAAAGCCCAATATGTGATTTATGAGGCTGCTATTTTGTTTGAAAGTGATAAATACAAAGATTGTGACGTTATAATATCGGTAGTAGCGCCTTTAGAAACTAGGATTAATAGGGTTCTTGATCGTGATGCTACAACGAGAGAGCTTGTTTTGAAACGTATAAATGCGCAATGGACTGATGCACAGCGTGTAGAAAAAAGTGATTTTGTGATTGAAAATATTAGTTTAGAATCATCAAAGCAGGAAGTTGATAAAATTCTTAAAATTTTAAAGATTAAACAAAAAGAAGCCTAGGTGTTAATGTTTGGTTAATCTATCGTTTAATATATTGTTAAAATACTAAATTTGTATTGATGAATAAACTTTTTTTTAGATTACTAGTCTTACTGATGAGTTTGTCTCTTATCGGGATAATTTTAGTGCAAGTATATTGGTTTAACAATTCGTTTGAAAATAACGATGAGCAATTTAAATTTCATGTTAAACAGGTATTAGGAAATGTTGCTGAAAAGATTCAAAAGCAAGAGGCGTACAATTTTTATGACAAAATAAATCATTATAAAGATAGTACGGGTAAAGTACCTAAAAGAGATGATATTTTAGAGTTTTATTACGTTCAAAAGAACCCAAAAACCAATAAAACTATTATTTATTCGAATAGTATAATTTCAGAAGATTATAAAATTTCACCAACGTTCTTTGATAAAAAGTTTGATAGCGAAAAATTTAAAACTTTTAGTGCTAAAAGAGTTACAGAGGTTTATAGTGACAAATCTATTGATAAAATAGGCGGTAATCAAAGCTTGATTCCGGATATAAAAATAGAGAAATCAGGAAATTTGAATGTTCTTGATAATGCATCATTTGAAATATTTTACAAAGATTTTGCTTCGGTATTACCAATTCAAGAAAGGGTAACAAAGGAAACTCTTAATAAAATGATTCGCAAAGAATTGATGGAATCAGGAGTAGACACTAAATTTGAGTTTAGTGTGTACAATAATAATCTAGCAACAAATGTGAAGTCTGGCGATTTTAAGTACAATAAAGAAGCTACGTATTCTATACCAGTATTTACTGATAACGAGGGTAATAGTAAGTATCAATTGTTAGTTACATTTCCTCATAAAAAGAAATTTTTATTATCAGAATTAGTTAGTATTACGATACTCTCAATTGTGTTTACACTCATTATAATTATTGCTTATTCAAGTGCATTGAATCAATTAATAAGACAACGTCAGATATCTGAAATCAAGAATGATTTTATAAACAATATGACGCATGAGTTTAAGACTCCTATTGCAACCATAAATTTAGCTCTTGATGCAATCAGGAACCCTAAAATTATTGATGATAAAGAAAAGGTTTTGAGGTATTTGCAGATGATCAAGGACGAAAACAAACGAATGCACGCACAGGTTGAAAATGTATTGAGAATTTCGAAATTAGAAAAGAAAGAGTTAGATATTTCAAAAGATTCAAATAACATACATGAAATAATTGAAGACGCTATAGATCATGTTAATTTGATAGTAGAAGACAGGCAAGGGACAATTAAGTGCGATTTTAAAGCTTTAAGAACTACGGTATTAATCAATGATGTTCATTTTACAAATGTTATTGTTAACATACTCGAAAATGCAGTTAAATATTCACCTAACACTCCAGATATTGAAATTTTCACTGAAAATATCAAGGATATGGTGATTATAAAAGTAAAAGATAAAGGTTTAGGAATGAGTAAAATAGCTCAAAAAAGAATTTTTGAGAAGTTTTATCGGGAACACACAGGAGATTTGCACAACGTAAAAGGTCATGGTTTAGGTCTTGCGTATGTAAAAAGAATTGTAGATGACCATAACGGTCACGTTTATGTAGAAAGTGAAAAAGGTAAAGGAAGTACCTTTATAATAAAATTACCATTAATAAATTAAAATATGGAAAATACAAATAAAAAAATACTATTAGTTGAAGATGATCTTAATTTTGGAGCAGTCCTTAAAGACTATTTAATGTTAAATGACTTTGATGTGACTTTAGCGAAAAATGGTATGGAAGGTTTTGAAAAATTTAAAAAAGATACCTACGATTTGTGCATCCTTGATGTGATGATGCCATACAAAGATGGATATACATTAGCCAAAGAAATTAGAGAGAAAAATAATGAAGTGCCTATTATCTTTTTAACAGCAAAATCTATGAAAGAGGATGTTTTAAAAGGATATAAAGCTGGAGCAGATGATTATTTGAACAAACCTTTTGACTCTGAAGTTTTATTAATGAAAATTAAAGCAATTATTCAAAGAAAGGCTTCTGATACAAAATCAGAACATGTTCAGTTTGAGTTTAATATTGGTAAATTCCATTTAAATTCTAAGTTGCGTTTCTTAACTTTCAAAGAAGAAGAGCCTATTAAGTTGTCACCAAAAGAAAATGAGCTGTTGAAAATGTTAATTCTACATGAAAATGATTTAATGCCAAGAGAATTAGCCTTGACAAAAATATGGAGAGATGATAATTACTTTACCTCAAGAAGTATGGACGTTTACATTGCTAAATTGAGAAAATATTTAAAACCAGACGAGGATGTTGAAATATTAAACATCCATGGAGAAGGATTTAGATTAGTTATAAAAAACAAAGTTGCATAAAATGCAAAAGCCTCAAAAATTTTTTTGAGGCTTTTTTTTTATCTTTTATTTCCAATGTATTTGTAATGCGAAACATGTTTTATCGTCCTTTGTGATACTAAATACAGTTTCATCTTGCTGGATACTTTCATGAATTAAAACAGTATCTTTTAATGATAGTTCTTTTAAAAAGTTCATTTCAATGCTTGCTACCCTTTGTTTTAATAACAATTTTTCGTCAACAACATCTAGACACCATTCTAGATATTTGACATTGTTAACATGATTTACTATATCTAAATCTGATAAAAAAACGGTTTTTTCAAACACTATTTCTTTTTCATTAGTAAAATTTATTTTAGAAAATCGTTCTATCGTTGGTTTTTTATCTGGATATAACTCAAAGTGTTCGTATGGAAGAGCTAAGGCTTCTGGGCGTCGTTTTTTAGTATTAAAAACGGCCCAAAAAGTTTCAGATCCTACTATTTTTTCTCCATTAATATACATTTCAAGTGCTCGTACTGATCTAGAGTTTTCTAATGAATTGATCCATGTTTTTACGGTTACTGTATCACCCCATTTAGGTAATTTACTAATTTCAACACGCATACGGCTCAATACCCATGCCTGATTATACTCTTGCATGTCAGTAAAACTAATACCACCAACTTCAGAATGAGCTGCAGCAGTTAATTGTAAAATATTGCATAAATCAGTGTATTTTAAATACCCGTTGGGCGCACATTGCGTAAAATTGATTTCCCAATCTTTGCTTAGAATAGAGGTGAATTTAGGAGATATAGGCATATAATAATTATGAAGTATGAATTATGAATTATGAATTGGTATTCTTGTTTTTAAAAACTATTTTAAAATTAGGAAAAAGCATCTTAATATTTATTAGTATAAAAAATAGTAGAATTATTCCCAAAAAGATAAAGCTTTCAGGATCCAAATTTTTCAAATTTGGGTCTTCAATTTTCATTTGTAAAGCTAATATGTATGGTATTGTCAGATATAATGTAAAAATTAAAAATAAAACTTTACCTATTTGTTTTAAGCTTTCATGAATATTTGTGTCCTTATTTGCGATATATTTTATTTTTTTGAATTTATGTAGGCAATGATTTTGTCGTAGGGTGTTTCAAAGTCAAACCATTTGGTGTTTTCATTTCTTTTAAACCAAGTTAATTGACGTTTAGAAAATCGTCTTGTATTTTTCTTTATTTCTTCGATGGCGAATTCTAATGGAAATTCTTTGTCAAAAAAACTAAATAATTCTCTATATCCTACGGTTTGTAGAGCGTTTAATTCTTTATTGGGATATAAAGTTTTGGCCTCGTTTAGCAAGCCTTCATTCATCATGATATCTACACGTTGATTGATTCGGTTGTAGATTATCTTTCGGTCAGCTTCTAAACCGATTAAAATAGGAGTGAAGTTGCGACTATTTTTTTTCTGGTTCAAGAAAGAGGAATACGGTTTTCCTGTTCCCAGGCATACTTCTACAAAACGCATCATGCGGTGCGGGTTTTGCAAAGTTTGTGGATTATCTGTGGTTAGGGTTTTGTAATAAGCATGATCTAAATGTTCAAGTTCTTGCTGTAAATATCCTATGCCAAGTTTTTCATATTGTGTGGTTATTTTAGCACGAATTGCAGGATCGATTTCAGGAAATTCATCAAAGCCTTTGATAATGGCATCAACATATAAACCAGAACCGCCAACTAGAATGGCATAATCACGATCTTGAAATAGTTCGTTAAGTTTAGTAATAGCCTCTTTTTCGAAATCGCCGACTGTATAATTTTCAAAAATAGACTTATTTTGAATAAAATGGTGTTTGGCTGCTGCCAATTCAGCTAGACTTGGAACGGCGGTACCAATGGTCATCTCTTTAAAAAATTGTCGGCTGTCGCATGACACGATTTCGCAATTGAAGTGGTTTGCCAAAACAATGCTAAGGGAAGTTTTTCCGATAGCTGTAGGACCGACGATAGTGATTAAGTATTTCATATTTTTTAGCCCAGATGGCAACGTAAACCCCGCAGTGATTGAAGTTTGTTTTTCTTGGTGTAAAAGAGCGACCGCAGGAAGCTCCTTTTATGTCTTAGAAAAACAACTGAAATCACGAGGAGTTGCAGTGTACAGCTGGATTGGCTTCAAGGTTATTAAATTAAGATTCGGATTCATGATCAAAACACTATGTGAAAATAAATTTGATTATTAGTTTCATAAATCTAGTTTAAGATAATTGATATATAGGATCACAATTAATATTCAGCCTACAGATGAACTATTTTTAACGTTTTGTTTTTTCGGATATGGCCTTGAATAATATTCTTCACATCGCGATTATTCTGCATTGGGATAATAATGTTTCTTAGGATTTCAACATTGGTTATTTGATAGTTTAAATCATAAAACGCATATCCTTTGTAAATTCCGTTTTCTATCAAAACCGCTGAGCGTTCGCTTATTGTTCTGCCTTTATCTATTAAAATCATGTTTTGATTGTCAAAACTGTTTTTATCAATAAAAGCTTGGACTCTGGTGTTGTATTCCTCTGGAGATACTTCTCCTACGCAAGCGCCATCACATTCTTTTATGGTGTATTGAAAGCAGTTTGTTTTACTAGCGTACAAGCCCGTTAGTTTTTGACATAGGTTATAATGAGATGTGATTCTAAACAAAGCATTTTTTCCTTCTTGGATAGAAGTGAAGGATGTGATTTCCTTTTTACGACCATCGGCTTTTTGAAGTTTTAAGTTCAAATATCCTTTTTCATCTTTCTCAGCATACAAAGCGAGTTGAAAAATACTTTTGCGTTGTGCCCTGTTGTATATGGGTTTGTTGATTTTTATTTCTTCGCTTTCTTTTAAAAGAGCGATTAGTTCACTACCCGTTTCATCATAAGTTACGGTATAAACTTCGGCTTGAATTTTCTTGCATTTATTGGTAGTACCTGTAAAATGCTGGTTGATTCTTTTCTTTATGTTTCGGCTTTTGCCAATGTAAATGAGATTTCCTTTCTCATTATGAATGTAGTAAACTCCAGTTTTTGCTGGTAAACTTGACACAATGTCTAAGAGTTTTGGTGCAATGCCTTTTTGAACTTCTAGTTTGATGAAATCTTTTACAATTTCTTTTTCTAAATCTTTTTCTAAAAGGATTTTAAACAATTTAACGGTAGCCAATGCGTCTCCGCTGGCACGATGCCTGTCGGCCATAGGAATGCCAAGTGCTCGCACTAATTTCCCTAAACTATGTGAGGGTTGTTCTGGTAATAATTTTTGTGAAAGGGCAACCGTACAAAGTGTTTTGGCTTCAAAATCATAGCCTAATCTGCGAAACTCAGTTCTCAGGATTCTATAATCAAAAGATGCATTGTGCGCCACAATCACGCAACCTTCCGTAATTTCAATGATGCGTTTGGCTACCTCAAAAAATTTGGGAGCTGATGTGAGCATGGCATTATTGATACCGGTAAGTTTTACAACAAACGGCTGTATGGGAATTTCAGGATTTACCAAGCTGATGAATTGATCCACTATTTCATGTCCATCAAATTTATAGATGGCAATTTCAGTGATTCCTTCTTCGTTAAATTGTCCTCCTGTGGTTTCTATGTCGAGTATTGCGTACATTTTCAATATCAATTTCAAAAATCAATAGCAATTTCAAAATAAATATCGTGAATCAATGGTAATTTTTAAAAATTGAAAATTGTAATTCCCATTTCTATTGCCATTGAAAACACATTGTAATTGTTATTGAATTATTTTTTGTTGTTTATCATTTTAGAAGCTATGGCGATTAATTCTTCAACTTCTGTCAAAAGCCATTTTCTTTCTTCTAATTCTCCTGCTTTTATGTAATTCAGAACTTTTAATGAATTTCTGGACTCTTTGAGTTCTTTTACGGAAAGCTATACTTTAAATATAAAATCTTTATTTGTAATAGTACCTTGAGCTTCACCATAATTTAATGCTGAACTTCCAGAGGAGCGTATAATTTGATTTTTATAATAATCAATTTCATAAGATTTTTCTAGTTTTCTAACAAAGAAAATGCATTCTCCTGCAAATCTAACTAAACGGTCTTCAAAATTGTATATTTTATCAAAATTAGGTTCGTTTACATGCATTTTTACCAACTTTGAAATTGAAATTAATTTCTTCCCCCAAAGATACTACTTCCAATTCTAACCATGGTACTGCCGCATTCAATTGCAAGTTGATAGTCACCGGACATTCCCATTGAGAGGATGTCTAGTTGGCAGTTTTCAGTTTTCAGTTTTTTTGTTTTTTCAAAAATTGTTTTCAAATGAGTGAATTCTTTCTTTATTTGATCTTTATCATCAGTAAAAGTAGCCATTCCCATTAATCCAACGATTTGAATGTTTTTCAGTTCTTTGAATTCATTTGATGCTAGGAGGGAATCAAGTTCATCCTGATCAAGACCAAATTTTGTTTCTTCCTCGGCAATGTAAATTTGTAATAAACAATCAATAATTCGGTTATTTTTTAACGCTTGTTTGTTAATTTCTTGTAATAGTTTAAGACTGTCTACACCATGAATCAAACTTACAAAAGGTGCCATAAACTTTACTTTGTTCGTTTGAACGTGACCAATCATGTGCCACTCGATATCTTTGGGCATTTGTTCCCATTTATCGGCCATTTCTTGGATTTTGTTTTCTCCAAAAATGCGTTGCCCAGCTTCATAAGCTTCCATCAAATCCGAAACCGGTTTGGTCTTTGAAACAGCAACTAAGGTTACATGCTCAGGTAATGACGTTTTAATTCCAAGTAAATTTGTAGCTATTGACATGATGAATTCCTGATTTTTATAAATTAAAGTTCATAAACTACTAATCCACTTCTGAATTTAGGTTCTATGTACGTACTTTTTGGAGGCATGATTAAATTAGCATCGGCCAATGCTTTAATTTCCCCTATGTTTGAGGGAAATAATATAAAACCGATTTCAAATTCGCCTTGATCAATTTTATTTTTTACTTCTAAAACGGATTGCTTTCCAGAAAGGTACTCAATTCGTTCGTCATTTCGTAAATCTTCAATACCTAAAATGGGTAATAAAACTTCTTTGTATAAAATTTGAGTATCTAAACTGTCTAAGGCAGAATGGAATACTTCCTTTTCTTTACGAAGTACTAAACTATAAAACTCATTATCAAGATACATCCCAAACTGATGTTTTTGAGAAGGCTGAAAAGGTTGTTGTAATTTATTCTCAATACTGAAATTCTTTTGTAACGCAGTTATAAATTCCTCTTTTGTTAAACCATTTAAATCTTTTACAAGACGATTAAATTCGTAAATTTTTACGTTGTTTTCAGATATTAAGTAGCTTAATATATGATTCTTAGACGTGTTTTGAGTGTCGGTATTTTCCTCAGATAATAATTTTAAAGCTTCAGTACGATGATGTCCATCCGCGATATAAAGGCTATCTGTTTTTTCAAAAATATTTTGAATCCAATTGATTTCAAGTGGATCGTCTATCTTCCATAAATAATGAATCTCTTTTTTTGTAGTCGAAAATTCAAAATCAGCTAATTTCTGCGTGCAATTAAAAATCCAGTTTTCAATGGTTTTATTATCAGGATAAGTCATTAAAACGGGTTCTGTATTAAACTCTGAATATCTCATGTATTCTTTGAGCAACCGAACTCTAAAAGCAATGATATCCTCGTGTTTTTTAATGATTTCATTGCAATAATCAGCTACACTTGTACCTGCTATGATTCCAATAAAAGATTGTGTTTTAGTAACAATTTTATGAATGTAAATTGCTGGCTTTTTATCTTTTACAAGAATGATCTCGTTTTTGAACTCTTCGTATTTTTGATGAACTTGCTTGTATCTTTTTTCAAATGAAACAGTTTCTTGATTGGTATAGGCAGGTTTTAATATGTGCAAAAAAGACAATGGATTAAAATCCAGTTGTGCTGCTAATTCAGCATTTACATATTCTTCATAAGATCTACAGGTTACAAGGCATACTTTGTCTCGGGTAGGTCTTACTGCTTTAAAAGGAACTATTTTGGCCATAATTAAGTTAAAAGTCAAAAGTTAAAAGTCAAAAGTTAAAAGATGCAGACTTCTAGACTTTTGACTTTCAAACTTTATGACATTAAATAAATTGTTTAGAAATCTTTTCTGCTTTTTTACTTTCTGAATAATCGTAGAAACCTTCACCTGATTTTATTCCTAGTTTTCCAGCTCGAACCATATTTACTAATAATGGACATGGAGCATATTTTGGATTTTTGAACCCATCATACATTACGTTTAAAATGGCTAAACATACATCAAGGCCAATAAAATCTGCAAGTTGTAATGGTCCCATGGGTTGGCCCATTCCAAGTTTCATCACCGTGTCAATTTCGTAAACACCCGCAACTTTGTTGTACAAAGTCTCAATTGCTTCATTGATCATTGGCATTAAAATTCTATTGGCTACAAAACCTGGATAATCATTCACTTCAACAGGAGTTTTTCCTAGTTTTTCAGAAAGACTCATGATGGTTTTTGTAACTTCATCTGAGGTGTTGTAACCGCGGATAATCTCTACTAATTTCATTATAGGCACCGGATTCATAAAGTGCATACCTATAACACGTTCTGGATTAGTAACAACCGATCCTATTTGCGTAATTGAAATTGAAGATGTATTGGTTGCCAAAATGGTATCCTGCGAACAAATTTCATTCAATTGTTTGAAGATATTTAGTTTTAATGCTACATTTTCTGTTGCAGCTTCTACCACTAGATCAACACCTACAACACCGTCTTTTATATCGGTATACGTAATAATATTGGTGATTGTTTTTGCTTTATCCTCTTGGGTGATGCTTCCTTTAGTGATCATTCGATCTAAATTAGCGGCAATAGTTGCCATTCCTTTATCCAGAGATTGTTCTGAAACATCTATTAATTTTACGGTAAAACCACTTTGTGCAAAGGTATGAGCTATTCCATTACCCATTGTTCCTGCTCCGATTACGGCTATTGTTTTCATATTATAGTGTTGGGTTAAAACTGAAGTATTTATCTAAATCTTCTTTTATTACTTCGTATTCATTTTCGTTAATGTATTTATTACTGTAAAGCCAAATATATCTCTCATTTTGGACTCCATATGGTAATACAGGATCAATTAAAAAGTACTTTTTTCTGAAAAAATCGATCTGTTTCTTATATACTAACTCGATATAATCATCTACTTCTTCGGCATTTTTTTTTGTGTAGATAAAATAAAAAAGTTTGGAAGAATCAATATGCTTTTCATCATGTCCATCAAAAAAAAACTTCATCACAGCCACGAATGCTAATGAGGTAGTTAGAAAAATACTTTGGACTAAAACGGGGCTTAACTTAAAATTATCAACAACTAAATATAAAATGAATGATAAATTTAAAAATAAAGAAAAATTCAATAACATTGAAGTAGAGTCTTCTTTAGTCTTATTTATGTACTGTGTCGTTTTAATTTCTTCTAATGGGATGTTGTACTTTAATTTGTGTTTTGGAGTATCTAAATCTACTATAATTTCATCTTCTAAAATTTCAAAAGACTGTTTTTGATTTCGATATTTAATTTCTAACTTATTTTCCATCAATGATTACTTTTTAAAACAATCAATAATTTGATAAGCAACTCGTAATGCTTCGGTTGCTTGATCTAAAGTCACTACTGGAGTTGTATTGTTGTTGATTGAATCTGCAAACGATTCTAACTCATCCAGAATGGCGTTGTTTTGTTCAACATCTGGATTGGAGAAGTAGATTTGTTTTTTTATACCCTCGGCATTTTGTAAAATCATATCAAAATCACCTGGAACCTCTGGAGCGTCTTTCATTTTTACCACTTCACATTTTTTCTCTAAGAAATCAACAGAGATGTAAGCGTCCTTTTGAAAGAAACGAGATTTCCGCATGTTTTTCATCGAAATTCGGCTTGCTGTCAAGTTGGCAACACAACCATTTTCGAATTCAATTCTAGCATTTGCAATATCAGGGGTGTCACTTATCACCGAAACGCCGCTGGCGCTAATATTCTTCACTTTTGATCTAACCACACTTAAAATAGCATCAATGTCATGAATCATTAAATCTAGAACCACTGGGACATCAGTTCCACGCGGATTAAATTCAGCCAAACGGTGTGCTTCAATAAACATGGGATTTTCAATCATGTTTTTTGTTGCTATGAAAGCAGGATTAAATCGTTCAACGTGACCTACTTGCCCTTTAACATTATATTCATTGGCAAGAGCGATGATTTCTTCAGCTTCCTCCACTGTGTTTGAAATCGGTTTTTCAATAAAAACATGTTTCCCTGATTTGATCGCTACTTTTGCACATTTGTAATGTGAAAGCGTTGGGGTAACTATATCAATTACATCAACAGCATGAATAAGAGTTGCAATAGTACTAAAATGTTTGTATCCAAACTCTTTTGATATCTTTTCAGCATTCTCTTGATTTGGGTCATAAAACCCTACCAATTCATATTTGTCAGATTGTTGTAATAAACGCAAATGTATTTTTCCTAGGTGACCAGCACCTAATACTCCAATTTTTAGCATAAGGGTGTATTTTTTACAAAAATAGCAATAAAATGATTAATCTATTATTGAATTTAGACAAATTGTACGCTAAATAATTATTTAAAAACCAATATTTGATTTCAATTTTTCTTTTCTACTTTTACAGAAATAAAAAAATAAATTTTGAAAGATACAGCCAAACATCAAGGACTTCGGAATCAATTAGTAAGCGTTTTAGAGCAAAAAGGGATCACGGATAAAAATGTTTTGGAAGCCATAAAAAAGATACCACGTCACTTATTTTTGGATTCAAGCTTTGAAGATTATGCTTATCAAGATAAGGCTTTTCCTATAGGTGCAGGGCAAACAATTTCACAACCGTACACTGTTGCTTTTCAATCGCAATTATTAGAAGTAAAAAAGGAAGATAAAATATTAGAAATTGGAACGGGATCGGGATACCAAACGGCAGTTTTATGTACCATGGGTGCTAAAGTATTTAGTGTAGAACGCCAAAATGAATTGTTTAAAAAAACTACAAATTTATTTCCTAAACTCAATATTCGTCCTAAACACACTTCGTTTGGTGATGGATACAAAGGGTTGCCTAATTACGCTCCATTCGACAGCATTATTGTTACGGCTGGTGCGCCAATTATTCCTAAACCGTTGATGGCGCAATTAAAAATAGGAGGAAGGCTAGTAATTCCCGTAGGTGAGGACGTGCAAATTATGACTTTGCTGATTCGAATTAATGAAACTCAATTTGAAAAGCACGAATTTGGAGAATTTAGATTTGTTCCCTTATTAGAAGACAAGAATTAAAACAAAAAAAAATCATTTTCAGTGCTTTATGATATAAGAGTTGAAGATGATTTTTTTTTTGGCTTAGCCCCAAAAAGATTTGTCCTTAATGGTTTGGAATAGTAAATAAGATATATTAATCTGCTTAGCTATCGTAATTTTTCATCAAAATAGCCTTTACCAAAAACAAAAAAAATCATTTTAATTTAAAATGATTTTTTTATGCGTTCTAAGTCTCGTTTTGTATCCTGTTCTTTTAAAGATTCTCGTTTGTCATAAGTTTTCTTTCCTTTACAAAGACCTATTTGAAGTTTTGCCATTCCTTTTTCATTTGTAAATAATTTAAGAGGAACTATTGTTAAGCCTTTAGCCTGAACACTTTTAGATAAACTTTTAAGCTCTTTTTTATTTAAGAGTAATTTACGTTCGCTACGGGCTTTATGGTTGAATTGATTCCCAAAAGAGTATTCCTCAATGTAGGTGTTTATGGCAAACAATTCAAGATTACTGAATTCACAAAAACTTTCTGTAATATTGGCTTTGCCTAAACGAATTGATTTTATCTCAGTACCAGCCAAAACGATTCCAGCCGTAAATGTTTCGATAATTTCATAATCGAATTTGGCTCTTTTATTGTAAATATTAATTGTTTTTAACATGGTGCAAAGGTAGCAAAATTAAAATATCAAGCAATGTTTATGGTAATTTCAATAAATGGTAGCTTATGGTATTACCGGTGATTGTAATTACATATAGGTTTCCAAAAACAGTGTCTTCAATATCTGGAAACAAATTGTTTTTGATAACTTGGTTTACAAACTTAGGTATAGAATTGCTATGCCCTACAATCAAGACTTTTTTATTTAGAGTTTCATTTTTAAAATTTTCAATATTTAAATCCTTAAGATCGTACAGTTTCGTTTTAATATTTTTAGCTGTAGCTGTAGGTGCTGCAGTTTGTATGGTTCTTTTATAATCAGTAGTGTAAATTTCGTCAAAGTGAACATCGGCGAAAATAGCATTCCATTGGTTTGCCCTTTTTTGTCCATTTTCTGACAAATCAGGATTTTTAGAATTGTCTGCTTTTTCAGCATGTCTTATGAAGTAGTATGTAGTCACATTTTGCTGTGCCAAGCAAAAATTGAAAAACAATAGGACTGTAATAAGTATTGCTTTTTTCATTATTTAATTTTTTTTTGGGAAGATAAAATCATAAATTTTAGATTGTTTATATTTGTAGAATGGAAAAAATAAAATCAAACGACCCGCTACACGGAATAACGCTTCAACAAGTAGTAGAAAAGCTTGTCAGTCATTATGGATTTGACACTCTAAGTGAACTGATTAAAATTAAATGTTTTTCAAGTAATCCTAGTATTAAATCCAGTTTGACTTTTTTAAGAAAAACGGAGTGGGCTCGTAAACAGGTTGAAGATTTATATGTTAAAAGTATAAATGAATTTTAATTTATTTTATAAGAAATCATTACACCACCTCTGTAAGGAAGCGATTCTCCACTTTTGTTGTATTTTTTTGCAGGTTCATAGCGTTCACCTGTATACAAGTCATATCCTTTGTAAAATCCTTGATGCCAACCACCGCCTAAAAAGCAATCAATCATAAATTTTTCACTTACTTTTACTTGATATCCTATAGTTGCTCCTGCAAAATAACCAACTCCTTTTTCATAATTATTAGTGTTTAAATAGTTCCACTTTTGGAAATTAAAAATACTAGCTCCTATATGTGCACCTGCATAAAAACCATTATATTTTTCTTTGAAATGGTATCTATATTCAGGAGTAAAGGTGTAAAATTCTCTGGGTTTACCGTTTACAGATTTCCAGAAGGAAGTAAGAGCATCAAAATGAAAAGTTGATTTTTTACCAATACTAGTTTCTATCCCTACATTAGGAATTGTAAAAAGCGTTGTAAAAGCATTTGCTTTTACATAGGTTTGGGCTGAAATGGAGGAATACGTTATTAAAACAAAGATGATCAGGAATTTTTTCATGGCTAATAAAGTGGGATGTAGATTTAAGGTTATGATAAGTGTACAAATGTAGTAGTAATTTACTTTTTACATAACATTTGTGCGTTTTTTATATTTGTATTTATGAGTGATCTAGTAAGGAATAGATCACAGAGTCTAAAAATTTACCATTGTAAAATTCATAATCTTTGAAATGCGCTTCTTTTATAAATCCGTTTTTTTCTAAAACTTTTGCCGATCCAATATTTTCAGGTGCTATAACTGCTTCTATAGAATGTAGTTTTAAATCATTAAATCCATAATGAACTACAGCCTTAACTACCTCAGTTATGATTCCTCTTTTGTGATAATCAGGAAGTAGCATGTATCCAATTTCGGCTCGGTAATGTTCTGGTTTAATGCGATAATGACCAATAATCCCGATAAGTTTTGGACTATCTTTTAAAGTTATAGCCCAATTGATGCCCTCATTAACTTCAATTTTATGATCAATCATGGCAATATGCTCTAAAGCTTCTTCATCAGTTTTTAACAAAGGACGAGGGATAAATTGCATGGTTTCTGGATTAGATCGTAACATTAAAATTTCTTTTACATCACCTGCGTTTACTCTTCTTAAAATTAAACGGTCGGTTTCTAAATCAGGAAACGGATTAAAATTGATGGTTAGCATAGAATTTTTTTAAAGAATTTTGATAGTGAATATAGATTGAAAGGTTGCGTTTGGTTCTAAAATTTGAATGCCCTCTTTTAGTAGTAAATCTCCAGTACTCTCCAGTACATCAGAATATCCAAACCATGGTTCAATACAAATAAATGGTGCTGCTTTTTTTGTCCATATTCCTAAACTTGGAAAATCTTCATATTCAACTTTTAAAATAGGTTTTTTATTTTCTAAAATGGTAAGATTTTTAGATTGTATGGTTTTGAAAATTAACGCATCAAGTTCGAATAGGGTGTAATCAAGAGGAAGTTTTTTGTCTTGAGTATTTAATATTTTAGTTTCATTCGATATCAAATCATTTTCTAAAAGGTGATATTGCAAAGCTTCATTTTGATCAAATTCGATTTCATAGCTTTCAAATGATTCTGGAAGCGCAAAGGCTGGGTGAGCACCAATAGAAAAAGGCATTGTATTTGTACCTGCATTAAATACATGGTATGAAATAGATAATTTTGTTTCTTCCAGAGTATAAATCAGTTGTAATTGAAACTCAAAAGGGTAATTTTTTAAAGTTTCGCTATTGTGTGACAACAAAAAAACAGCTTTTTCGGCAGTGCTTTCAACTAATTCAAAATCCATATCTCGCGCAAAACCGTGGCGTGATAAGTGATATTCTTGGTTTTCATAATGAAATGAATTGTTTTTTAAAGTTCCTACTATTGGGAACAGTACCGGAGAATGCTTTCCCCAAAATTCAGGATTTCCATTCCAAATATAGTCTCTTTGATCGTTGTCTTTTAGAGAAATGAGCTCTGCACCACGATGATTTATGGTTGCGGTGAGTTTGTGGTTTTTTAAGGTGATATTCAAAATAGTTTTGGTTTTACTGAGACAATCTGTATTTACTGTAAATATATTCAATATTTAATCACAAGGTATGTTTTTTTCTCAAAGTGCTAAAATTCTTAATGTTTTTATACTCTGAATTCTCTTTTTTTTTCCTTAATTTGTAAACAAAATCAATTAACTATGAAGAAAATAAATGTTGGATTCTTGTGGCATGCAGGTCTGTTCCTTTTAGGAATTGCAAATCTTAGTGCGCAACAAACTCCTGAGAATACTGCACGTCCAGTATCAAAGTATGACTATCATGATGCTTTTGCCCCACATTTTTATTCTAAAAATGGAACGGCAACTCGTTCTGCGAGTGGTCAACCAGGTTCAGAATATTGGCAAAATAGCGCTAGTTACAAACTAACGGCTAAATTAGATGAAAAAAACAATGAAATTTCAGGATCTGGAATCATAACGTACACCAACAATAGTCCTGATAAATTAGGATTTGTTTGGATGAATTTGGATCAAAATCTTTTTAAAGCTGATTCTAGAGGAAGTGCTATTGTACCATTAACAGGTAGTAGAAATGGTGCTCAAGGACAAGTTTTTGATGGTGGTCACAAAATAAAATCAGTATCTGTAATTAGTACAAACAAAGGTGTAGCTACAGAAACTGCTGTGAAATATGTAATTTCAGATACAAGAATGCAGGTTTTTTTGCCACAAGCGCTTAACGCCAAAGGTGGAACTGCAAAAATTAAAATTGATTTCTCATTTATTGCTCCTTATGAAGGATCAGATAGAATGGGAGTTCTTGAAACTAAAAACGGAAAAATATTTACCATGGCGCAATGGTATCCTCGTATGTGTGTATATGATGATGTGCGTGGCTGGAACGTAAACCCCTATTTAGGAGCCTCTGAATTCTATTTAGAATATGGTGATTTTGATGTAAGTATTACTGCTCCTTCTAATCATATTGTAGTTGCTTCGGGTGAGTTGACAAATGCTGCTACAGTATTTTCAACGGTAGAACAAAGTAGATTGGCACAAGCCAAACAAAGTGATAAAACGGTATTTATTAGAACAGCAGAGGAAGTTGCTACCACTTCAAAAACGGGATCATCAGCTACAAAAACTTGGAATTTTAAAATGATCAATGCCCGTGATTTTTCTTGGTCATCATCAGCCTCTTTTATTTTAGATGCTGCCAAAATCAATTTACCAAGCGGAAAAAAATCGTTAGCAATGTCTGTTTATCCTGTTGAAAGTGCAGGTGACGAAGCATGGGGTAGATCTACAGAATATACAAAAGCATCTATAGAGAACTATTCTAAAAGATGGTTTGAATACCCTTATCCTGCAGCTGTAAATGTTGCTGGAAATGAAGGTGGAATGGAGTATCCTGGAATTGTTTTTTGTAGCTGGGAATCAAAAGGAGCTGATTTATGGGGTGTTACAGATCATGAGTTTGGACATATCTGGTTTCCAATGATTGTAGGATCTAATGAACGATTGTTTGCTTGGATGGATGAAGGATTTAATACTTTTATCAATTCTTTAAGTTCTATTGATTTTAATAATGGAGAATACAAAGAGCCAAAAGCAGACATGCATCAAAGAGCAGAAATGTATACAAGTCCTTTTCTGGAAACAATAATGAGTTCACCAGATAATATGAAGGAGCGGAACATTGGTCTTTTGGCCTATTCTAAACCAAGTTCAGGTTTAGTTATTTTAAGAGAACAAGTATTAGGACCTGAGCGTTTTGATTTGGCTTTGAAAACCTATGTAGAACGTTGGGCTTTTAAACATCCACAGCCAGATGATTTTTTTAGAACAATTGAAAATGTTGCTGGAGAAGATTTGAGTTGGTTCTGGAGAGGTTGGTTTCAATACAATTGGCGCTTAGATCAAGGTATAAATTCGATAAAATATGTAAAAAATGACCCTAATAAAGGAGTTATCATTACTATTGAGAACTTCGAAAAAATGGTTATGCCTGTAGCGCTTGAAGTGAAAACTAAAAGTGGAAAAATCACAAGAGTAAAGTTACCAGTTGAAGTGTGGCAAAAAAACAAATCTTGGTCTTTTAAACACAATTCTACTGAAGAAATTGAAAGTATCACATTAGATCCTGATCATGCGTTTCCAGATTCTAATACGGCAAATAATGTATGGACTGCTGACAAAGGTTTGCTTGAAAAAGATGTAATTCTAGATGGTTATTTAGGTGCTTTTTCAACTCAAATGGCACCTCTTAAAATTACTTTTTCTGAAAAAAATGGTGCTCTTAGTGCTTTGATTACAAATTATCCTCCTTTTTCTGTGGAGAATATTGGAAAAAATACTTTTGAATCAAAACAAGCAGGACTTAAGTTTGAATTCAACGAAAGTTTAAATGGTTTTGATATGACTGTGCCAGGTGGACAAAAAATTCCTTTTACCAGAGATAAATAATTTTTGGTTACCCATAAGGAAACTTTTATTATAACAAAAAAGACTTGTAATTTTTACAAGTCTTTTTTTATTTCTTTATTCAGGTATTTGCTGACTTAAACAATGTAAGGTCCCAAAACCCCAAATAAAATCAGTTGCATTTATACCGATAATTTCTCTATCTGGAAAGCATTCTGCCAGTATGTTTAATGCTTTACGATCGTTACTATCATTAAAAGTAGGTACTAAAACACATTGGTTTAAAATTAAAAAATTAGCATAGCTAGCTGGTAAGCGTAAACCGTCAAATTCTACTTTCTTCGGCATTGGCAAAGCTACTATGACTGGAGATTTTCCATTCTCTAGAGTTGCGTTTTGTAAACGTTTTAAATTGTCTTGAAGCGGCTTATAATTTTTATCAAGCGTATCATTTTCTACAATTGTGACAATGGTATCTTCGTTTACAAATCGGCATAAATCATCAATATGTCCATGAGTATCATCGCCTTCAATTCCGTCGCCTAACCAAATCACATTGGTTACGCCGAGATATTCTTTGAAAACGGTTTCATAATCTTCTTTTGTAAAGCCTGCATTTCGAACCTGTATGTCTGGGTGCATTAAACATTCCTCTGATGTTAATAAGGTTCCACGTCCGTTTACATCGATGGCACCACCTTCAACAATCACCGGTTTTCCTTTGTACATGACTTGAGTTACAGGAATATTTAGAAATTCGCCCACTTTTGCAGGAACAAATTTATCTAATTGTATGTTTTTGTATTTGGCCCAGCCATTAAAATTAAAATTCAAAGCTTCTCTTTCGGTTCCGTTCTTTATAATGATTGGTCCAGAATCACGCATCCAACTTCTATTGGTTTTATGAATGATGTACGAAACATTTGCTAGTTCAACATGAGCTGTTTCCAGCATGGTGTTTACTTTTGTTTTTTGGTTTTCATCAGCCACAACCAAAAAAACAGTTTCAAAAGTCGCTACTTTTTTAATAAATTCTACAAAAGCCCATTGAACTGCTTCATATTTTCCAGGCCAATCTTTCCCATTATGAGGGAAACACAGTAGCATTCCTTGTTGTTTTTCCCATTCGGCTGGAAAACGCCTAGTATTTGTAGTCATATTATATACTTTTATCAAAGTTGCAAATATAATGATTCAGACTCACTTAAAAAACGAGCAAACATTGCAATTTTTTAAAACTGCGTTTTCATTTATAGTATTAAGGTAATAATTAAATAATATTGTGTTAATTATAGTTGATTTGTTCATTTCTATTTTTGGAAAAAAATAATTTATGAAAAAATACAGTATTTCACTTCTAGCTGCAATTTTGATTTTGTCTAGTTGTTCTAAAGAGGATAGTTCCAGCAACAATCAAGAAACTATTGTGAATGAAAACCCTGCCTCATTTAAAGAAATTGGAAATCTTACAATAGGAGGAGCAGGTGCTGCTGAAATTAGTGCATATGACGAAATATCAAAGAAACTTTTTACGGTTAACAATAGCAATACGAATAGGATTGACGTTATTGATTTGTCGAATCCAGCTAGTCCAAAATTTCTAACAAGTATTGATCTGACTCCTTACAATGGTGCATCAAATAGTGTTGCTACCTTTAATGGTAAATTAGCTGTGGCCTTAGAGGCAAAACCGAATAAGCAAGATGCTGGTAAAGTTTTGGTTTTTAATACTACAAATTATAGTTTAATCAAAGAGATTACAGTAGGAGCGCTGCCGGATATGATTACATTTTCTCCTGATGGAAATTTTATCATGACTGCCAATGAAGGCGAGCCAAATGACACTTACTCGATTGACCCAGATGGCTCGGTTTCAATTATTGCTATAAATGCTGACTATGCGGTAACAACTCTGAACTTTGCAGGTTTTGCAAACCAGTTAAATACGCTCAAGGCAAAAGGATTCCGTATTGCTAGTGTAACTAATAATTTCGCTAATGATATTGAACCAGAATATATTACGATATCTGCCGATTCTAAAACAGCTTGGGTAACTTTACAAGAAAACAATGGCGTTGCTAAAATTGATTTGACTAGCAAAACGATTACGAATATTTTTCCTTTGGGTCTAAAAGACTATAATCTTGTTGACAATGCAATTGATGTTAGCGATAAAGATGGTGGTATATTTATGAAACCTTGGAAAATAAAAGGAATGTATCAACCAGATGCCATAAGTAGTTTTGAAGTAAATAAAATATCCTATTTTGTAACTGCAAATGAAGGTGATGCTAGAGAATATAGTGCGTTTGTTGATGTAAAAAGAGTAGGTAGTTCATCAGTAATTCTTGATCCTTTAGCGTTTCCAGATGCTACAGCACTAAAAGCGGAGACTAGTTTAGGTAGGCTAAATATTAATACTAAAATGGGAGATACTGATGGCGATGGCGATTTTGATGAGCTTGTTTCTTTTGGTTCTAGATCTTTCTCTATATGGAATGGTACAACAGGTGAATTAGTATATGATAGCAAAAATGAATTGGATAAAAAATCACAAGAATTAGGTTTTTATGATGACGGCAGAAGTGATGATAAAGGTGCTGAACCAGAATCTGTTGTGGTTGCTAAAATGGGTGAAAAAACGATTCTATTTGTAGGTCTTGAACGCGCCGATGCAGTAATGATTTATGATATATCAAATCCTACTGCACCAAAATTAATGCAAACTATAAAAACGGGTGATGCTCCAGAAGGTTTACTATATATTCCTGCTTCAAAAAGTCCAACAAAAAGAAGTTTGCTTGTGGTAAGTAGTGAAGGTGACGGAAGTGTGAAAATTTTCCAACCAGACTTGAACTAAAAAGTACTCTCGAAATAAAAAAATCCCTGCTTGAATAAATAATTCAGTAGGGATTTTTTGTTTTAAAAAGAGCAGTTAGTCAATTGCTCTTTTTGTAATATCTCCAAAGGCATCGATGCGTCTGTCTCTAAAAAATGGCCAGTTTTGGCGCACATTTTCTTGTAAGTCTAAATCAACTTCGGCAATTAAAATTTCTTCTTTATCGTGTGAGGCTTGCGCCAAAATTTCACCTTGTGGCCCACAGATAAATGAAGCACCCCAAAATTCAATTCCAGGAGTTTCGGGTAAATACTTTTCTAGACCTATGCGGTTTGCTGCTGCAACATAAACACCATTTGCAACGGCATGACCTTTCATAACATTCATCCAAGCGCCATATTGGTTTTTACCATATTGCTCTTTTTCTTGTGGATGCCAGCCAATTGCAGTTGGGTAAAACAATACTTCGGAACCTTTTAAAGCTGTTATGCGTGCTGCTTCTGGATACCATTGATCCCAACAGATTAATGTTCCTATATTTCCTTTCTTGGTGCGATTGTTTTTAAATCCTAAATCACCCGGTGTAAAATAAAATTTTTCGTAAAATGCAGGGTCATCTGGAATATGCATTTTACGGTACAATCCTGCCTCTGAACCATCAGTATCAATAATGTAAGCACTGTTGTGGTAAATGCCAGCCATTCTTTTTTCGAAAAAAGGAACAATAATTACAACTCCTAATTCTTTTGCCAAAGCACTAAAAGCAGTAAAAGAAGTACTGTATAAAGGTTCAGCTAAGGCAAAATTATCTACGTCTTCACTTTGACAAAAGTAATGACTGCTATATAATTCGGGTAACGAAATTACCTCGGCGCCAAGTTTTGCGGCATCGCGAACCCAACTAATGCATTTTTTTAAATTATTTTCAGCTACATCATTTAGGTTTAGTTGAATAACAGCTATTTTATATTTCTTATTTGACATTACATAAATTTTAGAATGCAAAAATAGTAAATTTTATGGCTAGTATAAAATAGGCTTCATGTGTTTGCTAATGAACTTTAATAAAGAATTTTTAATTAAGGTTCCTACTGCTTTATAGTTAGCGGAAAAAAAACAACACTTCCTGTTTTGCAAGAAGTGTTGTTTTAAAAATTTAAAATTAATTAAAAAGATCCGCAAATGTTTCCAGTAAATGTAGCACCTGCGCCAGCTGTAACATCTGCTTTTACAGCGCTAGCAGATAGTAATTGTATGGAATAACTTGGCGTAAAAGCCGTATTGCTTCCAGCAGTATTGCCTGTTGTGTTTGTAAATATGTTTCCTACTGCTGTAACAGCAGTATAGCCTGTCATAAGATCAATAGATTGATTTACATTCTCAAAAACATTATTTTCAACTCTAATGCTAGCTTCAAGACCTGCAGCAACACATTTATTACTCGCAGAACTGTTAAAGTAGTTGTTTACAATATGTACTTTTCCAAAACGTACTCTTGGCATTCTTTCTTTACATCCATTAGCCCACCAGCATCTTGCAAAAGTTATTCTAAGTTTACCTCTATCAGCTGTTGCGCCATCACTAGAACCTATTAAATTTGAATATCTGTGATCTGGTGAACCTCCTGATCCACCTGGTCTTGGAGCTTTTAGGTATGTGAATTTAGTGTATGATACTGTAACATAGTCTGACTGATTTTTGATATCTAAATTCCCATCAACACCATCTCTAAACTCACAATGATCTACCCAAACATTTTGGCAATTATCAATTATTGCATTATCCCAACCATCTGTATCATATGCACCTGGTCCTTCAAAAATAAGATTTCTAAGAATGATGTTTTTACATCTTTTGATATTCAAAATTCCAGAATTTGCCTTTGTTTGATCCGTTGAAACCAGTTTTGCACCGCTTGCACCATATATAGTTTTTCCAGTTTGATCTTGAAAAGCTATTCGTCCAGTTGAGGTTGCTGGAATAGTGATTGTTCCTGTAACTTTAATAACTTTAACATCTGTATTTTCTATAGCTGCTTTTAATTGCGCATAAGTACTTGCTACTGTTTCTGCAGCATTGCCACCTCCAGTTGTGCTGGCATTTAAAGATGCCCAACCAGGAACAGCAGCACAATCGCCAACTCTTGCATTGTTTTTTGTTGTTTTTGTTGTTTTTGTTTCTAACTCAGCAGTAACTGCATTGTTTTCTGCAGTTTCTTCATTGTTACAACTTGTAAGTCCAAAGAAAAGACTCACAATGAAAACCGATAATTTTAAATTTAATTTCATAGTACTTTTTGTTAAATATTAGTGATTTAAAGCTTTACAAAATAAATCATAAAAAAACGTGTAATTATTGAACTTGTTCAATAAAACATGTAATTAATTAAATTTTGTGTTTTTTATTAATTGTTATATTGAAAATATAATAAATTCATTATTTTTACGTAATCGATTGCATAACCTGCTGTTTTCGATAAAAATTATGGTCAAATAATTTAAATCAATCCCCAAAAATGTACGAATTATTGCGAAATAACATAGAAAAAAATATCCCATTGACAAATTTTGAATGGGAATTAATAGTAGAGAATGTGAAGCATGTTAAGTTAAAAAAAAATGATTACCTACAAATTCAGGATTCTAATAGTAAATATGAAGCTTTTGTATTAAATGGAGCGTTCAAAATTTATCACTTGAAAGAAAATGGTGCTGAGTGTATTCTTTTTTTTGCATTTGATAATGATTGGATAAGTGATGTTGAAAGTTTTTACCATGATAAGCTCACTAAATACAATATCAAAGCCTTAGAAGATTGTGAAATTTTAGTAATTAACAAGAGGGATAAAACTAAATTATTTAAGGAAGTTCCTAAGTTGTTAAAATTTCATACTCTGCTGATAGAAAAAACAAATATAGTTATGCAAGATAGATTACTTGATGTTTTAAATAAAACATCAAAACAGCGGTATTTAGATTTTGTAAATAAATATCCCGTAAAAGCACAGCGTATTAATGATAGAAATCTCTCTTCGTATCTGGGTGTTTCACATGAATTCTTGTGTAAAATAAAAAAGACAATTTGAGTTGTTGCATCTTATTGAATACTGATTTTTCCGGTTTTATTTTTTCCAGTTTTAGAAGTGATTTTATAAATGTAAATACCACTTGATAGACTTGGTAAAGTGATCGAATTACTTTTGGTAGTAAAAGATTGTGATACGGTATTTTGCCCGTTTAAGTTAAAAAGATAAAAAGAAGATTCTTCTTCTGTTTTAGTCTCAATATTGATGTCTTGATTTGTTTTTAAAATAGTTGGAAATACAAAAAAATCATTTGTTCCCATAAAAATAATATCAATTGCCTTTGAATTTATTTCTGAATTATCCTCTAGAACTAGTCTAATGTTGTATTTATTAAATCCTTCAGCTGGATTTGAGTCAAAAAAAGTAAAATTTTTAGCGTTTGGTTTGTTTATGATTTCAATGATAACCTCTTTGTTATTAGTTATTTTTATTAGCTCGACTCTTTTAATTTGAAATAAACTAAAAAGGTTTGCTGAAACAGTTATTTGATTTTTAGTTGTAATTTCGGCACTTGTTAGTTCAAAATAACAATTGGAATTATTTTCATATCGAAATGTAGACTCACTTTTAATACCCTCAGTGTTTTCAAAAAATGGTGCAACAGCATGATTCTTACCATTTGTATAGGTGTATGATGTGCCTGTTACTTGTTCTTTTAATTGTAAGGAGTCATAAATTAATTCATAAATGTTAAAACTTGAAACGTTGGAAGGTTTTGACCAATTGATTTCAGTTGTTCCATTACAAACAAGTGAAGTGGTTGTATTTAAATCGTAGGAAATTATAAAACTATCCGACAAAAACTCTTCATTACCAATTTTCATTTTAAGTTTAGCTCTTGTAAAAAGTTCTTGTAAAGGGAGGTACAAGTATTGCTCGTTTTGAAGATTAATATTTGTTTTGATTAATTCCCAAGTTAGTCCATCGTTATAACTTATTGATAATTCGCCATTAGTTCCTGTAATGGTTGAGCTCCATTTTATAGGGGAAATTGTTCTACCGTCTATAGGGAAATTGTCATTTTCAATCGGATAATTCCATTCAAATTTATTTTTTAAATCATAATCATAAACAATGCTATAATTTTGACTATTTGTGTTTAAAATTGAGCTACTTACGGAAATGGTATAGGTTTGATATTGAAGGTTTTTAAGTTCTATTTGCTCCACTGTATTTACTTTATCAATGCCTTTCGATGCATGTAATTGTGGTAAATCTTGATTTAAAATCCATGGTAAAAAAGTTTCTGTTGGAGAGATTAAAGCTAAATCTAAATCATTTATCAAACAAATATTTGAATTTACAGGTGCAGGAGGATCTGTCCAAGCTAATGTTATTTTTAAATTTTCACTATTTGAAGGTACTGATATTTGATGCAAGTTTTTTTGCTCAGAGTTTATGGATCCGGTTATAATCCTCTTGTTTTGTATGGTGTTTAAGCATTTTAACGCATTAACATTCCCATAGCCATATGTGAAATCTGGACCCATATTACCTAAATCTTTAGCGCTATTAATCAAGATCGCTTTTGTAGTTGAGTTTTGTAATGGTGTTGTATTTATTTTGTTATGAAGTTCTTTCATTAGTGAAATAATACCCGAAACGATAGCGGTCGAATTAGATGTACCCTCTGTGCTGTAGGCTACAATTTCAGGTTTTATTCTACCATCATAAGCGGGGCCTTTAGATGAAAATGCCATGCTGTTTTCATTAGCATCTATGCTCCCCACAACAATACTGTTTTTAGATTGTTTAAAGTTTCCTGTAATGCTTTTATATCCCACAGTACCTCTATTACCTGCTGAAAAAATATGATTTATTATTGTGTCTTCGTAAAGGTTTTTGTCAAATGCTGCCGCAAGAGTACCATAAAAATTTTCAATTACTGTTCCGTAAGAATGATTTTGAATAGTAGCTCCTTGAAGTGACGTGTATTCATCTGGAAATAGAAAAAGAAAATTAGATGATTGAATTTTTGCTTTAGGAGCAACACCTTTACCTAAAATAGAGCTATTTGCCAAGCCTGCAACAATTGTAGCCATTGCAGTGGCGTGCTTTGACACCTGCTTTGATTGCGTATTAGATGGTATATGTTTATTTAATAAATCGATATCGTTAATGTCAAAAAATTCATCCTTAATAGAAACAATTTGATCTGATCCACAAACATCAGCAAAATTCTTAGACAACATGTTAATTTGATTAAGACTAAAGTTTTGATCGATAATCTTAGATTCAACAATAGGAGTAAAGGATTCTTGCGTAATGGATGTTACGTTTTGAATGGGAATAATTAGGTTTACTAACGTTTTATAATCAGTGTTTAAGAAAACTAAATCAGATTGGACTGTGTTTTCTATTTTTAAAGATTTGAGTTTCTCCGTTAGGGTTTTAATGTCTTTACTTACAATGGTATACTTTTTTTTTGAAGAATGCTTTTTTAAATTGTTTGGTAATTTCCACATATTATTAACAGGATACAATGTAAGATTTGGATCTTTAATCAAATTTCTTGAAAAGGAAATCACGCTAAATTTATTGTCAAGTTTTTTTTCAATCTTACAATTATTTAAAATAGCATTTTTTGTTTCTGATAAGTAAAATGACGCTGTTGTATCCATTTTTTTTTCTCTAATAAACTGTTTCCATTTTTCAGCAGATTGAGAAAAAAGGATAAGTGGTAAAATAATGGAAAGTAAGGTAAGTTTAGTTTTCATGAACTTTTAGGTGTGGTAGATAAAGTTTTTTAAGCTTAATTTAATGTGAAATAAGTGTTAATATGTCCTACCCAAAATAGGCGCTTTATTTTTAGAAAAAGACTCGAAATACTTTTTTTCATGCTCAGTGTTATTTTTAGTTTCTTACAAAATAAATGTTAAAATTGTAAAATATACCTTTAAATATTTAAGATTTATATTGAAATGGTAATTTAAAGCTAACTTGTTTTAAAATCAAAATTAAGCAATTTATGTAAAACATGTTTTATGTAAACTAGTAAATAATTCAAATAACTAAATATATTATTTATCATATCTATAAATTATGTTGTTATTTAACGGTTTGGATGAAGTATTGTTAAAATTGAAAAATGTGTAAAAACGTAATCATTGGCTTTACAAGCTTTTTGCTGATAAATTTACAACAAAATATGTTAAAATTGTTATATTTATATTTTTATTATATTCGTACAAGAATAATTAACTACTTTCGATGTAATGATTTTGTAAAGTGTTCACCAATACAATTCATTAATTAACCCCAAAATAACCAAAACAATGAAAAAAATTAAATTAATTTTTGTAATGTCATGCGCAGTCATGGCATTTATATCTTGTAGTAAAGATGATGAAACTAATCAAACACAACCAGAAGCTAGTAAAATAACTCCTGAAATTCTAGCAAAAATTAGTGCTTTGTCTTTAAATAATAAAGACGTTAAAGAGGTAAAGCATACAAACCCAGATGGCACTACAGAAGATGCTTTCTTGATAGAAGGTGATATTGTTATGACCAAAGATCAATTAAATAAGATGGATCTACACGGCGGTATTACTACTGAGCAGTACCGTACAAACAATCTTGTTTCAGGACCTAGAACTATAAAAATAGTAGGTTTATCAGGAACGGGGACGTCAGCTTTAAGTGCAAACATGCGTTCAGGATTACAAGCAGCTGTTAATAGATACAACAGTTTAGGCTTGACTCTTACTTTTACATTAACTTTCAGTACTAACACTACTGGTGCTAATATCGTAGTGAGAAGAGCAACTGGTAGTGCAGGTGGAGTAGCTGGATTCCCATCTGGAGGTAATCCTTTTAACTCTGTAACTTTGTATTCTGGAATGGATACGTACTCAGTAGGAGTGAATTCACATGTTGCTGCTCACGAAATAGGACACTGTATTGGTTTGCGTCACACAGACTGGTTTAGCCGTCAAAGTTGTGGACAAAATAGTAATGAGGGAACTGCTGGCGTGGGAGCCGTACTTATTCCTGGAACACCATCTGGTTATGATGCTACTTCATACATGAGAGCATGTTTTAGTTCAAGTGATACAGGAGCTTTTAATAGTAACGATGTTACTGCTTTGAATTATCTATATTAATAAATAACCAAGAACACTTTACAGAATATAAAAAAGGCTGTTTCTTAATTAGAAACAGCCTTTTAATATTTTAATTTTAATTTTCGTTTGTCTCACCCACTTCTTTAATTTGATCTAAGATATTTGTCTGATTTGGAGCAATATAGTTTTTTGCTTCAACAGTTGTTTCTTTTTTAAAAAGTAAATCTAGTGCATTATACAGTTTTAAAAGTACATCTTTATCTTCTTTGGCAATGGATACTGAATTGTTAAAATCAAAAACATAATTATTAGAGTTACGTACTTCAACTTTAATTGTTTTGGGAGTGATTTTAAATTTTACGATGTCCATGGTGCTTTAATTTAAAATTTAACTAAGATTTTTATTTGTAAAAATATTTTTTTCTTTTAAAAGTTTAAATAGATGATTCAAACTTTAAATACAATTTGATGTAAATCAAAATGAATTAATTTTTCACTGTTACTTTTTTGAACAACAAAATAATACCTAGTGTAATTAATCCAATGATTAATGCTACAGTAAATTCGGTTATGATTGAAGGTATTTGAGGTAATATTCCATGTAAAAACGGAATTTGATGCATAAAAATACCTCCAGCAACAAGTAATAAAGCTATTGTACCAATTACTGATAAGCTTTTAATAACTACTGGCAAGGCTTTTACTAATACAGTACCAATTTTTGTTCCTATACTATTTTCATTTTTGCTCATACTGATTAATTTAAGGCCTGCTTCATCCATGCGTACAATCAATGCTACTATACCGTAAACACCTATCGTTGCTACAAGTGCAATGATAGAAACAACCACTATTTGTGATGAAATAGGTTCTCCTATTACTGTTCCTAGAGCGATAATTACTATTTCTACAGATAAAATAAAATCAGTGACAATTGCAGATTTAATTTTTACTTTCTCTAAAGATAGAATTTCTTCTTCAGTCATTGGTTGGGAAACTATATCTTCATGTTTGTGTTCATGTGGGAAAAAATATTCAAATATTTTTTCGGCTCCTTCATAGGCCAAATAAATCCCACCTAATACAAGTATTACAATTACAGCAATTGGTAAATAGTTACTCAATAAAAAAGCTATTGGTAGAATTATAATTTTATTTAACAATGACCCTTTGGCAATAGCCCACAAAACGGGCAATTCTCTAGAGGAAATAAATCCTGAAGCTTTTTCAGCGTTTACAGCTAAATCATCTCCTAAAATACCTGCAGTTTTTTTTGCAGCCACTTTACTCATTACAGCAACGTCATCCATTATTGCCGCTATATCATCCAAAAGTACGAAGAAACCTGATGCCATTATGTTCTTTTTAAAAGTTGTTTGATTACCCTAAATATGAACTTTAAGGTTATTTAATTTTTGATTTTTATGTTTTGCGAAGCTAAAACTTTTTATTTAAAAATTAATTTTAAAAATGCCAAAAAGTAAAAATTTGCTATAGTTATAATCTTCTTGACTTAATTAGGGAAAGGCTTCAATTTATAATGAATCTTTGAAGCAAAAAAAAGAAACCACCAGTGTCAAACTGGTGGTTAAAAAAAATTTATGAGACTAACTCGCTTTGATTCCTAAAGACTAGTTTGTCATCAAATGCATCAAGCAGTATAATGCTATCGGTAGTTATTTTTCCAGCAAGGATTTCTTTGGATAAAGCATTAAGTACTTCACGCTGAATGACACGTTTTACTGGTCTGGCGCCAAATTGTGGATCATAGCCTTTAGTACTTAAGTATGCTACTGCTTCGGGTGTGGCATCCATAGTGATGTTTTGTAGTGCTAGCATTTTAGTTACAGATTTTAGCTGTAAACTAACAATTTTAGTAATGTTAGCATTTGTCAAAGGAGTAAACATCACAATTTCATCAATACGATTAATAAATTCTGGTCGGACAGTTTGTTTTAACAATCCTAAAACTTCAACTTTGGCTGCCTCGGTAGCAGCCTCAATACTGCCTTTTAAATTTTCAAATTTATCTTGAATGATTTGGCTACCCATATTAGATGTCATGATGATAATGGTATTTTTAAAATCAGCAAGACGACCTTTATTATCGGTTAATCGTCCTTCATCAAGTACTTGCAATAAAATATTGAATGTATCTGGATGTGCTTTTTCAATTTCATCCAATAAAATAACAGAATATGGTTTTCTACGTACCGCTTCTGTTAGTTGACCGCCTTCGTCATAACCCACATATCCTGGAGGCGCCCCCACTAATCTACTTACACTATGGCGTTCTTGGTATTCGCTCATATCAATTCTGGTCATAGCGTTTTCATCATCAAATAAGTATTCAGCTAAGGCTTTCGCCAATTCGGTTTTTCCCACTCCTGTTGTACCAAGGAAAAGAAACGTTCCCACCGGTTTTTTCATATCTTGTAATCCGGCGCGACTTCTTCGTACAGCATCACTTATGGCTTCAATGGCTTCTTCTTGGCCCACTACACGGCGGTGTAATTCTTCTTCAAGATGTAAAAGTTTCTCTCTTTCTCCCTGAAGCATTTTTTGCACAGGAATTCCAGTCCATTTTGCAACAACTTCAGCAATATCCTCGCGTGTTACCTCTTCTTTAATTAAGGAACTTCCACCGGCTTGATTAACAATAAGTTCTTGATGTAAAATTTCAAGTCGTTCTTGAGCTTCTTTAATTTTACCGTAACGTATTTCGGCTACTTTTCCGTAATCTCCATCGCGTTCCGCGCGTTCCGCATCATATTTATAATCTTCAATTTCTTTTTTAATCAATTGAATGCCATCAACAACATCTTTTTCTGATTTCCACTTAGTATAAATTGTATTTCTATCCTCTTTAAGATTAGCCAGTTCTAGACCAAGAGATTTTAGCTTACTTTCATCTTTTTCTCTTTTAATGGCTTCAATCTCAATTTCAAGTTGCATTATTTTTCGATCCAAAACATCCAGCTCTTCTGGTTTTGAGTTAATTTCCATTCGGATTTTAGAAGCTGCTTCGTCCATTAAATCGATGGCTTTATCTGGTAAAAATCGGTTCGTGATGTAACGTTGGGATAATTCAACAGCAGCAATAATTGCTTCGTCTTTAATTTGAACTTTGTGGTGGGTTTCGTATTTTTCCTTAATACCACGAAGTATGGAGATAGCACTATCAATATCAGGTTCTTCAATTAGCACTTTTTGAAAACGTCTTTCTAATGCTTTATCCTTTTCAAAATATTTTTGATATTCGTCTAATGTAGTTGCCCCAATTGCTCGTAATTCTCCACGTGCCAATGCTGGTTTTAAAATATTTGCCGCATCCATAGCACCTTCGCCACCGCCAGCACCAACTAGCGTGTGGATTTCGTCAATAAATAAAACGATGTCTCCATCTGCAGCGGTAACCTCTTTTACTACTGATTTTAGGCGTTCTTCAAATTCGCCTTTGTACTTAGCGCCTGCAATTAATGCACCCATATCCAGTGAAAATACAATTTTATCTTTTAGATTTTCAGGCACATCTCCATCTACAATTCTATGTGCTAATCCTTCAGCAATGGCAGTTTTACCCACTCCAGGTTCTCCAACTAGCATGGGATTATTTTTAGTCCTGCGCGTTAGTATTTGTAATACACGTCTTATTTCTTCGTCACGACCTATCACAGGATCTAGTTTACCAGATTTAGCAAGTTCATTTAGATTTTTGGCATATTTATTCAAAGAATTATAGGTCTCCTCAGCAGAAGCCGAGGTTACACGTTCTCCTTTTCTTAGTTCATCAATTGCGGCTTTCAATCCTTTTTCTGTAACACCTTGATCTTTTAAAATCTGAGACGCTTTAGTCTTCGAGTTAAAAATAGCAAGTATCAAGTGCTCTACCGAAACGTACTCATCATTCATTTTTTTTGCAATTATTTCGGCTTCGTTTAGCGTGGTATTTGCAGTTCTAGAAAGCATTATTTCGGCACCAGTAACTTTCGGGAAACTTTGAATTGTACTTTCAAGTATTTGAATAAATAAGGGAACATTTATATTTTGTTTTTTTAATATAAATGGTGCTACGTTTTCATCAACTTCTAAAATAGCTTTAAAAAGATGTTCGTTTTCAATTTGTTGCTGTCCATAACTTTGTGCTAATTGTTGAGAAAGTTGGATAGCTTCTTGAGATTTGATGGTAAATTTATTGATATTCATTTTTTTTTAGTTTTTTGCAACAAGTTTTTGCTTGTTTTGTTAGTAAAATACTTTAATCACAGTTTCTTATTAATTTATTTTATCTTTGTATCTGATTATTCAATTAATATTCCATAGTAAAATTACAGACAAAATGGCTGTTTAAATATGATTTATATCATATTGAACAGTCAAAATGACTGAAAAACCGACAAATTATGAGTTTTTTAAAAAATATTTTTGGTAGTAGTGATTCTAACGACGAAACTAATTCAATGACTTGGGAGCCTTTGCAAGCATTAGAACAACTAGATGAAATAGTAGCTCAATCTCAAGTAAAACCTGTTGCTATTTTTAAGCATAGCACTCGTTGTAGTGTGAGTAGAATGGCTTTGAAACAGTTTGAGAATGAGTTTAACTTTCCTCAGAAAGTGACGCCTTATTTTTTAGATTTAATTGCTTTTAGAGATGTTTCTAATGAGATTGCTTCTCGCTTTGGGGTTACGCATCAATCACCACAATTGATTTTGATTCAAGATGGTAAGGCGGTATATAATGTTTCTCACAGTGATATTGATGCAGGAGAATTGGGGATGAAACTGTAAGTAATATTTGTCATATTTTAAAAAGAGTCGATACGAAAAATAGCATAAATGAAAATAAATAATTTGTTAATAGCAGGAGTAATAAGTATCCAATTATTAGCTTCTTGTACAGCAATTCGAATTAATGAAGTTGAACCCTATAATAGTTCCGAGTTTCTTTTTGGTACCAATAAAACAGCATTACTAGTAAGTAGTGATGAAGTCTTGGTAAACGAATTTAGCAAGACATTTAACAAGAAGTATAAACAAAAAGAAGATTTTATTCACCAGTTTGATAGTCTTTTTGCAGTTACTTTGAAAAATGATAATATTTTTGGTACTATTAAGTACGATAAATCATTAGAACTGCTTTCTAATGATACTTTCTCAGTCGATCAGGAGCAACAAAAAAAAGTAGATTCTTTGTTTACAAATTTAACTGCTGATTATTTGATAAGAATTTTGCGTCATGAAATTACTAACAGCATTCAAGGGAATCCTGGCGTAATGATGCCAATGGCTGGCGGTGGTATGGGAATGAGAGGTGGCGGTCAAAGTGAAAGTTGTATTGTAAATTCTCATTTTCAGATTTACGATGTCAAGACACGAAAAAAAGTATTGGATTTTGTGTCAAAAGGAAGCGCAGGCGTAGGTCTTTTTGCATTTGAACAAGCACTAAATAATGCGATTGGTAACTCCATTAAAAATTCAGTGATTTATCTTAAAACAGGTAATATTAAATTCTAGGTTAAATACCTTATTTTAAAAACCGCACATTTACAAATTAAAGATTCAAATCTAATTTGTGAATTTGCGGTTTTATTTTGTTTTAAAACAGAAGTTTATTGTAATCTAAGAAAAGTAAACGGATAGGCTGTAAAACAAGAAATAGTGTTACCAGTAGACTTTTCAATTATCAATATTTCATCTTATAAAAATCACTATTATAATTTTAACACCTTGTTTTTTCACAATATAATGCTGCAGAAGAACATGATGAGAGTTGCGATGGTTAGGTTTTGATTTTAAAAATATGATTTAAGTTGAATACATCTACTTTAATAACTTCCTCCAGAACCTCCACCACTGAAATCTCCACCACCAAATTCCATTGGAGATTCCACCGTAGTTTCTGGTTTTAATCCCAATTGTGTCGCCATAAGTATTTCGGCGGTGCCAAATAGATTTCCGTGTGAGAAACGATCTGGTTGAAAAGTAACACCATTAATATTGTTTTTAATCTTTTTTATAGCAAAAAAAGTAAATGCAAATAATGCCAAACCACCAATTGTTAGGGCAATTTCAACAGGTAAAAGGGCATAGTAAAAACGAATGGTGTATATTGAAAAACAAAGAGCTAGGATTCCTATCCAAAGCATAAAGCGGTCTTTTTTGAATAAAGACAAAACTAAATAACTCACTGGAACTATAAAGGTGAATCCATAAAAGAAAATGGCAAACGGAATATCATTATTTGCAGTAACAATTACACCCATTAATTCGCTTGAAAGTTCTCTAACCACCATATAATTTCCTGATACGTAGAATAAAAACAGTGCAAAAGCTTGGGTAAAAATAATGCCGTTGCAATAAAATGGGAGTGTTAATCGTGCAAATAGTTTTTTGCTGCTGAAATAGATAACAATTGCAAAAAACATCATAGTAAAAGGCAGCATCGTTTTTGCGAAAGCGCCTAATTCAAACATCAAGAAAAGTATTGAACAAGTTAGTGTTACACAAAATAAGATAGCCATTGATAGCTGTACATATCTAAGATAACAAAGCAAGGAGGTTATAGAGAGTATTAGAGAAATGGTAAGTTCGTTTCCCTCTGAAGAAATGCCTATTGCAATTGCTAAGCACAATTGAGAACCTAGTAGAAACGCATCGTCAAGGCCATAACCGTAATATTTTTGATTGGTTAAAACTTCAGTACCAACGAATCCAATAATAGCAAAAAGATAAACCAGAAATTGATAATTTTCATTCATTGAATCTAGGCTAATTAGAGTAAGAAAGCCACAAATGGAGGAATATAAAAAGCTCCCTAATAGAAAAAATCCAATTCGGATTAACATGTTTTTTTGACTTTTAAGTACGGTTAAATTTTTATCAATTAAGCGAAACTGACTTTCATCTATAAATCCAGCTTTTTTTAAAGAGTGCCCTTCTGAAACTAGAAACTCTTGCTCTAATTCGGTTTTGTTATATTGTAGCATGACTAGCTTTTTTATTGAATTGTTTAATAAGTCGAATAAAGTAAATGATAGAACCAATAAAGTAAAAGGGAACTAAGAAAAAGAAAGAGATAAATAATTCGCTATCAATATTGCTGAATTCTAATAATTTGAACAAGAATATATTTAGACCGATATAGGCGTAAATTAAGGTAAAAACAAACAATGAAACTGATTTAATGAGGTAACTGCTACGGTAAAAATAGTAGCAGGAACCAGCCAATAGTATTATAAAAATGATCCAATAGTTATCGAATGAATTATTAATACAAGCAATGCTAATGATGTGCAAAGCAAAAGTGAGAAATACTAAGCAAAAATGTTTTTTTAAGTCATTATTTGAACTGTAAATAGTCCAAATTACTAATGAAATACCTAATGAAATAGCTGAATAGCTCAGGGTATTGTTTTCGTTAAAATCATTGTGAAGTAAAGACTGTGGAGAAACGGATAAACCAATGTATGCTGCTAAACCCGTGATTGCGATTGATAAGATACTTTTATTATCAAAATAATAAGCACAAGAGAAAGCTATTGCAGTAGGAACAACAGTAGCTAAGCCGTAATGGGTACCAAAAACAGTGTATTGAAATTGCAGATAGCCAACAAAAATGCAACTTAATAATACTGCCGCTAAAATAAGGTAATCAAAAATAGGATTTTCAAATTGAGTTTGTTGTTTTTTAAACCCGATGGCGTTTTTAAAACAGAAGTAAAAACAAAAAAAGGTAATCAAAAATAATAAAGCCAAAATAGCGATGTGTCCAATGCTATCGATGTTTTCGTAAATTAAAATACCAATACCCGAAGTAAATAGTAATACAGAGGCGTACAAAAATAATTTAAGCTCAGCATGTAATGAAAAAAGATTTCGATTGCGATAGGCCTGCACTTGATCATATTGTTCAGGGGTTATTAATTCTTTTTCTAAAAGACTTTTCGTTGCCTCTTCTTCAAACTTTTTCATACTCATACTGTCTTGAAATTTAAATTCAAATATAGGTTTAAAGTGTTAACTTCTCAATAAGAGTATAATTTATTAAGGTTGAATTTTATTGAAACGAAAAAATACATTCTTTTTACAGAATGGATTAATAAAAATAGTTTGGATTGATATTTAGTTATAGGCCAATCTCATTTTTTCTATAATCTCATTCAAACATAGATTGTTGATACTGCCTTCATGTGTGTGTTTGGTTTCTTTTGGTGAGGTAAAAGTTCCATTTTCCAATTGTTCTGCAACTGCTTTGTATGCATCTCTAAACGGCGTTCCAGCAACTACCATTTCATTTAAAGTGTCAACAGTAAATAAATAATTGTATTTTGGATCGGCAAGAATATTGTCTTTTACTTCAATGTCTTTTATGGAGAAAATTGCAATATCTAAGCAGGCTTTCAGGTTTTGAATGGCTGGGAATAAACCTTCTTTTAATAATTGTAAATCTCTGTGATAACCACTCGGTAAGTTGTTAGTAATTAAAGTAATTTCATAAGGTAAGGCTTGGATTTTATTGCATTTTCCTCGAATCAATTCAAATACATCCGGGTTTTTCTTGTGTGGCATGATGCTGGAACCTGTTGTAAGATGAGATGGTAAAGTGATGAAATCAAAATTCTGACTCATATACAAACAAACGTCCATTGCGAATTTTGATAGGGTAGCGGCAATACTACTCATGGCAAAAGCGACTGTTTTTTCTGATTTTCCACGGCTCATTTGAGCGGCTACTGAATTGAATTTTAAAGTCTCAAAACTCAATTCTTGCGTTGTAAAAGTTCTATCAATAGGGAAGGAGCTCCCGTAGCCTGCGGCAGAGCCTAATGGATTTTGGTCTACAATTTTCAAAGCGGCATTCAGTATTGTGATATCATCAATCAAAGTTTCGGCGTAAGCAGAAAACCACATCCCAAAAGAAGATGGCATTGCAATTTGTAAATGGGTGTAGCCGGGCAATAATACATTTTGATGTTTCTCTGCTGATGCCATCAGTAAATCAAAAAGGCTTTTTACTTGCTCTTTCAACTCTTTAACGACATCTTTAAGGTATAAATTTACATCTACTAAAACTTGATCGTTACGAGAACGCGCGGTATGAATTTTTTTTCCGGCATCGCCTAATTTTTCGGTTAGCAAATATTCAATTTTCGAATGCACATCTTCAAAGGAATCTTCGATTGTGAAATTTCCAGCAGCAACATCAGCAATAATCTCGTTCAAAGCAGCTACTAACAAATCTGTTTCACTGGCTGTCAATAAACCGATGTTTCCAAGCATTTTAGCGTGTGCAATTGAACCTAAAGCATCGTATTTTGCGAGAACCAAGTCCAGTTCCCTGTCGTTTCCCACAGTGAAATGCTCAATTTGTTTATCTGTTGGTATTCCTTTTTCCCAAAGTTTCATATTGTTTTTTGTTTCAGGTTTAAAGTTTCTGGTTGAAACTTGCATGATCTGTAGGAATCGTTTTCATAGCCCCGATAATAGTGAAAATCCTTTTATTTTTTTTCTTTAAAAAAATAAAAGATTGTAACGGATAGCGGGATTAGCTCCTAATCATTTTATTGTTTGAAAAAATCAGTTAGTATGTTGATATACAGTTTGATTCCTTCTGTTATTTCATGTATAAATATAAATTCGTTTGCGGAGTGTGACCGCAGGGTTTCACCAGGTCCTAGTTTCAATGATTTGCAACTCAAAACCGATTGATCTGAAAGGGTAGGCGAGCCGTAGGTGGTTCTTCCTAATGCGATTCCGGCCTGCACCAATCCATGAGAAATAGGAATGGAAGAAGCGTTTAAATGCATGGATCTTGGATTAATTTCTGCAGCAACATTTGCTCTTACGGTATCTAGAATTTCTTGATTGCTGTAACAATCATTTACCCTGATATCTACAACCAAATGACATTCTGCTGGAACAACATTGTGTTGTTTTCCGGCATTAATTTGGGTTACGGTCATTTTAACAGGACCTAAAATCTCTGAAATTTTTTCGAAATTATAGCTGTTAAACCACTCGATTACGGGAATTGTTTTGTAAATGGAATTATCAAGATTTTGATGTGCGGCATGACTGGCGGTACCTTTTACGATGACATCGAGAACTAATAAACCTTTTTCGGCTATGGCCAATTGCATTAAAGTGGGTTCGCCCACAATGGCACAATCTAGTTCAGGCAAATGCTTTAAAACACTGTTTAAGCCGTTTTTTCCACTGCTTTCCTCTTCGGCTGAGGCTACCATTACCAAATTATAAGGTAAATTTTCATGTGAATAAAAATTAACAAAAGTGGCTAAAAGAGAAACCAAACATCCGCCAGCATCATTGCTACCTAAACCAAATAATTTACCCTCTTTTTCAATGGCTTGAAAAGGATCATTGGTATAGCCTTGATTTGGGTTTACCGTGTCGTGGTGAGAATTCAATAGTAGCGTAGGCTTTGTCGCATCAAAATGTTTGTTGAAAGCCCAAACATTATTGTTCTCGCGTTTAAAAGGTATGTTATTTTGTGTAAACCAATTTTCGATCAAAAGTGCTGTTTGATCTTCTTCACTTGAAAATGAAGGTGTTTCAATTAGTGCCTTTAATAGCGCAATGGCTTCTTGCGTCAGGATTTCTATGTTTTTCATACTTATTTTAGCCACAGATTAACCGATTTTTTAAAATTGAAAAGAAATTTTTTCAAAATCGGTGAGACTTGTGTTTCACTTTTATAATTTGATATTTGTACAAATAGCCGTTGCATCTTTCAACATGCGGTGATGCCCTATTTTTATTTTTTTAACTCCTTTGTTTAAACTATTAAAACAGTTGTCTAGTTTGGGAATCATTCCAGAATGTATGGCTTTTTCTGCTTTTAATTTTGCATATAATTCGGGATTCATGTTTTCAATAACTGAAGCATCATCTTCGGCATCGAATAGAACTCCTGGTTTTTCAAAACAGTAATTCAAAGTTACCTCAAAAACTTCTGATAAAGCGATTGCTAGTTCGCTAGCAATCGTGTCTGCGTTTGTGTTTAATAATTGTCCGCTACCATCGTGTGTGATGGCGCAAAATACAGGTACTAGATTGTTTAAAAGTAATGTTTCTAGTAAGGGTGTATTTACTTTGTTGACATCACCTACAAAACCATAATTTATTGTGGGGTGATTTCGTTTGTGTGATTGAATTAAATTCCCGTCAGCTCCAGAAAAACCGATTGCATTGGTGGAATTGGCTTGTAATTGTGCTACAATATTTTTGTTGATTTGGCCAGCATAAATCATGACTGCTACTTCTAGCATGGCGGCATCAGTAATGCGTCTTCCATCAATCATTTGTGGAACTAAACCCATATTTTCGGCTAATTTTGTAGCTGATTTCCCGCCACCATGAACGAGTAGTTTGTAGCCTTCGATCTTAGAAAAATCTGTTAAAAAATGAGCCAATTCCCTCGGGTTATCAATGATATTTCCACCAATTTTTATTATCGTTATCGGTTTTTTATTTTCCATTTTAAAAAAGGTTCTGAGGTTCTCAGATACAATGGTTCTGAGGACTTAGTGCCTTAGAACCGTTGCATCTCAATGCCTTATTTTTTCAATATTTTTTGAAGCACTAATTGTGCCGCGAAGGTTCTATTATTGGCTTGTTCAATCACAATTGAGTTAGGGCCGTCAATTACTTCATCTGATACGATCATATTACGCCTTACGGGCAAACAATGCATAAATTTAGCATCGTTAGTTAATTTCATTTTATCAGCTGTGACCGTCCAGTTTGGATCAGAATTTGTAATTTGTCCGTATTCAATATAGTTACTCCAATTTTTGGCATAAATAAAATCAGCGTTTTCAAATGCTTTGTCTTGATTGTATTCAATTTTTGAATCTTTCGTAATTTCAGGATTCAATTCATACCCTTTTGGATGAGTGATTACAAAATCCATATTTTTTTGTAACTGCATCATTTCTACAAAAGAATTGGCGACAGCTTGAGGTAATGCTTTAGGATGTGGAGCCCATGTTAAAACCACTTTGGGTCGGTGCTTGGGTTTAAATTCTTCAATGGTAATAGCATCAGCCAGCGCTTGTAATGGATGTCCTGTGGCGCTCTCCATGTTGATAATAGGAACAGTTGCATATTTTATAAAACTAGACAGTACTATTTCGGCATTGTCTTTTTCTTTATCAACTAATCCAGCAAATGCTCTTATAGCAATGACATCACAATATTGAGAAACAACTGCGGCTGCTTCTTTAATATGCTCTGAGGCTCCCGAGTTCATTACAGCACCTTCTTCAAATTCTAGGGTCCAACCTTCATTGGTAAAGTTCATTACCATGACATTCATTCCTAAATTTAAGGCTGCTTTTTGCGTACTCAATCTTGTTCTTAAACTAGAATTGAAAAACAATAATCCTAGTGTTTTGTTTTTACCTAACTTTTGATTTTTGAGGGGTTTTTTCTTGATTTTTAAGGCTTTTTTAACCCACGTTTCAAGTGTATCTATGTTATTGACAGCGTTGTAATTCATGATTTTGTATTTTAATAAGTCATACTAATTACTATAATAACAACTTCATTTTTAGTTGTTTAAGTTCTATTACAAATAGCATTACTTTATGTTATTGAATCTCTACTAAAGCTTCTTTTAAAGCCTTTATAAAAAGGTCTATTGCTGGTTTTGTTATTGTTAAAGGAGGTAAAATTCGCAGTAAGTTTTTGTTATTTGCATTTCCGGTAAAAATATGTTTGTCGATAATCATTTTTTTACGAAGTGTACTTACGTCAAAATCAAATTCTACGCCTAGCATTAATCCTCTTCCTTTAACTTGAATTACTTCAGGGATTTGTTTGATTGCTTCCAGAAAATAGGCGTAAACGTCGTTCACATTATCCATTAATTGTTGCTTTTCCATGATGTCCAAAACTGCAATTCCGGCTGCACACGCTAGATGGTTTCCTCCAAAAGTAGTTCCTAATAATCCGTAACTAGCTGTGAATTTTGGAGAAATCATAATCCCACCTATAGGAAAACCGTTCCCCATTCCCTTTGCCAAACAAATGATATCGGCTTTAATATCATGATGTTGGTGTGCAAAAAACTTTCCGCTTCTTCCGTATCCGGATTGTACTTCGTCTAGGATTAAAACAACATTATACGCTTCGCATATTTTTTCTAAATCCTGAAAAAATGCTGTAGTACCTTGATCTAAGCCGCCCACTCCTTGAATACCTTCAATTATTACCGAAGAAACATCGCCTTTTTTGAGTTCGTTTTCAACCAATTCAATGTTGTTCAAGGGTAAAAAAGTAACAATTTGCTGTGCATTGATTGGTGCCACAATTTTTTTATTGTCAGTCACTGCAACTGCCGCCGAAGTCCTTCCATGAAAGGAATTCTCAAAAGCAATTACTCGCGATTTATGGTTGTGAAACGAGGCTAATTTCAAAGCGTTTTCATTGGCTTCGGCTCCAGAACTACACAAGAATAAGGTGTAGTCCTCTAATCCTGAAAGCTTCCCTAACTTTTGGGCTAATTCAACTTGCAGTGGATTCTGAATTGCATTTGAATAGAAACTGATGTTGTCTAACTGTTTTTTTAAGGCAGTAACATAATCTGGTTGGGTGTGTCCAATGGAAATTACGCCATGACCGCCGTATAAATCTAAATATTCCACTCCGTTTTCGTCAGTAATAGTGCAATCTAGCGCCTTTACTGGAGTGATGCTGTATAATGGGTAAACGTCAAATAAGTTCATTTTCTTTTTTTTTGTTTAAATAGTTTAAGGTTTCAAGTTTCAAGTTACGTGAGCAACCTGAAACTTGAAACTTGAAACAAATTTTTAAAATCCGGATGGTTTCAAATGCAATCCTGTGGTTTCATCTAATCCAAACATTAAATTCATGTTTTGTATGGCTTGTCCTGAAGCTCCTTTTGTTAAATTATCGATTACTGAAGTTATCAATAACCGGTTTCCTTTTTTCATTAAACTAATAATGCATTTATTGGTTTGCACCACTTGTTTCATGTTGATTCCTGTGGTAGTAACCGTAACAAAAGGTTGGTCTTGGTAATAAGTCTCATATTTTGAAACTATATCTTCTAGACTTTCTTCGATTGTTGTGTATAATGTGGCGAATATTCCTCTGGCAAAATCACCTCTGTTGGGTACAAAGATCAATTCGTTTGTATAATCTGCTTGCAATTCATTGACGCTTTGATTTATTTCGCCTAGATGTTGGTGCTCAAAAGCTTTGTAATGTGACATATTGTTTGATCTCCAGCTAAAATGCGTTGTTTCTGAAGGGGTAACTCCGGCTCCTGTACTTCCGGTTGTGGCATTGATATGAACATCAGTTGTGAGTATTCCGGCTTTCGCCAAAGGCAATAATGCCAGTTGAATTGCTGTTGCAAAACAACCTGGATTAGCTATAAATTGAGCGTTTTTAATGGCTGATTTGTTCAATTCAGGTAAACCATAAACAAAAGACTTTTCATTAAATTCTTTGTCTTTTGTCAATCTGAAATCATTGCCTAAATCGATGATTTTGGCATGACTAGCAAATTGATTTTGTTCTAAAAATGATTTTGATTTTCCATGACCTAAACACAAGAAAACCACATTCACATTTGGATTCACGGTATCGGTAAAATTCATTTTAATATCGCCGAGTAAATCATGGTGCGCCACAGAAAGCGGCTTTCCAGCATTTGTTGTACTGAAAACAAAATCAATGGTTGCGTGAGGATGAAACATTAGAATTCTAATTAATTCTCCTGCTGTATATCCTGATCCACCTATTATACCGATAGTAATCATAATTTTTATTTTTTCGAATTATTTATTGTCACAGATTTTACTGATCTCCACAGATTTGATATTGCATTTTTTTATGTTTCTAAAAAAGCACTATTTTTCTCTTTAGCCCCGATTGAAGTGAAAATCCTTTTCCTTTTTTTCAAAAAGGAAAAGATTGTAGCGTAAAGCGGGACGATGTTTCTGGAAATGCAAAATATTTCTGCTCCTAAAAAATCACTATTTATTACTCGTATGTTTCCTTATTTACTGATGAAAATATGTTTTGAGCATTTCCAAGAATTTTGATAAAACCTTTGGCATCATCAGAGGTCCATGCATTGTTCATTTCTCCGTATTGTCCAAAACTCGTATTCATTAAATCATTTTCAGATTCGATTCCGTCAAGCGAAAAATGATAGGGTTTTAGTGTGACGGTCACTTTTCCGTTTACAGTGTGTTGGGTGTCTTGCAGAAAAGTTTCGATATTTCTCATCACGGGGTCGAGAAATTGTCCTTCATGAAACAGCATTCCGTACCAGTTGCCGAGTTGTTCTTTCCAGTATTGCTGCCATTTTCCAAGTGTGTGTTTCTCTAATAAATGATGTGCTTTGATGATAATTAAAGGTGCAGCGGCCTCAAAACCTACTCTTCCTTTAATCCCAATAATGGTGTCACCTACGTGAATGTCTCTACCTATTGCGTAGGCATTAGCCAGTTTTTCAAGAGAAACTATATTAGCTGATGGTTTGTCTTTTATACCATTTACAGCAATTAATTCCCCTTTTGAAAATTCTAATGTTACTTTTTCTGCGCCCTCTTTTACCAATTGAGAAGGATAAGCTTCGCTAGGTAGCGCTTGATGTGATGTTAAAGTTTCTTTTCCGCCCACACTTGTTCCCCACAATCCTTTATTAATGGAATATTGTGCTTTTTCCCAAGAATATGAAACTCCGTTTTTAGCTAAATAATCAACTTCTTCCTGTCTGGATAATTTCAAATCTCGAATAGGAGTGATGATTTCAATTTCGGGAGCGATAGTTTGGAAAATTAAGTCAAAACGAATTTGGTCATTTCCAGCCCCAGTACTTCCATGAGCGATGGCACTAGCGCCAACAGATTTTGCATATTTTATCGCTTCTATGGCTTGAAAAACACGTTCAGCACTTACAGAAAGTGGATAAGTATTGTTTTTTAATACATTTCCAAAAATTAAATACTTGATGGCTTTATCATAATATTTATCTACAATTGTCAGGTTGGTGTGCTTTGCACTTCCAAGTTCATACGCTCTTGTTGTTATACTTTCTAATTCTTCAGCGGTAAATCCACCGGTATCTACAAGGACTGTGTGAACTTCAAAACCTTTTTCGTTTTTTAAATATTTCAGGCAGTAGGAAGTATCAAGACCTCCACTATATGCTAATACAACTTTTTTCATTTTTTTGTTTTTCCTCCCCCCGACCCCCTCCGAAGGAGGGGGAGCCAATAGTGGCAAAAGGGAATATTATTTTATGTAACTTTTTTATCTTGGTCGCCTTCTCTTTGAAGTATTGAGTCCAATACTGGCAAAAGGGAATATTATTTTATGTGACTTTTTTTCTATCTCTTGGCTCATTTCCCTTTTTAACTCCTGAGGATTCGGGAGGTGAGGGAATTTATTGATCTAAAAATACCGCTTGTTTTATTTTCTTCAAACGGTTCCAAATCCGGACATTGAAAGGATGTTTTGGTGGGTCTTTTGGTTTTTCATTTGGATCATATAGCATGCCGGTACACAAGCACATTTTGTTGTCTTTGCTTTTTAGTATTTCATAATTGGTACAGGTTTGACAGCCTTTCCAAAAGCTTGGATCATTTGTAAGTTCAGAAAAAGGAACTGGTTTGTATCCCAAATCAGAATTTATTTTCATTACTGCTAAGCCTGTTGTAATCCCAAAAACCTTTGCTTCAGGATATTTTTTTAGCGAGTAATCAAACACAAACGACTTTATTTTTTTTGCCAAACCAAGATTTCTGTAATCCGGATGAACAATTAAGCCTGAATGTGCTACAAACTTGCTATGTTGCCAACTCTCGATATAACAAAAACCTGCAAATTTCCCGTTGTCAAGTGCAATAACGGCGTCTTGAGTCTCCATTTTTTTCTGGATATATTCAGGCGTTCTTTTAGCAATACCAGTACCTCTTAAAAGTGCTGATAATTCTATTGTTTCGCATATTTCTTTAGCATATTTATAATGCGCTTCCTGAGTTGTGACAATGGAAATATTCATTTCAAAAGTAGAATTTGGATGTTATATAATGATGTTTGAATAAAAGCTAAAACGTGTTTCATACAATGTAAATTTGTACTAAAACCTAATAAATAAGTACAGCGCATTGGTTTACAGTTGAATACGGTAAATACGATGAAAAATAAAGGATATAATAATCCAATAGAGTTTGATAATGTCAAAACAAAAAAAATGAAAGTATGAATAAATGAGAAACAGCTCTAGGAAACTATAGTTATAGTGTCCGTACCTCGGGTGAAGCGGTTAGCATGTTTGTCCGTGACAAAGAAGTAGTATGTACGATATTTATATTCACAGCTGCAAAAATACATTTTTTTTTGAATTACAACTATATAATTTTTATTTGTAACAAATTATAAAGCTATTGTGTTATTTAAAAAAAAAAACTCCTAGAACGCAATGCTCTAGGAGTTTTGATAATGAAAGATTTATAAAGGTTAATTTCTGAATCTATTTTGAGTAATGATGCTTTTAATTTTTGCTTTTAGATCTTGACCAGTATCATAAATCATTTGTTCGCTGTTTGGAAACATAACTGGTTTTCTGTCAAAATAGCTAAAATAGTTATCGTCTGAAGCGCGTCTGTCTCCGTTGCAAGTTGCGTAGATGTTTTCGAAAACAAACTCACTGGTTATAGGAAATGTTTGTATGAGTTGATTGGTTTTGAAATTAACGTAATCTATTTTAGCTGTGACTTGAGAAGATTTAGATTGTCTAAATTCGTAAATTCTGGCAGTTACTGTTTTTAAATTGTCAACCATAATCACTTTTCCTTTATCATCTAGTACTTCTTTGCCATTGGTATCAATTAGTTTTTTTACACCGTCTTTTATCACACGTTCTTTTACAAATTCACGCTCTTTAACTTGTTCTGGCGAAATAAAGATATCTCTAAAGTTGATGACCATTCCGTAGTCATAAACAATACTTTTTTGTTTGTTGTTGTGATAAACTGTCCAAGCATCATTTAGTCCAAATGTGCTAAAATCAAGTAAATCATTTTGCAAACGAGCAGGAATTATCATGTTTGTCTCATTCTTTGTTGTAACCAATACAAAATCACAGCCTTTAAATTTTGCTTCATCCATCAATCGTAAAACATCTTTATAGTTTGGATTGATCTGGTTGAGATAATTCAAATCATTAAATGCTTTTCTAAAGTTCATTTTATCATTTGATACCATTAATTTCTTGGCATTTGCGTATAAATAAGCAGTTAGTGCATTTTTACTGCTTACAATTTTATCGCTATAATCATCAAAGGGAAAGATGGCATTTCTGCCTTCCTTTAATAATTTTAAGGGTAAAATTGGTTTTATATTTTCCTGTCTTTGATTTAATTGCACGTAGGTGTTATAAATTTTCTCTAACTGAGCAGGATTATTTTCTTTTGTCCACAAGTTAATATAGTTAAGATCTCTATCTTTAGCTTTGGCGAAAGCCTCTTCAAGGAGATAAACGTAATCTTGTTTTCCTTTTTTATCCTTGTTACTTCTTAAACTTGAAATAGCATTATCTATTGCTTGATCATAATTACCTGAGCTTAGTGCATTTTGGGTTTGCTTTACTCCACAGGAGGAAATAAAAATAAATAAGATAAATAGAGTAGTAATTTTTTTCATAAGCGTTAATTTTAGAGGTGGAATGTTGAACAATAGTTTTTGATAGCAGTGAAAAGAATATTTCAAAAATCTAAATTCAAATATAATGCCAAAAAAAACCTAACAAAAATAGTATAATTGTTAGGTTTCAAAAGGTAATTTTATATAATTTTTATTTTCGTACAAAAGGAGGTAATAGCTTGCTTGAAACTTCTCCAAAACCAATACGTACATGACCGTTTTTGCAAAAGCCTTTCATGATAACTGTATCATTATCATTTATAAATTTACGCTCTGTGTTGTCGCTCATTTTTATTGGGTTTTTTCCACCCCAAGTAAGTTCAAGCATAGAACCAAAACTATCTTCAGTAGGTCCTGATATCGTTCCTGATCCCATCATATCTCCAGAGTTTACTCTACATCCATTTGAGGTGTGGTGCGTTAATTGTTGACTCATTGTCCAATACATGTATTTAAAATTGGACTTAGAAACTACAGTAGCCTCACTATTTTCAGGTTGAATGGCTACTTCTAAGTTAATGTCAAAGGAGTGTTTTCCTTTTTGTTGTAAATACGGCAGTGGCGTAGGCTCTTGTTTAGGGCCTTTTGTTCTAAAAGGTTCCAGTGCATCCATAGTAACGATCCATGGTGAAATTGAAGAGGCAAAATTTTTAGCTAAAAATGGCCCTAGCGGAACGTATTCCCATTTTTGTATATCACGAGCACTCCAGTCATTTAATAACACCATCCCAAAAATATAATCTTCGGCTTCGGTCACAGGAATATTTTCACCCATTATATTGACGTCAGTGGTGATAAACGCAGTTTCGAGTTCAAAATCAACAGAACGGGACGGACCAAAAACTGGACTTGTTTCTCCGTTAGGTAATGTTTGACCCATGGGTCTGTGAACAGGAATTCCAGAGGGTACTATTGACGAGCTTCTTCCATGATAACCTACTGGGATATGAAGCCAGTTAGGTAATAACGCGTTTTCAGGATCACGAAACATTTTTCCAACATTTGTTGCATGCTCTTTACTCGAATAAAAATCGGTGTAATCACCAATTAAAACGGGTAATTGCATTTCAACATCTTCCATTCTAAAGATTACAATATCTCGGTCTTTGGTATTGTTTTGTAGTTTGGTATTGTTAGTATCAAAGAGTTCAGCAATGCGGTTTCTTACCAGTCTCCATGTTTTTTTTCCATCTGATATGAAGTCATTCAGCGTATCCTGCATAAACATATCATCAGTAAGTTCAATACCTTCAAAATAATTGAGTTGTTGTAGTGCACCTAAATCAATGGCGTAATCGCCTATTCTTGTTCCTACAGTTACAATATTTTCTTTTGTTAGAAAAACTCCGAAGGGTATATTTTGAATGGGGAAGTCACTGTTTTCAGGCACTTCTAACCATGATTTTCTATTAGTATCGTTTGCTGTTATTGGCATATGATGTTAATTATTTTGTTAAAAAATTACTCATCAAATATATTATAATCTAAGTATTAACCAAACGTTTTTTTGTATTTTTGCTATAAATTAACGAAAATCAAAAAAATGCAACGCGACGAACAAATTTTTGACCTTATTCTAGAAGAACAAGAAAGACAAATTCACGGATTAGAACTAATAGCATCAGAGAACTTTGTAAGTGACGAAGTGATGGAAGCAGCAGGATCTGTATTAACTAATAAATATGCCGAAGGATATCCTGGCAAAAGATACTACGGAGGTTGCGAAGTAGTTGATGTTGTAGAGCAAATTGCTATAGATAGAGCCAAAGAGCTTTTTGGTGCGGCTTACGCCAATGTGCAACCGCACTCTGGCTCCCAAGCTAACACAGCAGTTTACCATGCTTGTATAAAGCCAGGTGATAAAATATTAGGATTTGATTTGGCTCATGGCGGACACCTTACACACGGTTCACCTGTAAATTTTTCTGGACGATTATACACTCCTTCTTTTTATGGTGTAGATCCAGAAACGGGTTTACTAGATTATGATAAAATTCAAGAAATTGCAACTAAAGAACAACCAAAATTGATTATCGCTGGAGCATCTGCTTACTCACGTGATATGGATTTTGAGCGTTTTAGAGTAATTGCTGATAGCGTAGGGGCTATTTTATTAGCTGATATTTCTCATCCTGCTGGGCTTATTGCAAAAGGTTTGATGAATGATCCTTTACCTCATTGCCATATTGTTACTACAACCACTCATAAAACATTGCGTGGACCACGTGGAGGATTAATTTTGATGGGGAAAGATTTTGAAAATCCGTTTGGTTTAACTACTCCAAAAGGTGAAATTAGAATGATGTCATCTTTGCTTGATTTAGCTGTATTTCCTGGTAATCAAGGCGGACCTTTGATGCATATCATTGCTGCAAAAGCGGTTGCTTTTGGAGAAGCATTACAAGACGAATTTTTTACCTATGCATTACAATTACAAAAAAATGCTAAAGCTATGGCCGAAGCTTTTGTAAAACGTGGTTACCAAATTATTTCTGGTGGTACTGATAATCACATGATGTTGATTGATTTAAGAAATAAAAATATTTCTGGTAAAGAGGCTGAAAATGCTTTGGTTAAAGCTGAAATTACAGTGAATAAAAATATGGTTCCATTTGATGATAAATCACCATTTGTTACTTCTGGTATTCGTGTGGGAACTGCGGCAATTACAACCCGAGGTCTTGTAGAGGCTGATATGGAAACTATCGTGGATTTAATTGATAGAGTGATTGTAGATCATACTAATGAAGCTGTGATAGAGGCTGTGGCCAATGAAGTAAATGAAATGATGAGCGAAAGAGCTATTTTCGTTTATTAATTAATTGTTTAAAGTTTCAGGTTTAAAGTTTAAAGTTTTGTGTTTACGGAATGGTATCACAAAATTTTAAACTTTTTTAGTTCTAGGTAAAACTTGAAACTTGAAACTAATTTTAAAACTTGAAAATAATTTAAAATGGGTGTATTACGATTACAATTGCCTACAGATCCCAGATGGGTCAATATTGTTGAGAAAAATATTGAAGAAATCTTAACGGATCATGCTTGGTGCGAGCAAAAAGCAGCTACAAATGCCATTACAATTATTACGAACAATTCTGAACATCAGGACTTAGTTAAAGATTTATTGGCTCTAGCCAAAGAAGAAATTGATCATTTTGAGCAAGTGCATAATATCATCATTAAACGAGGCTTAAAATTGGGCAGAGAGCGAAAAGACGACTATGTAAATGAGCTATACCTGTACATGAAAAAAAGTAATAACGGCAGTAGAGTATCCAGTTTAGTGGAACGTTTGCTTTTTTCAGCAATGATTGAAGCCAGAAGTTGTGAGCGATTTAAAGTTTTATCCGAAAACATTAAGGATCCAGAATTAGCTTTATTCTACAGAGAATTAATGGAAAGTGAAGCAGGTCATTATACCACTTTTATAACCTATGCACGTAAATACGGCGAAGGAATTGATGTTGAAAAACGTTGGAGAGAGTGGTTAGAATTTGAAGAGTCGGTTATTGCAAAATATGGCAACAGCGAAACCATTCATGGTTAATAGTGTATTCATAATGCTTATTACTTATTACGTATTGTTGTTATTCAATTATTAAATCATACTGATATAGAAGACCCTTTACTTCATTTTTTGAAAAAAGGGTTTTTTTTAGTTTTGTCTTTTTTGGATCAATGGAATAGTTATAACTTGTTTTAAAATCGGTATGATCCGCATTTGCACCCGAAAATTCACTTTTATATAAATCACAATCATCAAATATAGCATGAGTTAGATTGGTATTCATGAAATCTACGGCTATGATACTGCATTTTGTAAATTGTGTTTCCTTTAGATTTAAATTATAAAATTTCGAAAAATCAAGAATGCAGTTATTGAATCCAATTGTAAAGATAAATGGATCACACATAGCAAAGTTTACATCTTTAATTTCGCAGTGTTCAAATATTACATTTCTTAGTGCAACGTGATTTATTTTTGCTGATGTAAAAAAACAGTTTATAAAAGTACAATCAATAAAAGTAACGGCTACAAAAGTACATTGAGAAAAATTACAATTGGTAAAAGTACAATATTCGAACTCCTGATGATTCAATGCATGTTCGCTATAAAGAATGTCAGTAAATTGATTGTCATAGGTGTATGAAGCCATTTAAAAGTTTGATGATTAGTAAAATATAGTTGCACAAAGTAACACATTATCTTGATGGAAAAAGATCTATTCTTAAAAATTAGTTTTCAGATAGTAGAAGTAATTTTATGTTATTTAAAAGGCTCTGGCAGTTTCATAATAAAAGATGTGGTTGAATAGTTTATACTGGGAATTATGTAACTCTTTAAAATTATTGATGAGTTAGATTTTCATAATTTTATAACAATTAAATTTATTTATTATGATACTTACAAAAGGATATGCGGCACAAGATGCCAAATCAGATTTAGCGCCTTGGAATTTTGAACGAAGAGCTCTTGGACCACATGATGTTCAGTTTGATATACAATTTTGTGGTGTTTGTCACAGTGACTTACATCAAATAAAAAATGATTGGGGAGGATCTATTTACCCAATGGTTCCTGGACATGAAATTGTTGGTAAAGTAGTTGGAGTAGGGGAAAAGGTAACACGCTTTAAAGTAGGTGATTTAGCGGGAACAGGTTGTCTTGTGGACTCTTGTAGAACTTGCGAAAATTGTAAAGAGGGATTAGAACAATTTTGTATCAACGGAAGAACAGATACTTATAATGCACTTGGTCAAGATGGTGTTACACCTACATACGGAGGGTATTCAAACACCATTGTAGTTCATGAGGATTTTGTGTTACATATTTCAGATAAATTAGATTTAGCGGCAGTAGCTCCATTATTATGTGCAGGAATAACAACCTATTCTCCATTAAAACATTGGAAAGTAGGAAAAGGACATAAGCTGGCTGTACTAGGTCTTGGAGGACTTGGGCATATGGCCGTTAAGTTTGGTGTTGCTTTTGGTGCTGAAGTTACTGTTTTGAGTACTTCACCTGATAAAGAACAAGATGCAAAAAAACTAGGGGCGCATCATTTTATTGTGACCAAAGATGAAAAACAATTAGCAAAAGCAGCAGGAACATTTGATTTTATTCTAGATACCGTATCTGCTCCTCATGATTTAAATCTATACTTATCATTATTACGTGTTAATGGTGTGCATATATGTGTGGGAGTACCGCCAACACCCTATGAAATTCATGCCTTTAGTTTAATAGGAGGAAGACGAAGTTTAGCAGGTTCATTAATAGGAGGATTGCCTGAAACACAAGAAATGCTTGATTACTGCGCTGCCAATGGTATTGTATCAGATATTGAATTAATCGATATGAAAGACATTCATGAAGCGTATGACCGTATGACAAAAGGGGATGTGCGTTACCGTTTTGTAATTGATATGGCTACACTATAATCTCAAGAGAATACATTTTATATTATAATCCCTATTTTGAGAGTATCAAATAGGGATTTTGTATTTTTATAAAGTAAATAAAAAAAATAGTACAAAAAAAATCCTTAAACTACTGATAACAGTGTGTTTAAGGATTTTAAAGTGACCTTGACTGGATTCAAACCAGTAACCTCTTGAGCCGTAATCAAGTGCGCTATTCAGTTGCGCCACAAGGCCTTTTTGCGAAGCGACTTATTGTCTTGCTTGCGGGTGCAAATATAGGCATAAATGTGTAATTTGCAAGTGTAAAATTGTAAAAAAATAAAAAAAATGATTTTAAAAAATTATATCCGTGATATTCAGGGATTTCCAAAGGAAGGAATTTTGTTTAAAGACATCACTCCACTGTTTCTTGATCCCGAAGCAAGGAATGAATGCCTTAAAATATTGTTATCAGGTGTTGAAAATTTAAAAATTGATAAGGTTGTTGGGGTAGAGAGTCGTGGATTTTTCTTTGGAACGTTACTAGCGCAAGAATTGAAGGTGGGTTTTATACCTGTTCGAAAGCCTAATAAATTGCCTTATAAGACCATTTCGGCTAGTTATGATTTAGAGTATGGCACAGATAGTCTAGAAATTCATGTAGATGCCATACAAAAAGGGGACCATGTGCTTGTTCATGATGATGTTTTGGCTACTGGCGGAACTGCAAAGGCAGTTTGTGAACTTGTAGAAAAGCTAGGCGGTGTAGTTGTTCAATGTAATTTTTTGATGGAACTGCCTTTTTTGAACGGAAGAGATAAAATTTCAAATCATGTTGTATTTGCTGCTATGACCTACTAGCGTAAGGCACGAGTGGTAACGTAATACCTGTAACCAATAATTGCCATCTGCCATTTTTTGGCTTTGGCCAAGTCTAAACGTTGTTTTGTAAAGCTAGGTAGAATGATTTTGTTGATTTGAGCAAGAATTTTATACATGCAATTTAATTTTTCACAAAGATATAAAAAAAGACGGTCATGATTTGAACCGTCTTTAATTGAGTTGTATATTATTTCTTTGTGTAAAATTTCATAATTTTTGTATTATTTTTAGATTTATCTACATCAACGCGTTCAATAGTATTATGATCTAATTTTTCAATTTTGTTTCTAGTTACTTTTTTATCATTGATATAATATTCTACGTCTTTTGGTAAAGAATTGGTTTGATTTTTAGAAAATGTCATTTCTAAAGTTTTTGCAGTGTTTTGGTCATTATTTGATGATTTAATATTGTCTTTATCAAGTTTTAATTCTGGTACTTCAGTTGCTATAACTGTGGTATAAATATCAGCATCATCATTTTCAGGATATTTGCTGTTTTTTTGTTTGCGTTTTTTATTTTTAATTGTAGTCTTTGAAGTTATAATTTCACACGCTCCATTTGCAGCATCAGATCCATACTTAGCAATAGCTTCCTGTGATTCTAATATCGTTTGACTTACTATTTCATCATTAAATGGCAAGCGAATGGGGTGATCTTTTGATTGTTTAACTCCATTGATAACTAGTAAATATTCTACTCCATCTTTTTTAAAATTATTAATAGATAAATAATCCTCGTGATTGGATTCGTTTGTTCCTGAATTGCCTTCATTTAGTTTAATTTCAATTTTTTCACCATTCTTTTCTGTGGCTTTAAAATGATTACTCAGTTGACTATTTTTCTGTTTATCAGCTTTGAAACCAAAAATAACTTTTTTATCATTTTCGGTTTTAGCAAATATTTTAAAAGGCTTTATAGGTGTTGTTCCTTTAACGCTATATATTTTTCTTTCATTGTTGTTACTTTTTATTTCAGCTTTTAGTTGAATAATTTCATTGCTACTATTGTATATTAAGTCAGTGAAAGCTAGTTGAATTCCAAAATCTTCTTTAAATAAATCTTTTTGAGCATTTAGTTCTTCTTTCGTAGACGTAGCGTTTATTTCTAATTCAAAGTGGACTGAGTTTAAGGTGTTCTCTTTTGTAACTTGTTTTTTCTCTTGTGCAATTACTTCAATTTGAAATAAAAGTACAAACGCTACTAGAGCTGGAACAATTACTGCATATTTCCATGAATTCCATTTTTTTGATTGATTTTTGTTTAACATAACGATTCGTTTTTTGATTAATGATTGATAAAAATGATTGGTAATGGCAACACAATTTTCGTGTGTTGTTATTTTTAAGAGCGTGAATTGATACGCTTTTTTGTCGGTTATTTTTTTAGTGGCTTCACTATCTGCAATGAATTCTAGATTTTGCAATATTGCTTTTTTGTACAACCAGATAAAGGGATTGAACCAAAAAACAATACAAAACAGTCTTGAAATTAATACGTCAACAGTGTGATTTTGCTCACTGTGTACTTTTTCATGCTCCAAAATATTTTCTAATTCGGCTTTGCTGTACAACGTGGAATTATAAACAATAGTTTTAAAAAAAGAGAAGGGCGCTATGTTTTCTGTGGTGTCAATGTATTTAAAATCAGCTTGATTTTTAAAGTGTTTTCCTTTTAATACACGGTGTAAACTATAAAAATCAAATGCAAGTTTTAGTATAAAAAGAAGCATGCCAATGGCGTATAGCATTCCAATAACTAAGTACCAATTGATTTCCGAAATATCCTTTTCAGAACTGGTGGTTAGTGGAATTTGGGACCAGTCAATGGTGTTGGTGCTTGGTTCAACCCAGACAATTTTTGTAAAAGCCACCAATGGCAAAACAACCGAAGTGAATAAACCCAATACTAAAAACCATCGGTTACTAGTAAAAAAAGTTTCTTTGCGCAGTAAAAAATGATACGCTACAAAAAAAAGTGCTAGTAAGCCGCTGGATTTTATGAGATATAAGTAAAGTGCTTCCATGCTGGTTTTATTTTTTGGTTAGTTGGTTTTAAATAGCTTAGTTGTTTTGTTCTTGTTGCTCAATCATGGCCAAAATTTCACGTAATTCAGCAGCTGATATTTTTTCTTCTTTGGCAAAATGGCTTACCATATTTTTATAAGAACTGTTAAAGTAATGATCAATAGCAGTGTGCATAAAACGTTTTCTGTACTCTTCAAGGGATACTACGGGAAAGTATTGGTGTGTGTTCCCAAAGGCATTGTGTGATACAAATCCTTTTTCTTCAAGATTGCGCACTATAGTAGAGAGCGTGTTGTAATGCGGTTGCTCCTCGGTGATTTCGGCCAAGATTTCTTTTACAAAAGCTTTTTTGAGCTTCCATAATATGTGCATGATTTCCTCTTCTTTATTAGTCAGTTTTTGCATGATGTTTTTTATTTGATTCAAACTTACAACTATTTTTATAGTTTGAAAACTATTTTTATAGTTATTTAACTAAAATTATAGTTTTTGTAATGGGTTGTATGTTTTCAAATAGTCTAAATATCTGTTATATATTGTTTTAGTGTTTCAGGTTGGGCCGCGTGAGGGATAGGGGCAAACCGCCGCAGCGGTGCGGATAGCCCGACCGTAATCTAAAAAAGGGGCTTATTCAACGCTATGTTGATAAGCCCCTTTTTGGATTAGGGTCACGCCCAAATTATAAAATTATTTAGATCGTTTTTCCTGCTGAACTAGTTTTTGCAACCACATGCAACCTGCAACGGCAAAAATCCCAAGTGTTCCCATAATGAACCAATTTGCTTGATAACCCCAACTGTCAATAATTTCCAAACCTGTTTTTGAACTGGCAATATGCGCCAAACTAAAACTCATGGTAAACAATGCCATGTAACGTCCCTCATGACCTTTTGGTGCTCTACTAAGGGCAAAGGAATTGGAGAATGGAAATATAAACATCTCGCCAAAAGTGATGAACAATATGCTAATAACAAGAACACCAGCCCACATATTAAATAATAAAACGTAAAAACTAAGTGCCATAAGTAAGGAACCCCAAAGGATTATCTTAAGTTTTTTGATATTTTTTCTTTGGCTAAAACTTACAATGGGCATTTCTAGAAAGAAAATTAAAAGCCCATTCAGGGACAATAAAAGTCCGCTTTGAAACTCCGTTAATCCAAATTTTTCATTGTGATACAGCGGTAAAGTGGTAAAAAGTTGGAAAAACAAAACTGCAGTTATAAAGCATACAAAAAGAAAAATCCAAAATATTTTGTCTTTGAAAACTGATGCTGGAATCTCAGTTTCACTAGTGCTGCTATTCAAATCAGATGGTTTTTTGCGTTCTTTTACGAGCAGTGTAAAAATTAAAATAGAGATGATACAAGAACTCCCATCTACCCAAAATAAGCCGCTATAGCCCATATTCATGATGATTAACCCACCCAATGCTGGTCCTGCCGTAAAGCCAAGGTTCACCGCAAGGCGCACTAATGTCAAGGCTCTGGTACGATTTTCAGGTTTTGCATAGGTAGCTAGTGAAACGTACATGGCGGGACGAAACATATCAGCAACGGTCATGATCACAAACATTCCGGCACACAATCCCCAAAATGTTCTTATATATTGTACCATAAAAAGCAATAGTCCGCTAGTGAATAAGCTGAATATCATAATTTTGTAAAACCCTATTTTGTCTGATAATTTACCTCCCAACCAAGAGCCAAGCATGGATCCAAAGCCAAAAGCCACCATTATCCATCCCACTTGCGCGTAAGTAAATTGTAAATCCTCCTTTAAATATTTAGATAAAAACGGAAGCACCATGGTTCCGGCACGATTAATAAAAGTAATTAAGGTAAGGATCCAAATTTCTCTGGTAAATCCTCTAAAATTATTGATATAGCGTTGAAAAGCAGTTTGCAGCATAAAGTAGTTTTGTGAGTTGCAAATTTACAATGTTTTTTAGGAGCTTTTTCCAGCTATTCGCTACAATCTTGTATTTTTTCGAAAAGAAAAAAATACAAGGATTTTCGCTGCTATCTGGGCTAAGGAATAGGCTTTTCATAACGTTTCTTGCTCCTTAATTTTCGTTGTGGTATTGTAACTTTTACACTATTTTTGCATAAAAATCAAACCATTGAAAACTGTACTGTCCTTTTTTTTATGTTTACAACTCACTTTTGTTGCGGCGCAAGAGTCTTATAATGCTGATGCCGTAGCTCAGTTTCAACAAGAATTAAACGCACAGTATTCAAATCCAGAAAAAAGTCCGCTCACGGCACAGGATTTAGCAGTTTTTAAATATTTGGAATTTTTTCCTGCAAACCCAACTTATTTTGTGACTGCAAAATTAGTTAAAACACCTAGCGAGAAACCTTTTTTAATGAAAACATCAACCGATAGAAAACCAACTTACATTAAATACGGTGAAGTTTATTTTACTATGGATGATCAGGAATTTAAGTTAAATGTATATCAAAATATAGAGTTGTCTAAACAAAAGGAATACGTTAATTACTTATTTCTACCATTTTCGGATACAACATCAGGTCATGAAAGTTACCTTGGCGGGCGATACATAGATTTACAAATACCAGAAGGGGATCTCATTACAATAGATTTTAACAAGGCCTACAATCCGTATTGTGCCTATAATCCCGATTATTCTTGTCCCTTAGTTCCATTAGAAAATGATTTGAGTATAGCTATTAAGGCTGGTGTTAAAAAGTTTCGCGAGTAATGGATTTTTTTAATTTACATACGCATCACTCTACAAATCAACCTGGAATACTGGAGTTGGTTAATCAATATCCTCATGAATTTGATGCGAAATTCCCTTTTTATTCTATTGGGATTCATCCTTGGTACATTACAGAAGAACGAGTTGACGCTGATTTGAAAATCATTGAAACACAATTACAACAATCCAATTGTCTTGCAGTAGGCGAATGTGGGTTGGATAAACGCATTGAAATCCCGCTAGAATTGCAGCAGTTGGTTTTTGAAAAGCAGTTGCTTTTAGCACAAAAATACAATAAACTAGTTGTCATTCATTGTGTGGCTGCTTTTGATGAATTGATTGTCATTAAAAGAAAGCTCAACATCTCAGTTCCCATCATAATTCATGGATTTTCTAAAAATGCAATTGTAGCTAAGCAATTGTTAGAGCAGGGATTTTACCTTTCTTTTGGAAAATATTTGTTACGTAATCCAGCTTTAGAGTCGGTTTTTAAAAGCATTCCCCAAGATCGTTTTTTTCTAGAAACCGATACTGTAGAAGATGGGATAGAAGCCGTTTATGAACGTGCTGCCCAATACAAAGAAACCACAGTCAAACAAATTCAAAAAATAATAAATAATAACTTTAGTACTGTTTTTGGAATTCAATTTTAATTGGATCACATATAAATAAAACACTTTTAAACATAAAAAAATGGCAGAATGGACAGAACGAGCAGAACTTTTATTTAAAAAAGAAGGTTTGGCTAATTTACAAAATGCAAACGTATTAGTGGTAGGATTAGGAGGCGTAGGCTCATTTGCTGCTGAATTTTTGGCGAGAGCCGGAGTAGGCAAAATGACAATTGTAGATGGGGATGTGGTAGATATTACCAATATTAACAGACAATTGCCAGCTTTACACTCTACAGTTGGACAACCAAAAATCACTATCGTTGGCGATAGATTGATGGATATTAACCCAGATTTGCAATTAACAAGCGTACAAGAATTTTTATCACCTGAGCGTGCTTTTGAGATTGTTACGGAGGAGTTTGATTATGTTTTGGATTGTATTGATAGTGTGACGCCAAAACTAAATTTAATCGTTGCAGCAAAACGCAAAAGAGTGAAAATCATCAGCAGTATGGGTGCAGGTGGAAAAATGGAAGCCTCTAAAGTAAAAGTGACTGATATTACGAATACTGTAAATTGCTTTTTTGCCAAAACCATTCGCAGACGCTTGAAAGAGTTAAAAATAGATAAATTAAAAGTTGTTTTCTCCTCTGAAATCCAAGACGAATCTAGTTTGAGAATGACCGACGGATCTAATTATAAAAAATCGTTTTACGGAACCAATAGTTACATGCCAGGATTATTTGGCTTGTATGCCGCAGAAACCGTGATACGCTACTTGCTAAAAAAATAGTGTTCCGTTTTTTAGTTCTCTTTTTAGTGATTCATAATTCATAACTCATAATTTAAAATGATACAAACAGTAATTTTCGACATGGATGGCGTAATCGTAGATACAGAGCCGGTTCACCGCTACGCGTATTTCAAGCAATTTGAAGAGCTAAATATTGCTGTTACCGAGGAAATGTACACTTCGTTTACGGGTTTTTCCACACGAAATACCTTTCAGAAATTGAAAGAGTTATTTACAATTGACCAAGAAGTAGAGGAATTAATTCAGCGGAAACGTACTATTTTTAATGATGCTTTTGATAGTAAGGCTGATTTAGAATTGCTAGAAGGTGTTGAAAATTTAATCAAAGAATTACATCAAAATGGGATACAATTAATTTTGGCCTCGTCAGCATCTAAGGTGACCATTGAACGTGTTTTTAATAGGTTTAAGTTGCACGACTATTTTACGCATAAAATAAGCGGGGAAGATTTTGTACAATCAAAACCACATCCAGCTATTTTTGAACATGCCGCAAGCCTCTCAATTGCCCAAAAAGAAAATTGTATCGTCATTGAAGATAGTACTAATGGCATAAAAGCTGCAAATGCAGCTGGAATTTTTTGTGTGGGTTATAACAGTGTACATTCTGCTGCTCAAGATTTGTCAATTGCAGATGTGATCATCAATCATTTTAACGAATTGAATTTCGAATTAGTCCAGGAAATCAAATCTAAATTAGGAAATAATTAACATTTGAAAGCTGTTGAATTTGTAAATTTGAAGCTCATAAAATAAAAAACCATGAAAAAAATGATTATCGCGCTGGCCCTTTTTGTGGCTGGGTTAAGTGCCGAGGCACAATTAAAAACACCGCAATCGAGTCCAAAATCTACAATAACACAAGCCGTAGGTTTGACTGATGTTGAGGTTGTATATTCTAGACCAAGTGCAAAAGGCCGAGTAGTTTTTGGTAATTTAATTCCATTTGGAAAAGTGTGGAGAACAGGAGCAAATGAAAATACAATTGTTTCTTTTAGTGACGATGTAATTATTGATGGAAAAACTTTAAAAAAGGGTAAATATTCATTATTTACGATTCCAAAAATTGAAAGTTGGGATGTTATTTTCTATAAAACTACTGATAACTGGGGAAATCCAGAAGAATGGAAAGAAGAAAATATTGCTTTAAAAACAACTGTTAGTCCAGAAGTATTGAACAAAAAAGTAGAGACTTTTACCATTGGATTGAGTGCCTTAGATAATAACTTTGCCTTTTTAGAAATGTATTGGGAAAATTCATATGCAGCAGTAAAATTTGAAGTTCCTACACAGCAAAAAACTACTGCTAATATAGACAAAGTGTTGGCAGGTCCATCGGCAGGAGATTATTTCTCTGCAGCTCAGTTTTTATTCCAATCAAATGGGGATAATGCTAAAGGGTTAGAATATGTAAACAAAGCTTTAGACTTGACAAAAGAAAAGCCATTTTGGTACAACAGATTAAAATCTTTGATTCAAGCAAAATTAGGCGATAAAAAAGGAGCTGTTGAAACTGCAAAAGCTTCTCTTGCAGCAGCAGAAATTGCAAAAAATCAAGATTATGTAAAAATGAATAAAGATAGCATTGCAGAGTGGAGTAAAAGCTAATTGCAAAACAAATTATAAAAATCCCGAATTACTATAGTAGTTCGGGATTTTTTTATAGGGGATAATTTTGGAGTATGGGATTTTCAGCAAGCTACTTTCTTATTGAATAATCTGTTTAAAGTTTATTGCGCAACTTCATGTATTCAAGTTGAAAATTTGATAAAATCCATTGGAAGGGACGAATCTAAATTTTTTAGCTTTCTCGTATTCAAATAGTTTGTGAATGAAGATAAAATAAAAAAATCTTATTCTGGTTTTAAAACTATAAAACAAGAATAAGATTTTTTATCAGGAATAAGCACAGTATTTAGTGCGCTACTTCTTTTTGGGAGTTTCTAAAAATTGTAAACTGAAATAGCAATGAAATAATTATAGTTAGCATAGCGCCAATGAAATTCAGCCATAAATAACCTAATTTTTCCTGCCCACTAGGATACACATAAATGGCGTAGTAGTAAATAATAAAAATGGTAAGTTGACTTAACACCGCGCTATAAAAAATAGCTTTAGATTGTACTTTGTTTATATAGAAACCTACTAGAAAAATACCTAAAACGGTTCCGTAAAATATAGATCCAATAATGTTTACTAATTGAATTAAATTTTCAAATAAAGTTCCAACACAAGCAAAAAGAATGGCAATTACACCCCACAAGAGAGTAAAAAACTTAGTAGCATACAAATAATGTTTTTCTGATTTTTCACCTTTTACATTTCTTTTATAAATATCGATTGCTGTTGTAGATGCTAGAGCATTAAGTCCTGAGGCAGTGGAAGACATAGCCGCTGATATTATTACAGCCAATAATAACCCAATAAGACCTTTGGGCAAATAATTAAGAATAAAATGAAAAAACACATAATCTTTATCATTGGTTTCGCTGTTACTATCTGCTTTTAGAATGATTTCTTTGGCTTTGTCTCTTAAATCTTTTTCTTTATTAGATAAAGCAACCAATTCTTTTCTCAATATAGGATTGTCATAATCTTGGTTTAACTGATCGATATATAGTAAGTTGATTACTTTTTTATCTTCAGATAGATCATTCAGTTTTTGCTCTAATGCGTTGTACTCTCCTTTGTATGCTGATTTTTCAATCAATGTTTTATTATTTGGATTAAAATTTAAAGGCACTGGATTAAATTGAAAAAAAACAAAAACCATGACACCAGTAAGTAATATAAAAAACTGCATAGGAACTTTTAAAAGTCCGTTCATAATCAGTCCCATTTGACTTTCTCGTACAGATTTACCCGATAAGTAGCGACCCACTTGGGATTGATCTGTTCCAAAATAGGCTAGTGCCAAGAAAAAACCGCCTGTTATACCACTCCAAAAAGTATATTTTTCTTCGGGATCAAAAGAGAAATTGACAATGTTCATTTTATCATTGGCACCTGCAATATGAAGAGCACTAGAAAATGTCATATCATTAGGTAAATAATACAGAATAAGAAAGAATGTGATAAACATTCCAGACATGATTACAAACATCTGTTGTTTTTGGGTCACATTTACAGCTTTTGTCCCTCCAGAAAACGTGTAAATAATTACCAAGAAACCAATTATAATATTCATATAAGTCAGGTTCCAACCGAGTATAGCAGATAGAATTATTGCGGGAGCATAAATAGTTAATCCAGTTCCTAGACCTCTTTGAAATAGAAAAAGTATGGCAGCAAGAGAGCGTGTTTTTAAATCAAATCGTTTTTCGAGATACTCGTAGGCTGTATACACTTTGTACTTGTGGTACAACGGAATAAAGGTTACACAAATAATAACCATGGCAATAGGTAAACCAAAATAAAACTGCACAAAACCCATACCGTCATGGTAAGCCTGTCCGGGAGTAGACAAAAAAGTAATAGCACTCGCTTGAGTTGCCATTACAGAAAGTCCTACAACATGCCAAGGAGTTTCATTGTTACCTAAAATAAAATCTTCAACGTTTTTACTTCCTTTTGTTTTCCAAGCGCCATAAACAACTATAAAAAGTAGCGTAACGATTAATATAATCCAATCAAATAATTGCATAGTTTAAGAGTATAATTTCATAATAAGACAAAAAATAGCAATGTAGATAGCATTAGCCACCAATACCCATGTATAATTTTTTTTCCAAGTTTTTTGTTTCAATGGTTCCATAGTGATAAATTAGAGCTTGTTGTTTTGAATGGATATGGTTTGCGAAGGCTTTAAAGAGATAATATTTGAGATTAATTTATAAGCACCCGCAACACCTTCTGGTAGTTCCCTAAAAAAACTAATGCCTGTGTATACATAATGTCCTTTGCCATAAGGCGCAATTAATAACGCACCATTTTTAGGTGTTTCTCCTTTATCATTTGATGAAAAAATAGGGGTAAACGCCTTGTCAAATTCATTTGGGTAGTATAAACCTTGCTCTTGTTTCCAACCCTTAAAATCTTGTTCCGTTATTGTATTTGGATAATTCATGACGGGATGATTTGGAGCCAAAAATCGTATTTCGGCATCTTCTTCAGTGACACGATCTCGAGATAATTTTAAAGGATAAGGTGCAATTTCATTAGTTACTAAATCACCAGCGGTATTATATTGAACAATCATTGTTTTTCCGTTTTTTACGAAATCAAAAAGGATTGCTTGTTTGTTAACCAATGCGTTTATGGTATTGTAAGCTCTAACTCCTGTCATTACAACGTCAAATTTTTCTAGCTTTTCGGGTGTAATTTCATCTGCTTTGATTAATGTTACTTTATATCCTAATTGTGTCAAGCTGTTTGGGACTTCATCTCCAGCACCCATAATGTAAGCAATTCTTTCTTCATTTGTTTTTAAGTCTGTTTTGATACATTTGGCAGATGCAGTTTGTAGTACTTGCTGTTTTGTAATATGATCGTAAGAAATGATAATTTGTTCTTTATCAAATCTTTTATTATCAATGATTGCAACACTTTTGGCTATTGTTTCCTCTGCTTTTTTGGGAGCTGTAACATCAAAATAAAAAATTTGCTCCATTCCCTTTTTTTCAAATGAAAACGGAATATTTTGAGGCATTACAATCCAGTTTTTTGGAAGTTCAAGCTGTAAGTTTCCTTTAATATTATCTTTACCAGCTTTAATTTTAACACTTACTTGTTTAGTTTTTGTATCCTTAAAAAGCAAAACCTTATCTGTAATTGCAGTTGTTACATCTGGAACAACATCAAGATAATTGTATATTTCACCTTTTACGTCATCATTGTATTTGTAAACAATGGTGCGCTCGTATGGAATTTCAATTCCATTTATTAGCATAGTAAATTCTATTTTCGTTTCTCTTAAAATATCAGGAAGGCCTCTTTTATTTTGTTCGTTTACAGTATACATTCCAGTTGTACCCGCCTCTTGCAGCCAATACGGTTGTGTATAATTTAGGGTTTCAGGAAGTTTAAAATCTAGATTTATTGTTTTGAGCTGGTTGTATTTTAAATCTTGATTTTGACTAGAAATGGTATTATTTGGTATTGTTTTAACACTAATCAACTCTATAGGAATTGTACTTCTATTTATTGCTTCCAGTTTTAATTTTACGGTACTTCCAGGAGTTGCTTCTTGGTTTTGGGACACTGCCTCTAGGTATAAACCGGCACATGCTGCAATGATTTCTTTTATTGCGGCTGCTTTCACCGGTGACCATTGATTAGGCTCTAAGACTTGCATCATGGTATAGGCTTTAGCCAAATTTGGAATACTTGCCGATGGGTTTTTGTGATCAAATTCTTTTGCTATGATTGCGAGAAGTTCGCCAATAGGAGCGCCTCCTTTGACACGATTCCATGAGGTATCTACACCTTCAAAAAGAGATTTTTTATCGGTTAAAGCTTCTCCATTTATGAATTCTAAATATTCAGTCTCCTCGCCGCGTGCACCTGTACTACCAAAACCTTGCGATTGATGACGACTGCGACTTAATGCAGCAATTTCTTGGTTTGATTTCCCGAGATTACTATAATATGTTCCCGTTTGAAGGCTAATTAAATTGGTTTTATCAGCAGCATTGAATTTTTCCATGGTACCATAAAACCACCACGAAGTATTAAAAAATTGTCTTTTAGTTTGCCAAGGTTTTACAAATTGTAATTGCTCTGGAAAAACAGTTGGATCATTAGCCATCTTAAAACTTTCAACGCTTAACATGGCTGATGCAGTGTGATGCCCGTGTGTAGTTCCCGGAGATCTGTGATCAAAGCGATTTACAATTACATCTGGTTGGAATTTTCGAATGGCCCAAATTACATCAGCCAATACTTTTTCTTTTTCCCAAATGGATAAGGTCTCAGATGGATTTTTTGAGAATCCAAAATCATTCGCTCTCGAGAAAAATTGTTCGCCACCATCTATTTTTCTAGCTTCTATAAGTTCTTGTGTTCGAATAACACCCAGTAATTCTCGTAATTGTGTACCAATTAAATTTTGTCCACCATCTCCTCTGGTTAAAGACAGGTAAGCAGTGCGAGCCTTTTGATCATTGGCAAGAAAAGAAATAAGTCTTGTGTTCTCATCATCAGGGTGGGCAGCAATGTATAAAACTGAGCCTAGAAAATTGAGTTTCTCAATTTGATTGTAAATTTCAACTGAATTAAGTTTTTGAGGCTGTTGTGCATTTGTGATTTGCAAACAAATTAGCAATACAATACTGATTAAATAGCTTTTTTTGTACATTGTTTAAATATATGATTCCTTTAACTCCAAATGTAGGGATTAAAATTTTTTTATAAAATTTTTTAACGCTGTGTTCACATCATAAGTGTAACTAACTTATTTTTGGGATTTTCAATAGAACTAAGGTAATTGAATTTTCTAAGAGGTACCTTATTTATTGAAAATTCTACTTAATTAACTCTTTCGTTAGTTACATTTCTCAAATCCGTTTTCTTTGGAAAAAAGCGTCCAATAAAACTGATTTTGTTTTTTACTGAACTATTTTTTTGCGAAGTATACGATGTTATATAGTATGTTTTTAGATTGAATATCTATGCAAGTTCAGTATATCAAGTAAACTGTTTCCCGTTGTCAAAAGTTGATTTTTTAATATTGCTGGAATTGTATCTGGAAAGTCTTTCAATTATTTTCTCGGGGACTTGTAATTTTTTTTTCTAAGACTTATCTACCATAGTAATTAACGTAATTCTTTTTTTTAAGACTATTACGGCTGTTTTATTGATTTTTCCTAATATCAAGTCAGTTTCCAAATCTCCAATTCTTTTTCTCTGTTCAATAACTGCTGGCCGCTCATGTATATGTTTACGGTTGAAATGTGCTACAGGAGTGACCTTTATAGTACTTCTTCTTTGGTTGCTTTTACCATGTTTCAATTCTTGGTAAAATATCATAAAAGTTTGTGCTCGATTCAGTTACTATGTTTTGAATCCCATATACTTTTATGGATGGTTTCATAAATAACTATTAATTTACCTTTTAATTTCCGACGTTCTGAAATTAACACCAACCTTACTTACTTAAGATTGTTTTACCGAAGATAGCTTTCTTAAAACTTGGTATTAACATAAAAAAATATATTTTTTTTATGTCGTTTACACCTCTTTCTTTGGGTGGTTAAAGTATTATATTCACCAGAATAGGCACTGCTTTTGGGTATTGATTTATTTAATTCTCTGCAAATGGTACTGTTATCTTTATTTTATTAGATTTAGCTTGTAGCAGAGATTCAATTTAGAATTATTGCGCTACGGTTATTTATATATATTATTCAAGACAAATTTAGGTTTTTGACCTTAAACACTTATGGGATAACTGCAAGTGCTCTAAGTTAGCTGTTGCAATTATGAGTATAGCTTACTTAATATAAAAAAAACAGATAGCTAGTTTTATTTGATAAAGCCAAAATTGATTTCGAAATCAATTTTGGCTTTGTTTTTTATTAAAAAGATTCAAAATTTGTAGGTACTTCCTCTTCTATATTTTCAGGAAAACCAATAATGTATTTGTAAATTACAAAAATCATAGCGTATATAAAAGGAATGGTAAAAAGAATCCCAATACAACAGCCAAAAATCCCTAAGATTACAGCTATTATCCCAACAATCAAGAGAGCAAATAATATAAGTGGTTGTTTAGCCACAACAATTACACTACTTTCTATAGCATTAATAGCTTTTAAATTTCCAAAAATTATTAAAGGAATAGTTAAAAACGTAAATAATGAAATTATAACTGATATTACAGCTCCTAACAAAGGTATTTCTACATAGTTTAGAGCTCCACGGATCAAGCTGTCTAAAACACTTAGTAAAAATGTAGCAATAACAATCTCCTGAAAATACGGTGATTTGTAATAATGAAACATGGTTGATACATGAAATTCTTCATCTTTATCTGCGTTATGAGCCATTTTAAATAATCCAGCTATAAAAGGACTTACTAATGTGCCAATGGCAATACTTATTAAGGATAAAATTAATAAGCCATAAAGATCTAAATTTTCAGGTTTAAAATCTTCTGATTTTAAAATTGTTAAAGCTTCATCGGTTCCAAAAATCACTGAAAAAATGCCACTAAGACCTAATACAAAAACAACAAAAAACATAAAAAGTACAAGACCGCCATACATAGCAATTTTTTTATAGTTTTCTATAGTTTGATTAAATACATCGCCAAAATCTATATTGTAGCCTTGTGATTTAATTTCATCAATACGTTTTTTTACATTTGCATTCATTTTATAATTAGGTTAATGGTTATTAATTAATGTTTAGTTTTAAGGTTAAATACTTTTAAATCAGTTTTAATAATTTCCGAATCATTTTTAGTTTTTCATTGTACGGAGCATAGCGGATGGGTAAATCAAGCCAAGTACCACGCTTTACAATTGCTTTTTTATGTGAAAATATATCAAAACTTAATTTTCCGTGATAGGCACCTAGTCCGGAATGACCCACACCACCAAACGGCAATCTATTGTTTACCAGATGTACTACGGTATCATTGACACAACCGCCACCAAAAGAATAGTTATGTAGCAGTTCATCAATGAATGATTTATTAGTACTAAAAATGTATAGTGCTAATGGCTTTTCATATTTTTTGATTATTCTTTCTAAATCTGTTTTACTTTGGAAAGATAAGATAGGTAATATAGGGCCAAAAATTTCCTCATTCATTACTGGACTTGTACTTTTAGGCTCGTCTAGTAAAGTAGGGGCAATGTATAGCGTGTCTTTATTTGTCTGTCCTCCGTATAAAATGGTTTCACTACTTAATAAATCATTTAATCGCTGCCAGTTTTTTAAATTTACAATTCGAGCAAAGTCTGGTGATTGCTCAGGATTTGTACCTAGTGCTTTTTCAATTTCTTGAATCAAATAAGTTGTGAATTCTTTTTTTACTTTTTGGTGAACCAAAATATAATCAGGTGCTACACAGGTTTGTCCAGCATTGATGATTTTTCCCCATACAATTCGGCGCGCGCTAAGTTGTAAATTAGCCGTTTCATCTACAATACAAGGGCTTTTTCCTCCTAGTTCTAAGGTAACTGGCGTAAGATGAACAGCAGCGGCTTGAGCAACAATTTTCCCTACAGAAACACTTCCTGTAAAGAAGATATAATCCCAACGTTTGCTCAATAATTGTGTTGCCACGGTGGCATCGCCAGTTATGACAACGACATCTTTTACGGCAAAGGCTTCACTAATAATTTTTGAAATGATGTGTGAAGTATTAGGAGTAAGCTCAGAGGGTTTTAGTGTTACTCTATTTCCTGCGGCTACAGCTGCTACAAGAGGACATAAGGCGAGCTGAAACGGATAATTCCAAGGAGCTAAAATTAAAACATGTCCGTAAGGTTCACTGTAAATATAATCTGAGGAAGGAAAATTAAGTATGGAAGACCTAACTTTTTTTGGCTTTGCCCAAGAATTTATATTTTTAATAGTTTCTTTTAAGTCGCTGATAACATAATTAGTTTCAGTTAAAACAGCCTCAAAAGCAGGTTTTTTAAAATCATCATACAAAGCTTTTATTATTGCTTCTTCATGGTTTATGATGACTTGCAGTAATTTTTTCAAAGATTCTTTACGAGTACTTATGTCAGATTGATTCACAATTTAGATTTTAAATATTACAGTATTCTTTTAGAATAAGATATCGTATAATTAGCTAAACAAATAAACTAACTAGACTCTTTATGTACTGTTAGTAGCTAAAAAGTAAATTTTGTTACTCCTTGTATAAATATGCTGCTTATTAAATTGCATTCCATATAGCATCATCTGGTGTGGGAGCAATAATGGTAGTTACTTCTTTAGAGACTGGGTGGGTGAATACTAATTTTCGGGCGTGCAAATGAATGCCACCGTCTGGATTGCTCCTGTCAAAACCATATTTTAAATCTCCTTTTATGGGCGTATTTATGGCAGCGAGTTGCGCTCTAATTTGATGGTGTCTGCCAGTATGAAGATTTATTTCTAACGCATAATAATTATTGAGTTCCTTAATAATTTTATAATCTAAACTTGCTAGTTTACTATCAGGAACTTCTTTTAAATGTGCTTTTGAGCTGTTGTTTTTTTCGTTTCTTTTAAGATAGTGCACGAGTTTATCCGTATCCTGTAAGGGTTTGTTTTTTACCACACACCAATAGGTTTTTTGAGTCTCTCGGTTACTAAACAGCTCATTCATTCTAGTCAACGCTTTGCTGGTTCTAGCAAAAACTACAATTCCTGTTGTAGGTCTGTCAAGCCTATGTACCACTCCTAGAAATACTTCACCTGGTTTATTGTATTTATCTTTTATGTATTCTTTAACCACATCAGACAAAGGTTTGTCACCCGTTTTATCACCTTGCACAATATCGCCTACACGTTTGTTCACTACAATTAAATGGTTGTCTTCGTGTAGAATTTGTAAGTTATTTTTATCAGAAACTATTTTCATTTGGATATTTTAGATTGTTAGATTTTTAGACTGGTTAGACTTTGTTAGTCCAAATTTTTCTTCGTTAGGAAAAGACGAAGTCACTGTGTAAATTTTTGAACAAAAAAATCTACTTTTTTTCCAAATTTCTAAATCTTTAAATCGATGCATTTCATTTTTTTATTCTAACAATCTAAATAGTCTGATAATCTATGTGGTCTATATTTAATATTGTTCGTTTGCATTAGGGAAATCACTTGACTTTACATCCGTAACATATTGCCCTATTGCAGCTGTCATTTCTTTGTATAAATCCATATAGCGTCTTAAAAAACGTGGACTAAATTCATTATTCATCCCTAGCATGTCATGAATTACCAGTACTTGACCGTCTACACCACCGCCTGCACCAATACCGATAACCGGAATAGAAATGCTTTGCGCTACTTTTTCGGCTAAATGAGCTGGTATTTTTTCAAGAACTAATGCAAAACAGCCTAATTTTTCAAGTAATTTAGCATCCTCAATTAGTTTGTCCGCTTCTTCTTCTTCTTTGGCTCGAACGGTATATGTACCAAATTTATAAATTGATTGCGGCGTAAGACCTAAATGTCCCATAACCGGAATTCCAGCATTCAATATTTTTTTTATAGAGTCTTTAATTTCTTTACCGCCTTCAAGTTTAACAGCATGACCACCGCTTTCTTTCATGATTCTAATAGCAGATCGTAAGGCTTCTTTTGGGTCTGATTGATAACTACCAAAGGGTAAATCAACCACAACAAGTGCTCTTTCTATGGCGCGTACTACAGATGAAGCATGGTAAATCATTTGGTCAAGTGTAATTGGCAATGTAGTTTCATGACCCGCCATTACATTTGATGCCGAATCACCTACAAGAATCACATCAATTCCTGCGGTATCTACAATTTTTGCCATTGTAAAATCATAAGCTGTTAGCATTGAAATTTTTTCGCCATTGGCTTTCATTTCAATCAACGATTTAGTTGTAATTCTTTTATAATCTTTTTTAGCTACAGACATAATTTTATATTTAAGTTTGTAAAGGTACTAAAATGAATATTTTTATTCTTTAATGTCTAACTAAAGTTTTTGTATTCAAAAACTCGTAAATCATCTGCTATGAGAACTATTATTGTATTATTATTTCTAACTGTAAGTAACTGTATTCAAGCACAAAATAAGGAAGCGCAAAATGCAATTGAAAAATTTTTCTTGGCTTTTCATGCCAAAGATACAATGACGTTAAAATCTCTTTGTGATAAAAAAATGATTTTAGAAACCATTTCAGAGAAAGAAGGAAGTGCTTAATTAGAGAATAGCGATCCAGATGCGTTTTTTATAGCAATAGCCAATATTCCAAAAGGAACTGTATTTCATGAAAAAATATTGTCTTATTCAGTTCAAATAGAAGGAAGTTTAGCCCACGTATGGACACCTTATGAATTTTACAGTAACGGTAAACTGAGTCACAAAGGAGTTAATTCATTCACTTTGTTTAAAGATCAGATTGCAGTAACTTCAAATTGGAAAATCATTCATTTAATTGATACTCGCCGAAAATAATAGATGTTTTTGAGAATTTTTCTGGTCGAATGGTACTCAAATAGAAATTAGGATCGATTAAAATTGCAGTTCAAAAAAGGGAATGCTTAGTAACTTTCATCGTTTAAGTCGGACTCTTGTTCTTCTTGTTTTTTAAAATCTTGGTTTAAGAAATTAGTATAGTCTTTTTTGTCTTTATCGTTTTTTCTTATCAAAAAACAAATTAAAACTAGAATCCCTATAGCTAATCCAATAAGTAGTATCCAATTGATTTTCATGATTTTGATGGGGATTAATATATGAGAAAGTATAATGTAGATTGTCTCAAAAGTAACGCGCTGTTTCGGCGCTTGGCAAGTTTGGAATTATGAAAACTTTTTTTTTAAAATTAAATACGAAACTTTGAAAAGAACAAAATCATCTTTAAATTATATCTAAAACCCAAACTTGCCAAATGCCTTTTTACAACAGTTATTTTTTATACTCTTTTATAATTTGATTTATTTTACCAAAAATTGACTTACCATCATTATCTTTCATTTCAATTTCTATTCTGTCCCCAAAACTCATAAATGGAGTAGAGGCTTTTCCATCTTTTATTATTTCTAAACATCTAACCTCTGCTAGACAGCTAGAACCATCGAGACTTCCTTGATTTGCAACTGTTCCTGAGCCAATAATTGTTCCAGCCATTAATGAACGAGTTTTAGAAGCATGTGCAACTAATTGACCAAAGTCAAAAGTCATATCAATCCCAGCATTTGGCGAACCAATAAGATTTCCATTTAAGGTTGAATGTAGTGGCAAATGAAGTTTTGCATTTTTCCAGCTATCAGCAAGTTCATTTGGAGTTACAACCACAGGTGCAAATGATGTCCAAGGTTTAGATTGATAGAATCCAAATTGTTTGGATAGCTCATTTGGTATTAAATTACGTAAAGACACATCGTTAATAATGGTGATTAACTTAATATGTTTTAAAGCATCTTCTGAATTAGTTCCTGCAGGAACATCATCTGTAATAACAGCTACTTCCGATTCAAAGTCAATACCCCAATCTTCATTTTCGATTTCAATGTCATCATTTGCTCCAATAAATGCGTCAGAAGCTCCCATATACATTAATGGATCTGTCCAAAAAGATTCAGGTAATTCAGAATTTCTAGCTTTTCGAACTAGTTCTACGTGAGTTACATAAGCACTTCCGTCAGCCCAATGATACGCTCGAGGAATTGGCGCTAAGACTCTAACAGAAGAAAAGGGAAACGCATTAGGCAACTTATCAGAGTTTAAGTCATTATAAACACTTTCTAATTTAGTTTCTGTTTCTTTCCAGTTATCAATTGCGAATTGCATTGTTACTGCAATTTCTGGTACTGTAACTGCTTTTGTTAAATCTTTATTTACAACAACTAATTGTCCATCTCTGGTCTTATTGTCAATTGAAGCTAATTTCATTTAGAATTTGTTTATGAGTTTATTATTGTAGCTTAAATATTTATTTCAAGGTTAACAATCGGCCATGTTTACTGCAATTGCAAGTCCACCTTCAGATGTTTCTTTGTATTTATTATTCATGTCCTTGGCAGTTTCCCACATCGTGTCAACTACTTTATCCAATGGAACTTTTGCATTCTTTGGATCAGTTTCAAGAGCCAGTTCAGCAGCATTAATGGCTTTTATGGCTCCCATTGTATTGCGCTCAATACACGGAATTTGAACTAAGCCTCCTATTGGGTCACAAGTTAAACCTAAGTGATGTTCCATTGCAATTTCGGCAGCCATAAGTACTTGCTCAGGTGTGCCACCCATTACTTCACAAAGTGCCGCCGCTGCCATAGCTGATGATACTCCTATTTCTGCTTGACAGCCACCCATAGCAGCTGATATTGTGGAACCTTTCTTGAAAATACTGCCTATTTCGCCAGCCACCATCAAGAATTGTTTGATTTCTTTATTACCTGCGTTGTGATTTTCTATTACTAAATAGTACATTAAAACTGCTGGAATTACTCCAGAACTACCATTTGTAGGGGCGGTAACTACGCGACCTAAAGCTGCATTAACTTCGTTAACGGCCAGTGCAAAACAAGAAACCCATTTTAGAATTTGACGAAATTTTACCTCCGTTTTTCTGATTTCTTCTAACCAAGATTGTGGCGAATCATAATTTGCCAAGCCAATTAAATTTTGATGCATATCAAAGGCGCGTCTGCGTACATTGAGTCCGCCTGGGAGAATCCCTTCAGAGTGGCAACCGATGTACATACATTCTAGCATGGTTTTCCAAATACGCATGAGTTCATGATCAATTATCTCTTCAGTACGCATTGATTTCTCATTCTCAAATACTATTTCTGAGATTGATTTTTTTTCTTTGGTACAAATTTCTAGTAATTCAGATGCCTTATCAATCGGATAGGGAAATGCACATTTTACTTGTGTTTTCTTTTTAGCATTGGTTCGTTCTTCTTTTACAACAAAACCACCACCTATGGAATAAAATGTAGCTGTGTAGTTTAAATCGTTAGTAAGAAATGCGGTAAAGGTCAATCCATTTGCATGAAAGGGAAGGAAGTTTTTATTGAAAACAATGTCTTGTAAAAAATAGAAAGGAATATTTTTTTCGTTCCCTAAATTGATTTCGTTTTTATTTTCGATAGATTTAATGATGCTATCGATATTTTCAACAGGAATGTATTCTGGATCTTGGCCACTTAATCCTAGCATAACTGCTAGATCTGTTGCATGGCCTCTTCCTGTTAAGGAAAGTGAACCGTATAAATCTATTTGTACACGAGTCACAGTTGAGAGTAATTTTTCAGTTCGTAGTTCTTCTAAAAAGCGTTCAGCTGCTCTCCAAGGCCCTAATGTATGAGAACTTGAAGGACCAACACCAATCTTTAGCATGTCAAAAACAGAGATACATTCTTCCATCTAGATTTAATTTTGTTTACTGCAAATATAATAGAATGTTGCAACGAAACGAATTTTTGAACTCCTAAAAGTGCTTTTTTAACAATGAGAATGTAGTTTTTATTCATTTTTATTAAAATTGAAACATCGTACATTTCGATATCTTTTGGAGCAATAGTACTTTCAATTTTTTCATTTCCTTAATTAAAGGTTCATTGTAGAAAACTAATTTTATAGTTAAATTTGGAGCATAACTAATTTTAATTCTATGAAAAAAATCGTTTTTTCAGTTTTGTTCAGTGCAGTAATGGTGCTGCAAGCGTATGCTCAAATTCAATCTCCTGAGCAATATTTGCCTAACTATGGCAATCAAATTTCGCATTACCATCAAGTTGAAAACTATTTCAAACAGCTTATTGATAACTCTTCTGCCATTGTAAAACATAAATACGGAGTAACGGCGGAGCAAAGAGATTTAAATGTGTACTATATTTCAACTCCAGAAAACTTAGCAAATCTTGAAGAAATCAGAACTAATAATCTGGCATCAATTGGGCTTTCGCTAAAGAAAAATCAAACTGTAGGTAATAAAGTCATTGTCTGGTTGAGTTTTAATGTTCATGGCAATGAATTTGCTGGAACAGAAAGTGCGATGACTGTTGCTTATGAATTGCTAAATCCTTCCAATACAACAACCAAAAAATGGTTAGAGAATACCATTGTAATTCTAGATCCGTGTATTAATCCAGATGGATATTCTAGATACGGGAATTGGCTAAGAGAAATTTCTGGAAAGAAAACACATCCTGAACTATCCGATAGAGAACACATGGAGGATTGGCCAGGTGGAAGATTCAATCATTATCTTTTTGATTTAAATAGAGATTGGGCTTGGCAAACTCAGCTAGAATCGCAACAGCGCATTGCTTTGTACCATCAGTGGATGCCTCAAGTTCATACTGATGTGCATGAAATGGGGTATGACTCTCCTTATTTTTTTCCTCCGTCAGCTGAACCTTTGCATGAATTTATTGAAAAATATCAACGGGATTTTCACCAAACTTTAGGTCAAAATATTTCTAAAAAATTTGATGCGCAAAACTGGATGTACAACACCGGAGAACGTTTTGACTTGTTTTACCCAAGTTACGGCGATACGTATCCTACGTACAACGGAGCTGTGGGTATGACGCTAGAACAGGGCGGAATAGGAGCTGGGCGCGCGGTACAAATGAGTAATGGATCTATATTGACCATTAGAGATAGAGTAGCGCATCATGCAACTGCGGTTTTAACAGTGGTCGAGTCGGCTTCTAATAAAGCAGAGGAATTACTAAAGGGTTTTCGTGGATTTATGAACAATTCTCGAAAAACAGTTAAGGGAGCTTACAAAACCTATGTCATGAAAAGCAATCCGAAATTAGTTCAAATGACTGATTTACTTTCAAAAAACAAAATTGAATTTAGTTTTGCTGCAGCAAGTGCAAAAACATCAGGTTACAATTATTCCACAAAAAAGGAAACCAGTTTTACAATAGAACCTAATGATTTAATTGTAAAGGTAGACCAACCAAAGGCGGTACTGACTCAAATTCTTTTTGAACCCAATCAAAAATTAAATGATAGTTTGTCCTATGACATTACCGCTTGGGCTTTGCCGCTTGCTTACGGAGTTCAAGGTTATGCTGTAAAAAATGAGGTTGCCATTTCAACTAAGACATCTGTAGAAACTCCAGTTCGTGAAGTTTCAAAAAATGTATATGCTTTTCATATTCCTTGGAATAATAGAGTTTCAGCGCAAGTTTTATCGGTTTTACATCAAAATAGTATTAAAGTTAGGACAGCTGCAAAAGAAGCCATTTTTGGTGCTGTTACAGTAGCTCCAGGAGGATTAGTAGTGACCAAAACGGACAATCCACAAATACCAAATTTTGAACAAACCATTTCTAATTTAATCAAAGACAAATCTGATTTTAATACTATTTCAACGGGTTTTTCATCGAATGCTAGGGATATTGGCGGTGAAAATTTTAGTCTTTTAAAAGCTCCAAAAGTGGTGTTGCTTTCTGGAAAAGGAGTGAGTCCAACAGAGTTTGGAGCCACTTGGTATTATATGCAAGAAACATTAGGATATCCTGTGGGTGTTGTTGAAACCAATAATTTTAACAGATTGAATTTAGCTTCATATAACACATTGATTTTAGCAGATGGCTATTATGATTTTACTGAGGCACAGCAGAAAAAAATATCAGAATGGATTAACAATGGCGGAAAAGTGATTGCCATGAATAATGCTATTTCCCTTTTTGATGGAAAAGAAGGTTACGCTTTGACGCCATTTGCTTCAGAAGAAGAAAAACTGTTAGCAGAAAAAGAGGCGGATGAGGATGTTTTATTAGAACGAACACTTGATTATCAAAATGCAGAGCGTAGGTTTATTTCTAAAGCAATTCCAGGAGCAATTATTGAGAATAAATTAGATCAATCACATCCTTTAAGTTTTGGATTAGGAGATAGCTATTTTAGTTTAAAAACAGATGACAAACGCTATTCATTATTAAAAAATGCATCTAATGTAATATATGTTCCTACTGATTACAAAAGTTACGGGTTTGTAGGTAGTAAAATCAAGAAAAAACTAAATAATACAGTAAGTTTTGCAGTAGAATCAAAAGGGGCTGGATCTGTTGTTTACATGATTGATAATCCCTTGTTTAGAGGTTTTTGGGAAAATGGAATTCTCTTATTTAGTAATGCACTATTTCTTGTGGATTAATTATAAGAATTTCTTTTAACAAAAAAAGCACGTTGATTCGTGCTTTTTTTGTTAAAATTAATTTTAAAAAGGATAACCAATTGCTAGGTTGAATATTAAATTTTCTTTTCGCCAAGCACCACTACCAAAATTGATTTGGTCTATAACCCAACGGTTCTCTTGGGGTAAATTTGGTTTTCGTAAAGGAAAAGCAAGATCCGTACGCAATACTAAAAAAGACAAATCAAAGCGTAATCCGGCACCCGCTCCAACGGCCATTTCACTCATAAATTTATTTGAAAATTTAGCGCCTGGCTTTTCTGTATTTTCACGTAATAACCAAATGTTTCCTGCATCAATAAACAAAGCTCCTTTTACGAGTCCGTAAATTTGTGCGCGGTATTCTGTATTGAATTCGAGCTTAATGTCACCTGATTGATCGGGTAAAAAAGAATTTGTATTTTGGTTTTCATTTTTAAAACTTCCTGGTCCTACAGATCGAGCTCTAAAAGCACGTAAACTATTGGTTCCACCAATGAAGAATTGTTTAATAAAAGGCATTTCTCTTGAATTTCCGTATGCAATACCTGCGCCAGCAATGATTCTGGTTACCAATTGGGAATTTTCTGAAAATTTATAATAATGCCTAAAGTCATTTTCTATTTTTATAAATTGACTAAAAGGAACATCAAATACGGTAATTGGGTCTTCTTTTTTTGCATTTGCACCTGTGGCTAATCCTGCAATATTTCCAGCTAAATCAACGGTACCTTTATAGTAGAACGTATTTTTTCTACGTTTTTGAGTAGTATTGGTATACGTATACGAATAGGTAGGACCAAAAATCAATTGTTTTTCGATTACTTTATTTAAAGATGGATTTTCTGCAATTTTTTCTAAATACAATTCGGTAACATTCTGAGGACTTGCGTATGTTATTTCACTTACATTAAGTTGGTGTTCTTTTCTTTCATTTTCTTTCCAAAGGTATCCAAAAGAGCCTTTAAATGTTTGCAAAGAGTATAATTTTGTTCTATTTTGAAACTCATAGCCTATTGTTGCTTTCGTTTTTGGTACAAAACCTGAAGGCGATTTAAATTTAAAAGGAGCGATAATTCTTGGCCAAATTAAATTAGCTTCAGTACCAAAACGGTAAACATTAAAGCCATTATTTTGTCCAGAAACTTGTACTTCAACACCACCAAATGCTGAAATAGTTAGCAACTCAGCACCTCTAAAAGTGTTGCGATTACTCCAGTTTAGGTTTAATTCTGTCCCAGTATAATTAGCTGAATTGGTTTTACCCAAAAGCTCTAATTGAATAGATTTCCTTGGTAAAGGTGTTAAATAATAATAGGCATCAAGATAATTTCCTACGGTATCAGAAACTTTGAATTGATTTTTTACAAATTTAAAAACGCCCAAATTTACAAGTCTGTTTAAGGATAGATTATGATTGGTACGGTTGTATAAATCCTCTTTTTTAAAATACAAAGCCCTATCAAAAATGCGAGGTTTAAATAAATTTTCGGGATCAATAATAGCAAGACCATTTTGTTTTTTAATGGTATCAATTTTAAGGGCTTTGTTTTCAGCATCAAGAGTATAATTAGAAAACACTACTATTTTATTTATTTTGTAGGGTGTTGTTGCAAGTTTAGATGCATCAGACTTGACTTTAACAATAAGGTCTACTTTATTTTTTGCAACAGTTGAGTCTACTTGAACAATAATATTATCAGGATTAAAGTAAAAAAAACCTTTTTCTTTTAGTCTAGCATCAATCCTATTTCGTTCCTCTTTTATTTGTTCTAAACTGTATGGATCTCCTTTTTTTAATAAGGATCGTCGTTGCGTATTGCGTATTTCAATTCCTATTTTTGAGGAGTCAATTGGGAACTTTACTTCATTAATTGTATACTGTTTTCCTGTAGTTACCGTGTATGTAGCGCTAGCTTTTTTATCAACACGTGTTGAATCGGCTTTGCTTTTTCCATTAAAATACCCATTGTTTTCAATGTAGTTTTGCAAGACACTTTTGTTATACTCTAAATCAACTTGGCTATATAATACAGGCGGTTCTCCCACTTTTTTTTTAAGCCAGTATCGCAGTCCTTTTTCTTTTTTTGGAGTTCCAGCAAGGTTATAAATGTATAATTTTGGTTTTAACCCTAAAATAGATTTATTGGGCTTGGGTCTTACTAGTGCTTCTAAATTGTTTTTGAGTTCTTTTCTGGATTTCTTAGTACTGTCATTTTTTTCAATAGTAACATCGGCACCTGTATACAACAATTCACCTTCAGGTAAAAAACGGGTGTTGCTGCAGGATTGAAGTAAAAAAAATAAAATTATTAAGTTAAAAACACCTTTGCTTTTCATTGTGATAGGGTATGAAGTAAATAAAGTCATTTGAAATAAATCAGCTTTATTTATGATTTGAAATTATTTTTTTGATGCATTTTTTCGAAACAATTCACTGAACTTGTTGTAATCCATAGTGATTACAAATGCAACTCCAGTTTCTACAACCTCACCTTGAAGTGCTACTTGGTATTTATTGACACGATAAGCTCTTACTTTGTATCTTCCATCTTTTGTAAGTTGATAATCTATAGAAACATCACCAGCTATATTGTTAGCATTTTGATTGGTTTGTTGAGAACCTTCTATCCCAAAACTACTTCCTACGGTTATTTTGAGTCGGTCATTGAGTAGTTTTTTGGAAACACCTACACTCAAATCGGTTTTATTTTGACGTTGTCCTGATGTGAAATCTTCAGTTGTATTTAAATCAAAATTCAATTCGATTCCTTGAATTAAATCTCCTGCCAAGTTATTGAGTTGTTGCGATAAAATTTTGCTGGCGCTTTCTCTAGCTAATGATGAAACGGTTGTACCACCATTTTCACTAGTAAAAGGATTCTCCCCAATAAAACGATTTAATAACAACAACGCAAAAACTTGTTTGTTCAACTCATCTTGTTGTTCTCTTAATTGACTAAGTTTAGCTTGAGTTGTATTAATAATTTCAGTAGAAACATTGTTGTTGCCATCAGGTAAAATGATATCAAATGAAATGTTTGGTTTCATTAGTTCGCCATTCATTTTTAGGGCTGTTTCAAAAGGAATTTTTTCTTTGTATGTATTTCTTACCGTAGCTGTTATGTCACCCAATTGATCGTTTACTAAATCAATAGGCGCAGCATTAGTTTTATAAATAGCTGTAATATTAATATCTGCACTAGTTGGTTCGCCAGTCCATAAAATGTAACTACCTTCTTTGATATTGAATTTTCGTTTAATACCGTTAAAATTCATTTCGTAGCTTCCTTCATTCAACTCATATCGACCTGTTAAGTTCGTTTTCCCTGATGCATCTATGCCACCAGTTAATTGAGCCTCGCCTTTTAATTTTAAATAATCTCCATTTGCTTTGTCAATAACCAGAGAAAGCTCTGCATCTTTATCTATTTCAATATTTACTGATGCATTAATACCTTTTACGGTTGATTCACTGCTTATAGTTTCAAGATTTGTATTCGTAATTATTTGAGGATTATCTTGATCAATAAATTCAACAATTCCCTCTCGATCAGCAATTGATGGATCAGATTGCGGTAATACAATGGTAAACTTGGTGTCCTTATTGATTTTTATTGTACCATCAATTATTGGATTATCAATACTACCAGCTATCCTGATGTTGTTATCCAGAAATAATTCACCGTAGTATAAATCATTGTCTTTTGCTTTTGAATTTACTGCTTTAAAATTTTTAGCATCAACAGTTAGATTAAATCCGAAATTACTAAAAGTTGAGGTGTCAATTGTCCCATTAACGTTCAAAGCATTGTCATTTTCGTCCTTTATGGTAAAGGTTTCAAAAACAATTGTGTTGGGTTGAAAAACAATTTTATCATTTATAGATTTGAATCTAGCATTAAGTGGGGTTACCTTAAAACCAACATCGTTAAATCCGATTTCACCTTGTACATTAGGTTGGCTTGTACTTCCCGTTATTGATAATTTTCCGTTTAAAAAACCAGTACTTTCTGTTAGATTATTTAAAGTAAATCCTTGTATACTTTTAAGGTTTAACCTGTCAATAATTAAATTCATATCAAAACTACTGGTGGTAGTTTTATAATTCCCTTCAAGATTTACTTGATTTCCTTGACCTGTTATTGCAACAACGGCATCATACTGATTTGCAATAGTGTTCTTTACTTGAAGCTTTATATTTCCAATAGTATCTTTTTTGAATGTAAAATTTTCGACATTTAAATCAGAAGTGAAAAGCGGAGATGTGTTTAAATTACTAATTTCTGCCGTTCCATTGATTTTTCCACTAAGTTGTAAATCCTTTTTCTCTACAAAACTTGTAATAGTGTTGATATCAAACTCCTTAAAATTGACTTGTAACGGAGCATTGGCATTACTTGATTTTGATTGCACTTGAATAGTACTTCCGTTGTTTTTAAGATTAAAATTATTAATAAACAAGCCTTTAGTTAAACTCCTAACTACGTTTTCTTTATCAATGTTCCACGGTTCATAATTCAAAATTAATTTCTCAGGATTCAATCGTATTTCTGTCCCACCATTTTGAGATTGAACAGCACCTGCAATGAGGTAGCGTTCTTCTTCTTTAGTGTTTTTTAACTGAAGTGCATACGTTATGATGTTATTTTGAATATTCCCGGTCAGTTCTGTATGCGGAAGTTCAAACTGTTCGTTTTGGATATCATCAACCATAAAATTATAAAGCAACTTTTTATCTTGTGTATCCAGTTTTAAGGTAGCATTTGTCACAGTAATGCTCTCATAAACTAGTTTTGGAATGGCTCCATTTAAAACAATCGTATCATTTACACTGTTGTAATTACCTGTAATAGTTATCGGTTCAAGACTTTTAATTTGAGGAATCAATTGCATCACAATTGGGCTATCCTTGATTTGAACCTTAAAATCAAACTGTTGATTTTCTTTAGTTTTCTTTTTCGCTTTTTTAGGAGTAGTATCGTAATAAGCAGCAATCGAGTTGGTAATAGCAGTTCCTATTTTTGATAATTTGTATTTCCCTTCTAAAAACGCATCCATAAAAGGTGCTTTTACTTCAATAGAATTTTTTTGAGCAGTTGCTATTGCATAAACTTGGATAGAATCAATAGTATAGTTTTCTTTGGCATTGGTGATATTAATATGATGAGCAGTTAATGAACCATTGAGATAATCTAAATCCCCCGATTGTATGTCTGCATCTACAATACCACGAATTTTTAAAGGTCCAGCATGTAAATTCAGTTTTTCTAAATCAGCAATATCTACATTTAATTTTATTTTTCCGGACGGATATTTATCTTGAAATCTACCATTACCTACTAAATTAAATGTCAAATTAGGGTCTCTAGCCACTGCTGTAGCGTTAAAATTACCTTTTTTGATAGTCCCTTTTACAGCTATATTTTTATAGGTATACTTGTTAAAATACGCTTTTTGGACATTTGCATTAAGCGCTACTATTGCTGTTTTTGGGTTGAAACCAGTGCCTTTGATGGTGGTTTTTAGGGTGATTTTACCAATGGAGTCGTTCTTGATAAATTTTCCCAAATCAAAGTTTACAAAATCAGCTTTGGCATCATATTTTTCAAAGTTTTTGCGACTTTGATCAAATTTGGCTTTGATATTTGCATTTCCATAACTACTTATGAGCTTCAAATCAGTCAAAAAAGTAGCAATAGTTCCCTTAAAAGTTCCTGTAACAGTCATTCTCGAAGGTAGTTGAATGGTGTTAGGAATGGTTCCCTTGGGGACAAAATTATTGATGTCTTTTTGACCAGATTGAAATTTTTTAATAGTAATGTCAAAATAGGTTTTATCAACATTTGGTAAACCAATTATTGTACCGCTTGCTGCCAGTGAGGTTGAGCCGATTCCGCTGATTTCCATTGACGGAATTATTATATTTTTTACTTTTCCTTTTACCTTTCCGTTTATAGAAATGATTGCTTTTGGATTACTTTTAAATGGATTTGTAGAAGCTAAATTAGGTGCAAATAACAGAATGTCTTGAAAACCAATACTACTTTTGGTAAGGTTTGCTATTAAACTCAGATCTCCAATATTTTTGGAAATAGTAGCAAGAGATGAATATCCTATTTGTATTTCATTCTTTATTTCGGTTTGAGGAGTTTTTAAATACAAATTTTTGATAAAAGCATTTTTATTACCATAGAAAAAGTCACCGTTTAGCTCCGTAATATTCAATCCGCTTTTATCTCTTGCAGATAAAGATTTGAGTTCACCTGATATGTTTTCAGTGTTGTAATTAAGAACCTCTAGGTCTAGATTCAAGTTTTTGATATCTAAATGATTGTAGTCTAGTCCTTTTGAAGTAAAAGAAACGTTATTGTTATCATATTTAAAATTGATTCTCTTAAAAACACTCTTTTTTACTTTAATATCCCAATTGTTTGAACTGTTTGAGGCTTTAGTATTTTGGGAAACTAATTTTTTTATTTTTCCCAGTTCTAGCTGGCCTTCAACTCCAGTTAACTCTAAATTTTCTAGAATAGCATATTGATTGTTCAAGTCTATTTTATCTACTTTGGTGATCAATTTTTTCACGTAGATATTGGTAGCCAATTTAGATTCTTGGCTTTTGTATTCAATTTTTATTTTACCAAGGTCTACATCACCAAATTTTAATTTCAATGGCTTTTCCGTGGCATTATTCTCTGTTACAATATTTGATTTTTTTATAGAAGTAATGCCCTGAATTAACTTGAATTGCAAACCATTAATCTTGATTTTTGGAATATCAAAGTTCATTTGGTTTAAATCAAATGTTTTGATACTAGTTTTAAAATGATTGAGATAGGTTGCAATTTCATTATTTGAAATAGCATCAGAATAGTGAAAATTAATTCTATCCAACTGAATTTCTTCTACCGAAAATTCCATTGGGGCTGAATCAGTCTTTTGTTTTCCTTGAGATGCAAGGGCTTTAATAATGTAGTCAAAATTAAAAGTTCCTTTGCTATCTTTTTTTATGTGCGCCGAAATACCTGATAAATCAACACTATTTATGGCTACTTTATTGTTTATAAGTTGAAATAAACTGATGTTTACAGCAAGAGTATCTCCAGCAAAAAGAGTGTCTTTTTTTTGGTCTTCAAAGTAAACTCCTTCTAAAATGACTTTTTTGGGGAAGCCTATTTCTAAGTGGTTAATTACAACCTTTGTTTTGATTTTTTCTTCAAGATAGTGTACCGCTTTGTCCTTGGCATAATTTTGAACGGATGGAATTTGAATCACCAAAAAAAGTATCAAAAATAGTGATATCAAGGAGCCAACTATCCAGAGGAACACTTTTAAAAGAAGCTGTAAATATTTTTTCAAACGAAGTTTTTTATCTATCAAAATCATGTGATGTATGTGCTAATGCAGAAACATAAATGTCTACAAATATCGCTACAAAACAACAATTACCATTATAGAATTGTATAAAATAGTTATATAATTCTTTCAAAAAAATAGTTTGGCAATTGTTCTTATTTTTATTTTCAAGAAGAAGAAGTAATTCGTTATGCTTAAATACTTTGGGTGAAATATTTTAAGTATGTATTTCACCCAAAGTAAGTAAGTGTGTTTGATAAGAACGTATTATTCTTTTGGAAAAACACTCAAAGCTTTTTTGGCCAATTCAGGTGTAGGCAAAGCTAATTTTCTCAGTTTAATATCCATCCAAGCACCATCAACGGTTATGGTTGCACAAACTTGATCGGCATCATTTCTAAACTCGTGAATAATAGACCATCTTGAGCCGTCTTCATTAACTTGAGAACTTCTGGTATGCATGACAATTTTGTCTGAAAGTTTGATTTCTTTTCTAAAAACACATTCTTCTCTAAACAAAATTGGACCAAAGCCTTGGGATTGCATTACTTTCATGGTTAAGCCTAGGCTTTCTAGTATTTCAATACGGTGTTGTGCTCCAAAATCATAATACGCACTGTGTCTTACATGAAAGTTAGGATCAAGATCAGACCAACGAAAGGACAATTCTTTTATAAATACGCTCATTTTTAATCGGGGTTTTTGTTTTTAAAATGGATTGCTAAGGTGCGAAAAAGTTTTTAGAGTATTCATATTCTTATTTTACAATTACACTCTGAATTTACTTTTATAGGAAATATGTTCTTTTTAAGTGGTTTTGCGTGAGTGATGGTAGTGGAAATCCTCCCTTTTTTTGGGAGATTGAGAACGTACAGCACGACCTCACCGCAACGGTAGTGGAGGTGAGGGCACGCCCAAATCATTTTTGTAACGTTTATATTCTTGAAATTGCTTTTAACTAAAAATTAATAAACGTTTGTAAGCTGTCGTTTTAAAATGATGTAATTTTATGTTCTATGAAAAACGATAATAAAAAAGGATTTTATTTCAAGCAATACGAAGCACCTTTCCAGTCTCCGTTTGATAAACTCTTTGGTATTTTCAAGGAATTGATCACACATACTTCGGGAGATTTTGATGAGGCAATTGATTGGTTGCGAGAATTAGATGTAGAGTATAAACTTACTGATGAGGCTTATACCATTGATGATTTTGTTGAAGATTTAAAGAAGAAAGGCTATATCCGGGAAGAGTTGAAAGAGGATGGAAGTTCTGGAATGGGGATTACAGCCAAGACCGAGCGCGCCATAAGGCAGCAAGCTCTGGATAACATTTTTGGAAATCTTAAACGCTCTGGCAGTGGCAATCACAAAACTAAGCATGTAGGCAATGGCGATGAGCATACGGGAGAGTTTAGAGAATTTCATTTTGGTGACGGACTCGAACGCATTTCTTTGACGGAGAGTTTGCGAAATGCTCAAATTAATAATGGTGTTGGCGATTTTATGCTCACCGAAAATGATTTGGTTGTAGAGGAAACTCAATTTAAGTCGCAAATGAGTACGGTTTTAATGATTGACATCAGTCACAGTATGATTTTATATGGCGAGGATAGAATTACGCCCGCTAAAAAAGTTGCCATGGCACTGGCAGAATTAATCACCACGCGATATCCCAAAGACACCTTAGATATTCTTGTTTTTGGTAATGATGCCTGGACTATTGCCATTCGGGATTTACCTTATTTAAAAGTGGGTCCGTATCACACCAATACGGTAGCTGGCCTGCAACTAGCCATGGATATTTTGCGCAGAAAGCGTAATACAAACAAACAAATTTTCATGATTACGGATGGGAAACCAAGCTGTGTTCGTGAAAAAGATGGTTCGTATTATATGAACAGCAACGGTCTTGATGAATATATTGTGGATAAATGTTACAATCAAGCGCAACAAGCTAGAAAATTACACATCCCCATTACTACCTTTATGATTGCTAATGATCCTTATTTGCAAAAATTTGTAAATAAGTTTACGGAGTCAAATCAAGGAAAAGCCTTTTATACAGGATTAAAAGGATTGGGCGAAATGATTTTTGAGGATTACGAGACCAATAGAAAAAAGAGAATAAAGTAATTTTGGGCGTTTCCCTGCGGGTCGGGCTATTCGTTTCAATCTTTTTTGAGTCCCGATAATTTCGGGACTCAAAAAAGGATTTACACTGCTATCCCTAACGCAAACCCCAATACGAAAGCAATATCAATTTCAATAAAAAATAGATGAATACTATAAAAACATTAGGAGAATTAAAAAAATCAGGATACGAAAGCAAAAGCATTAAAGATGAATTGCGATCGAACTTAAGAGAAAAAATAAAATCAGGAAAACCCACTTTTGAAGGGGTTCATGGTTTTGAGAATACCGTAATTCCAGAACTTGAACGTGCTATTTTATCCCGTCATAACATCAATTTATTAGGTCTTCGCGGTCAAGCCAAAACGAGAATGGCTCGCAAGATGATTGAATTGCTTGATGAGTACATTCCTTTTGTAACAGGTTCTGAGATCAATGATGATCCGTTGCAGCCGATATCTCGTTTTGCCAAAGATCTTATCGACGAAAAAGGAGATGATACCCCAATATCTTGGTTGCACAGAAGTGAACGTTTTTTTGAAAAACTAGCCACTCCAGATGTAACGGTTGCCGATTTAATAGGTGATGTAGATCCTATAAAAGCTGCAAATTTAAAATTATCGTATGCTGATGATCGCGTAATTCATTTTGGGATGATTCCAAGAGCGAATCGTTGCATATTTGTGATCAATGAGTTACCTGATTTACAAGCAAGAATTCAAGTAGCATTGTTTAACATTCTACAAGAAGGAGATATTCAAATTCGCGGATTTAAATTAAGAATGCCTCTGGACATGCAATTTGTCTTTACCGCAAACCCTGAAGACTATACTAATCGTGGCAGTATTGTAACTCCATTAAAAGATAGAATTGGGTCACAAATCCTGACGCATTATCCTGAAACCATCAAAATTGCTAGAACTATCACAGAGCAAGAAGCAAAACTGGATGTTACACAAAATGACATGGTGTATGTACCCTCATTAGCAAGAGATTTATTAGAACAAATAAGTTTTGAAGCTAGAGAAAGTGAATACATTGATAATAAAAGTGGGGTGAGTGCCAGATTGAGTATCACAGCTTTTGAAAATTTACTAAGCACTGCAGAAAGAAGAGCATTAAAAGCTGGTGCAGATAAAACTACTTTGCGTTTGTCTGATTTTATGGGAATTATTCCAGCCATAACTGGAAAAGTTGAGCTTGTTTATGAAGGAGAGCAGGAGGGAGCTGCTGCCGTAGCACAACACTTATTGGGTGATGCCATTCATACTTTCTTTCCAGCGTATTTTCCTAAAATTGAAAAACTAGAAAAAGAAGGTGTCAAAAATGCGTACACCGATATCATAGAATGGTTCTTTGCCGAAAGTGGTTTTGAATTACTTGATGATTGCTCAGATGAAGAGTATGAAAAAATTCTAGGTGGAATAGCACCATTGGAAGTTTTGATTAAAAAATACCAACCGCAAGTAAGTTCAGAAGATAAATTTTTCATGATGGAATTTATACTTTGGGGATTGGTAGAATACAAGAAACTAAGTAAAGATCGTTTTTCCGAAGGATATCAGTTTAAAGATATTTACGGTAGTTTTATCAGTAAATTATAAATGCAAAAGGGTTTAGTTTTTACTAAACCCTTTTTTTTATAAAAACAGCCTTTGTAATTTTATTTCATCTACCTTGCTACGTTGACTGTATTTTCAGTCTTTCCCAAAATTAAAATGGAAAATTCCTTTGAGAATTTGATATCAAGTTATGTTGAAAATAAAGTAGGTATAGCAGAGCATTTTTTGACTCCAGAACTTTCAGATCATTTAATACAAAACATTCTTAACTTAAATGAAAGAAGTTTGCTTACTGCTGCTGGCATTGGCAACTCAGATAAATTGCTTTATGATGGTGCCATACGGAGTGATTCTATTTATTGGTTGGATAAAAAGCACAATAATGTTTTTGAGAATGAATATTTTAAATTAATTGAAGCCTTCATTTTATACTTGAATCAAAGTTGCTATGCTGGAATTACAGGTTATGAATTTCATTATTCCCTGTATGAAAAAGGAGATTTTTACTTAAAGCACTTGGATCAATTTAAAAGCAATCCTAGCCGAAAATTTAGCATGATCAGTTATTTAAATGCAGACTGGAAAGTTACAGATGGCGGTGAGCTAATGATACATCAAAACGATATTCCTCAAAAAATTGCTCCTACTCTGGGAAAAACAGTTTTTTTTAAGAGTGATGAGCTGGTTCATGAAGTATTGGAAACAAACTGTCCCCGCATGAGTATTACGGGATGGCTCAAAAGAGATTAGGTTGCTATTTTTAAAATTGGTACTTAAATAGTAATTTTGAGGAAAAAACATGATTTATCTTTTACTTAGTGTAGTTTGTAGTGTTACTGTAGGCGTGATTTTTAAATTATCTAGACAATATAACTCTAGTGCTATTCAAATGGTAGCAACTAACTATGCAGTTGCCGTACTTCTATGTTTCTTTTTTTTCGATTTTAAATTCACTTCTTTATCCACTGCTCCATTGGCATTGTATCTAAGTATTGGTTTTTTATTACCAACAGTTTTTTTGTTTTTGGCAACCTCAATTAAACAAGTGGGGATTGTAAGAACAGATGCAGCTCAAAGACTGTCTTTATTTATTCCTATTTTGGCAGCTTGGTTGATTTTTGACGAGACTTTTAATTCGTACAAACTTGTAGCGCTAATTATTGGTTTCCCAGCTATACTTATGATATTGATGAAACCTGTTTCAAAAGAAAAAACAAATTGGACTTACCCCTTATTAGTTTTACTAGGTTTTGGGATCATCGATATTCTTTTCAAGAAAATTGCACTTTATACAACGATGCCTTTTACCAGTTCATTGCTTGTAGTTTTTTCGATAGCTTTAGTTATTATGCTGTTGGTGATATGTTATGATACAGTTGTAAACGCATCTGAAATAACTCTAAAAAACATTTTGTTAGGTGGTCTCGTGGGTGTGTTTAATTTTGGGAACATCCTTTTTTATCTCAAGGCGCACCAAGTATTTACTGCAAATCCATCTACTGTTTTTGCAGGAATGAATTTAGGAGTTATAATTTTAGGAAGTGTTATAGGTGTTGTTGTTTTCAAAGAAAAGTTATCTGTAAAAAATTATTTAGGTTTACTTATTGCTTTAATCGCGATACTCTTGATTGTGTTTTCTCAGCAATCTTAAGCTTTTATAGAAAATGAATTTAAAACTTTTGATTGTAATCTTTTATAAATTTCTATGGGTTTAAGTTCTAATTCTCGAAACATAAACCAAAAAACCACGGCATATTCAATAGCAATAAGCATTAAATTCTCTTTGAATATTTGACCTGAGTAAGCAAAATAGCTCAGTACAACTGTAAAACTCCATATAATTGGGAATTTATATTTCGTAAAAACCGAAACTAAAACAAGATTTATTACATACCAAGGATGTATTGTTGTAGATACAAAAAAGTAAATACTTAGCACAAGTAATATACTTTTTAGTAAGTCTGGTGTGGTTTTATTTTTCCCAAAAAAGGACTGTAAGAGGATAAAGATTATGATTAGTATTGGGATTACTTTTCCGGTGCTATGAATGATATTATACCCTTTATAGTAAAAACCTATTTCTCTGATGATATAATAAACACTGGCATTAAATTCAAAATTTACAAACCATAAAGCAATTGTATTTGAATAATTCTCAGCCATTGTGGTTGATAAAAACGGCAAGAAAAGCAGTATGTTAATGCCAATAATTATTGTATAAAATACAAAGCTTTTTTTCCATCCTAATTTTTGAAAAAATAATGGAAGTAGTATAAGTGGTAACAGTTTAGTTGCAATTGATAAGGCTATTGCTACTGCAGCCGTTTTCCACTTGTTTTGGTGTAATAAATAGATGCCCCATATAAAAAAGAACAGCATAACACCTTCAAAATGTAAGTTTCCTGTGAGTTCGATAAGTACCAATGGGTTTAATATGTACCAGTATATTTTATACTTTTCGAAACCCATTGATTGTAGTAATCTTGCTCCAAAAATAGCTGTACCAAAATCAGCTACAATGATAATACATCGCAAAACAATGGTTGCCGTAACTATGGATTGGGTGCCAAAGATCCCCGCGATCACAAAAAAAAGTTGGTTAATTGGCGGATAATTTGAAAAATGAGAAGCACTCAAACTCCCCATCGATTTAAATAATTCTTGTGCCTGAGCAATATTAAAATTAGGTTTAACAATTAAATCATTGGGCAAATTGGTGTAAGGATTAAATCCTTCTATGAGTATTCTCCCGTCCCAAATAAATCTGTAAAAATCCTGAGAAAGATTAGGTAAGGCAAATGCAAATAGGATTCTAAAACAAAGACCTAAACCAAGTAAATAGTTAATGTTTTCTTTTTGTTCCTGAATGATTTTTACAAGTGAGAAAAATAAAACACCAAATAATAAAAGCAAAACAACAAAATCCTTTCGGTCCATAAAATAGCCTATGTAGGTATAGCATAGAGCGCTCAATAGTGTATAAAGTTTACATGAGTTACTAAGTGCTTTCATTTTGCGTAAGCGAATAAAATTTTAAATAATGGAATTACATTTTAGTTTCCAATTCGGAAAGAATTAACAATCACAAAACCATAACCAAAGGATAACATAATATGAAACGGAAGTAATCCATAGTCATTTAATTGAATTCCACTATAAATCCCAAAAAGAAAATAGAGTAGTAGCAGACTTTCAATGATAATATTTTTTGATATCTTTTTATTAATGTAACTGTTTTGTTTCCATTTCTCTTTTAAGCTTTCAATGTTAAACTTAGGGGTACGGATAAAATCAGTTTTTTTTCCAATAAGCCCTTGAACAACAGCAATGGTATTGTGAAATGTAAAACCCATGGCAATGCTATAAAAAGTAAAAAATAAACCAATGTATTTAATGAAATTTATAAATCCTCCACCATATATTTTTTTGTAAGTAAACCAATAACAAGTAAAAAAAACAACTGAGGTAAATACAAAAAACGCTAAAATTTTAAAAAAAACTTCTAGCTGTGGAAACCAACTTTTTATAAACAATACAGGTACACTAAAGATTGCCATTGTAAAAACAAATAAAAACATAGAACTATTTAGCAAATGTAGTAATCCATGAATTTTTGTTTTAAAATTGATATTTGTAGCGCTAATGATGCGCTGATTCATTTTTACAAAATTTTCAGCGCCACCTTTATTCCAACGAAATTGTTGTGAACGGGCAGCACTTATAATAACTGGAAGCTCTGCAGGAGTTACAACATCAAGTAAATATTTGAATTTCCAGTTTTTTAATTGTGCTCTGTAACTTAAATCTAAATCTTCGGTTAAAGTATCACTTTCCCAGTTTCCAGCATCAATAATACAAGATTTACGCCATACGCCAGCAGTGCCGTTAAAATTTATAAAATGGGACTGTGAATTTCGGCCTACTTGTTCTAATGTAAAATGAGCATCAAGTGCAAAGGCTTGAATTTTTGTTAAAATGGAATAATCTCTATTCAGGTGACCCCATCTAGTTTGTACCACTCCAATTTTTGGATCTTTAAAATGCGGAATAGTTTGCAACAACCACTCTTTTTGTGGCACAAAATCAGCATCAAAAATCACAATAAATTCGCCTTCAGCAGTGATTAAACCTTCTTTTAGTGCACCTGCCTTAAAACCGATTCTAGTGCTTCGGGTAATGTGTTTTATGTTTAAACCAGTTGCAGCTAATTCATTTACAATATGAATATTTTCGGTTAAACTTTCGTCAGTGCTATCGTCTAATACTTGAATGTCTAATTTGTCTTTTGGATATTCTAAATTAGAAATAGTATGCAACAAGCGTTCTACCACATATTTCTCATTGTAAATAGGCAGTTGAATGGTAACTTTTGGAATTTCATTTGGATTATCAAAGTCAAATTGATTCGATTTTAAAATTTTCTTGGAACTTTTAATGTAATTAACCAACAAGTTCAATTGAGAAAGGCCATAAAAGAAGATCAATATAATAGATACACTATAAAAAAATAGTATGATATATGATAGTACTAACATATTATTTGAAAGCGTATTTAATGATCCAACTAATAATTTTAACTCCTGCCATAATAGTCCCTTTTACAGTGCCGGATACTTTTGAAACTCCAATTCTATTTTTGTAGCGAACAGGGATTTCAGTATAGCTGATATTTTTTTTTAGTACTTTCAATTGCATTTCAACAGTCCAACCATAGGTTTTATCTACCATGTTGAGTGACTGTAAAATGTCATATTTTATGGCTCTAAATGGTCCTAGATCAGTAAATTTAGATCTAAAAAAAACACGCATTAACACAGTGGCTAATTTGTTTCCAAAAATTTGTTGTGGTGTCATGGAACCATGTTCTCTTAATTCAGGAACTCTCGCACCAATGACAAAATCAGCTGTATTATTTAAGATGGGAGCAATTAATTTAGAAAGATCTTTAGGGTAATCCGAATAATCACCGTCAAGAAAAACAACGATATCGGGTGTATTGGGAGTAGTATTTATGTAATCAAGTCCTTTTAAACAGGCATAACCATATCCTTTTTTATTTTCTGATAATACAGTAGCACCAGCTTGTTGAGCTACTGCTACCGTGTCATCAGTAGAATTGTTATTGATTACTATTATTTCGGCTACATAACTCGGAATTTCTTGAATTACATGTTTAATTGCATGTTCCTCGTTATATGCAGGGATGATTACTTTAATTATTTTCATCGTGTTATGGATTGTCTTTTTTATAACTCGCTATGGATGTCCATTCTTTTATTTTAGATCCGGCATTGTATCTTGCTGCTTTGTAAATTTTACCTTCGTGGTAAAAAATGCTTAAGCCATTTTCAAGATTGTTATTAAATTCAATTTTCCTTTGAATTTTACCGTTGACATCATATACAATCCACCACTTTGTTTTTTTATCGTTAAAGTAATGTCCTTCTTCTTTCTTATTGCCGTTTTTGTGATAAAAGAACCAGTAATCTGTTTTTTTGTTTTGGTTTACCCAACCCTCAGAACTTAGTTTTCCGTTATCGTAATAATTTTTTATATATGTTTTTTGTGCTTTTGCAGCTATAAAACATAGTAAAAATAATATTGTAAGTAATTGATTTTTGTTTTTCATATAATTCTATTTGCCCTACACAGCGGTAGGGCCATATAGGATTATAACTTATTTAATGTCCAATCAAATTCATAAGTTTTTACGGTCAACTTATTGTCTATTTTTTTCTCTAAGAATAAATTAATGAAGTCAATTTCATTAAAATAGTTTACTGCAAAGTCTTTTTTGTACCACTCAAATATTTTTGGCAATTCTATTGTCTTATTTTCCTTGTCAACATAAAAGTAATACTTAGAGTTGATTACTAATGTTGCTCTTGCTTTTATTTGTTCATCAACTGTTGTTGGCAAATAAGCAGTATTTAATAAAGGTGAACCACCATTTGCAGCACTTGTTAGTGTAAAGTGAATAGCTGGATCAAAAAATAAATCTCTCAAGATAACATTTTCAATATCATCTAAAGTCAATTCTTGATTTCCTACTAAAAAACTTTCAACACTAAAAAATCCTGGAACTTTCTCTACTGATTCAATTGGGAATTTATCAACTACACTTTTAATGACACGTAAATTATATACATTAATCCAGAATGCTTTTGCTACTTTTTTATCGCTAAATTTTGTATCTAGTTTTTCTATATTACTTAAAATATAAACAAGTTCTCCTGGACTTTTTTTGATTGAAAAGTAATCTACTTTACCCTCTGGAGATACGTTTTTCTTCAAGAACATTGTTGCTTGTTCAAAAAACAATTCTGTAGTTTGAGCTTTAGAAACTAATGTTAAGCCAAAAAAACAAAGCGTTAAAATAATTTTTTTCATTTTGAAATTCTTTAATTACTATTGGTTATAAATCTATTTAATTGAAAATTTAATTTTTAATGTTGTTCTCACTGTTTTTAAACATAAAATGTTTTGCAAGTCCATTATGTATGAATATTATGCAATTAAAAACTTTGATTCCTAAATTTTTAAATGAAATGATTATTAATGTATTAGTTATAAATGTTTTAACTAAGATAGTGAATTAATAATACCATAACATGCAATTCATTTGACTGTTCAAAAAATCAGTACTTCAAACTCTATTCCAAATTTTGCGCAAAGATATAATAATTATATAGACAATCGAAAATATTGTTCATTTAGCTCATAATTCAATAATTCCCACTATTACAAAGAACGTATTTTAATTAAAAAATCATTTTTATAAGATCTTAATATATTTTATAGGAGCACTTTTTACAAACTATCGTATTCCTATTATTATAAAGATAAAGATTTGGAGTATGTATCTCCTTTATTTAGCTATCTACGAGTTATTAGCTTATGTAGTTTTAGGATTTAGCAATTAAAATTTATAAGCGTTTTTTTTTAAAGCAAGAAGCTAAGCTATGTTGTTGCTTTATAATGAGTTGTTAACTTTAAAAGTTTAATTTATTTATGTGCCAGTGTATTTTTAATTCTGTGAAAATTACTTAATCGTTAATCTGTATTTTAATTTATTAACATTTAAATTGTCTATTATGCAGTTTCTACTTGTGGTTTTTTATTAGTGTATTTTTTTAGTCTGTTTATTTAAAATTATATGCAATTAATTTGGATAGTCATTTTTTACATCTATATTTGTGCAATCGATTACATTTTGTGTTTTTTAATAATTATTTATAAAATGTTTTATCGTTCAATAGTCAATAATTAATGAAATAAATGATACCCACAACAATATGAATCAAAAAAATAATAAAATTGGAAGCTATCGTTGGTCTATTTGTGGATTGCTATTTTTTGCAACAACAATTAATTATCTAGACAGACAAGTTTTATCTTTGACTTGGAGTGAATTTATTGCACCAGAATTTCATTGGACGAATAATGATTACGGAAACATAACTGCGTTATTCTCTATTTTTTATGCTGTTTCATTGTTGTTTGCAGGTCGTTTTGTAGACTGGATGGATACCAAAAAAGGTTTTTTGTGGGCTATCGGGATTTGGTCATTTGGTGCTTGCTTGCATGCTTTTTGTGGTATTGCCACTTCTGGAATTATCACTGGCAATTGGTTTGTGGGTTTTGAAGGCGCAAAAGAAGCTTTGAAAACAGTTAATGACACGGGACTAATCATAAATGTTAGTGTAACCTTATTTATTTTTGCCCGATTTGTTTTAGCGGTAGGTGAGGCCGGTAATTTTCCTGCTGCAATAAAAACTACGGCAGAGTATTTTCCTAAGAAAGATAGAGCTTTTTCGACCAGTATTTTTAATGCTGGTGCAACAGTAGGTGCCTTAGCAGCTCCTATCTCAATTCCGTTTATTTCTAAAGCATTTGGTTGGGAAATGGCTTTCATAATTATTGGTGCACTTGGTTTTGTTTGGATGGGTTTCTGGGTTTTTATGTATGATAAACCTGAAAAACATCCTAAAGTTTCACAATCAGAGTTAGAATACATTCAACAAGATGATATTGCCGATAGTAAACTAGTGGGCTATGCTCCAGAGTCAAATTCAAAAGTTACACTTAAAGATTGTTTTAAATACAAACAAACTTGGGCATTTGCTTTTGGCAAATTCATGACTGATGGCGTTTGGTGGTTTTTCTTATTTTGGACACCAGCCTATTTAAGTTCTGTTTATAATATGGGTTCAACACAATCAGCATTGCCATTGTTTGTGCTTTATATGATTACATTATTATCAATAATTGGTGGTTGGTTGCCAACGTACTTTGTTGAAAAGAAAGGTATGAATCCTTATGAAGGCAGAATGAAAGCCATGCTTATTTTTGCTTTTTTTCCACTCTTAGCACTCATAGCGCAACCACTTGGGCATATTAGTTATTGGCTTCCAGTAATTATTATTGGGATTTCAGGAGCGGCACATCAATCGTGGTCTGCTAATATTTTTACAACCGTGGGAGATATGTTTCCTAAAAAAGCAATTGCTACAATAACAGGAATAGGAGGTCTGGCAGGAGGAATAGGTTCAACATTAATTAATAAAGGTTCTGGTGTTTTATTTGATTATTCAAAAGAAACGAATATGGTTTTTATGGGTTTCAAAGGTATTGAGGCTGGATATTTTATTATTTTTTCAATCTGTGCTGTGTGTTATTTAACAGGCTGGATAGTAATGAAGTCTTTGGTGCCTAAATACAGTCCTATAACCTCTCTGTAATTCTTAATTTAAAATATTTATAAACTATTTTGCCAAAGTTTTATTTTATCAAGTACCTTTGTGCAATCGATTACATAAAAAAAATAATACATGACAAATTTTTCTTTTAGATATGCAACCAATCCTACTGATTTCAAAAAGTATGGAACTGATGAATTGAGAGAACAGTTTTTAATAGAAAATATATTTGTTCCTGATGAAATTCAGCTTACGTATTCCATGTATGATCGGTATGTTGTTGGTGGAGTTATGCCAGTACAATCAAGCTTAAAATTAGAAACAATTCCATATTTAAAGTCTGAAAACTTTTTAGATAGGAGAGAATTGGGAATAATCAATGTAGGTGGAGCTGGAGTTGTAACCGTTGATGGAGTTGTCTATGAATTGAATACTAAGGAAGCGCTTTATGTAGGTCAAGGTTGTAAAGAGGTTCTTTTTGCAAATGCTGATGGACAACAAGCCTTGTTTTATATCAATTCGGCACCAGCTCATACTTCTTATCCAACAAAAAAAATTGGTAGAGAAGATGCGGAAATCATTCCACTGGGAGATGAAATTACAGCTAATAAACGCATTCTAAATAAGCTGATAGTAAATAGTATTGTACAAACCTGTCAACTTCAAATGGGACTAACAGAGTTGTTACCGGGTAATGTTTGGAACACCATGCCCGCTCATACTCATGATCGCAGAATGGAAGCTTATTTTTATTTTGATATAAAAGCTCCACAAACAGTGTGTCATTTTATGGGAGAGCCACAAAATACAAGGCATCTTTTTATGCAAAATCACCAAGCAGTTTTATCACCAGAGTGGTCTATACATTCAGGTGCGGGTACAAGCAATTACTCTTTCATTTGGGGTATGGCTGGAGAGAATTTAGATTATGGAGATATGGATATTGTAGCACCTAATGAACTAAGATAATACCTATGAATTTATTTGATTTAAATGGAAAAAGAGCTTTGATTACCGGTGGAACCCACGGATTAGGTTTGGCTATGGCCGAAGGTCTCGCTCAAGCTGGTGCAGCACTTGTCATTACAGGAACAACACCCTCTAAAATGGAAGAAGCTCTTGCCTATTATTCGCAAAAAGGATATACCGTTTCGGGTTATTTATTTGATGTTACGGATGAGAATGCAGCAGCAGAAAATCTTGAACGCATTACAAAAGAGCAAGGTGATATTCATATTTTAATAAACAATGCGGGTATTATTAAGAGAGAATTAGCTGTTAATATGCCTATTGCTGATTTTAGAAAGGTGATTGATGTAGATCTTGTTGGTCCGTTTATTATGTCTCAACTTGTTGCTAAACAAATGATTGAAAGACAAGAAGGCAAGATAATTAACATTTGTTCTATGATGAGTGAGCTAGGACGCAATAGCGTATCTGCTTATGCTGCTGCAAAAGGTGGACTCAAGATGCTTACTAGAAATTTAGCTACAGAATGGGCAAAGTACAACATTCAAGTTAATGGGATTGGTCCAGGATATTTTGCCACTACACAAACAGAACCTATACGCGTAGATGGTCATCCGTTTAACGATTTTATAATCAATAGAACACCAGCTGCACGTTGGGGAAATCCTGAAGATTTAGCAGGTACAGCTGTTTTTTTAGCTTCAAAAGCTAGTGACTTTGTAAACGGTCAAATTGTATATGTAGATGGTGGAATTTTGGCCACTATTGGGAAACCTACAAACGAAAATTAATTCAAAAATTAAAAAAATGAGTGCGCCATTTATACACGATAATTTTTTATTAGAAAATAAATATGCAGAAGAGTTGTATCATGATTTTTCTAAAAATCAGCCTATTATAGATTATCATAATCACCTTTCACCACAGTATATTGCTGAAGATAAAATTTTTGAAAATTGTACTCAAGTTTGGATAAATGGAGACCATTACAAGTGGCGTGCCATGAGAACTCTGGGTATTAAGGAACAATTTATTACTGGAAATGCAACTGATAAAGATAAGTTTTTACAATGGGCTAAAACGGTTCCTTATACTATGCGTAATCCATTGTATCATTGGACACACCTAGAACTTGCCAGATATTTTGATATTCATGAGCTATTAAATGAAAAAACAGCCGAAAAAATCTATGAGGAGTCATCGGCAAAAATAGCTTCAAAAGAATACAGTACTCAAAACTTGTTGAAAAAAGTAAATGCCAGTTTTGTGTGTACAACTGAGGATCCAATTGACACTCTAGAACACCATCAGTCTTTGACTAAAAACCCATTTGAAACGAAAGTTAGTACCGCTTTTAGACCAGATAAAGCTATTCTTATTTTAAACGATGGTTATAATGCTTACATCAATTCATTAGGTGAAGTTGCAGGTATTTCTATTGATTCGTATGCTGATTTGTGCATAGCTTTAGAAAAAAGAATTGATTATTTTGATCAAAACGGTTGTAAACTTTGTGATCATGGCTTGGATCAAATTTATTTCGAAAGTTTTACTGAGGTTGAAGTAAATCGTATTTTTAGAAAGAAAAGAGAAAATGTGTCTATAACTACTGCGGAGGCTTTTAAATTTCAATCAGCGATTTTATTGTTTTTATCCGAAACGTATCACAAGTATGGCTGGGTGCAACAGTTTCATTTAGGAGCATTACGAAATAATAATGAGCGAATGCACCGTGTTTTAGGGCCAGACACAGGATGGGATTCTATAGGGGATTATCCGCAAGCTTTAAAACTTTCTCGTTTTTTAAACGCTTTGGATAGCCAAGATAAATTAACAAAAACGATAATTTATAATTTGAATCCTGCTGATAATGAAGTTATGGCTACTATGATTGGTAATTTTAATGATGGTAGCGTAAAAGGAAAAGTGCAATTTGGTTCAGGATGGTGGTTTTTAGATCAAAAGGATGGAATGACAAAACAATTGAACGCACTTTCTAATATGGGGTTAATAAGTTGTTTTATAGGAATGTTGACTGATTCTAGAAGTTTTTTATCATTTCCAAGACATGAATATTTCCGTAGAATTTTGTGCAATTTGTTAGGTGATGAAATTAAAAGGGGAGAGTTACCACCAGATATGGAATGGATTGGTAAAATGGTTTCTGACATTAGCTACCACAATGCAAAAGAGTATTTTAATTTGTAATTCAAAAGCTTATGTCTCAAAATAGTTCTAATCAATTATTTTTCTTGGCAGATAAAATGCAATGGGAAATTGCTAGTACTGGTGTTTTAAGACAGCTAACAGGATTTGATGATCGTGTTATGATGGTGAATGTTAGGTTTAAAGAAGGCGCTATAGGACCTATGCACAAGCACACGCACACACAACTGACGTATGTAGCCGAAGGCAAGTTTGAGGTTACCATAGAATCTGATACCTGTGTTTTAAAAAAAGGGGATTCATTTCAGGTTCCTTCTAATAGTTTACATGGTGTTTTATGCTTAGAAGAAGGCATTTTGATTGATGTTTTTAGTCCTATGAGAGCTGATTTTATTAAATAGTAAAGGAATATTGAATGAGTAAAGTAGTCACTTTTGGCGAAATAATGTTAAGACTTTCAACAGAAAGGCATTTGCGTTTTGAACAAGCCAAAACTTTTACTGCATCTTACGGTGGAGGTGAATTTAATGTAGCGGCATCATTGGCAAATTATGGAATTGAAGCTGAATTTGTTACTAGAATTCCTGATAATGAGATAGGAGTTTGTGCAGAGAAAGAAATGAGAAAAATGAACGTAAGTTCTAAAAACATTCTTCGGGGCGGGGAACGTTTGGGTACTTATTTTTTAGAAACTGGAGCAGGAACAAGAGGTAGTAATGTGGTTTATGATAGGGCTCACAGCGCTATGGCTACAATTACTAAAGGGTTAATTAATTGGGAACAGGTTTTTGAGGGTGCAACATGGTTCCACTGGAGTGGTATTACTCCAGCAATTTCTAATAGTGCTGCCGAAGCTTGCTTAGAGGCTGTTCTTGTGGCTCATAAATTGGGATTAACTATTTCATGTGATTTAAATTATAGATCTAAATTATGGCAATATGGTAAAACTCCTAGTGAAGTTATGCCAGAAATTCTTAAATACAGTAATGTCATTTTAGGTGATATTGATACAGCATATTTTATGTTGGGTTTATCTAAAGTGCAACCTAATTATCAAGACTTAGTTTCGTTGCCGTCCTTATATGGTAAATTATTTCAGCTATGTCCTAACTTAAAAATTGCAGCTACGACACTCCGCTATTCTGTGAGTGCATCACACCAAAGAATTGGAGGTATATTATATGATGGTAAACATATAAGTAATGCAGCAGTAAAAGAAGTAACGCCTGTGGTGGATAGAGTGGGTAGTGGTGACGCTTTTATGGGTGGTTTAATTTATGGATTATTGAATTTTCCAGTAAGTAATCAACGTGCTTTAGATTTTGCAGTTGCCGCTTGTTGTTTAAAACATACCATTGCAGGAGATTATAACTTGGTTACAATAAAAGAAATAGAAAACATGCTAGATGGAGACGGGTCTGGTTTAGTTTCACGATAAAATAGTAATATATGGCACGATATTCTAGAATTGAAGTAGCAAATGCAATGGCGGCAACGGGTTTAGTCCCATTGTTTTTTCATAATGACGTAGAACTTGGAAAAAAAATTATAAAAGCATGTTATGATGGTGGTGCCAGATTGATGGAGTTTACCAGTCGTGGTGATTTTGCTTTTGAAGTTTTTGGAGCCTTAAACAAATATGCATTATCAGAACTTCCAGGAATGATTCTAGGTGTAGGTTCTGTTACTGATGCTGCTGCAGTATCGCTGTACATGCAACTTGGAGCTAATTTTATTATTACGCCTGTATTGCGGGAAGATATTGCACTTATTTGCAATCGTAGGAAAGTACTTTGGTCACCGGGTTGCGCATCCCTTACAGAGATTGCTCGTGCAGAGGAATTAGGATGTGAAATTGTAAAACTTTTCCCTGGAGATGTATACGGTCCTCAATTTGTTAAGGGGATCAAAGGTCCTTGTCCTTGGACTAGTATTATGCCTACAGGTGGGGTAACTACAGATAAAGCAAACTTAAAAAGTTGGTTTGATTCAGGTGTAACTTGTGTAGGTATTGGTTCTCAATTAATATCACAAGTTGTAATAGAAAATCAAGATTTTTTTGGACTTGAAAACACAGTAAGAAACACCCTTGAAAATATAAAACAGATTCGAGACGAAAATAAAAAGTAAATGGAAACTAATTTTTCATTAAAAGGGAAGGTGATTGTAGTCACTGGAGGAACTGGAATTATAGGATATTCATTTATAAAAAGTATTGTTAGTGCAGGTGGTATTGTTGGTATTCTGGGCAGAAATGAAAAAATAGCTCATCAACGAGTTCAAGAAATACATGATAAAGGTGGTAGGGCCATTGCCTTACTTGCAGATGTTACAAATGAAGCCCAATTACTTTTAGCAAGGGATAAAATGTTAGATGCTTTTGGAAGGATTGATGGTTTAGTAAATGCTGCAGGAGGAAATATTCCAGATGCCGTTGTGCAACCAGATCAGGATATTTTTAGTCTTAACATTAATGCTTTAGAACAAGTGATGCAGTTAAATTTACTAGGAACAATTTTACCTACACAGGTTTTTGGTGCAAGTATTCAACAAGCAGGATCGGGCAGTATAGTTAATATTTCATCTGTAGTATCTCAACTGGCGGTAACTAAAGTTTTAGGGTATAGTTTAGCTAAATCATCAATAGACAGTTACACTAAATGGTTTGCAACAGAACTTGCCAAACGGTATGGAGATGCCATCAGAATGAATTCTATTGCGCCAGGTTTTTTTTTAACAGAACAAAACAAAACCTTGCTTACAAACCAAGATGGAACTCTTACTGATAGAGGAAATCAAGTATTGCAAAGTACTCCTTTCAAACGTTTTGGTCATCCTGATGAACTTGCAGGAGCATTAATATGGTTGTTAAGTGACGCATCAAAATTTGTCACCGGTTCTAAAATTACAGTAGATGGTGGCTTTACAATTTTTAGTGGAGTATAAATATAGTATTATAGTAAAGGTATAATAAGCGACTTATACTGTGTTTTTTTGATCGTTATTCTTAACTCCTCATAGAGAATAAAAGGATGTAAGCATAAAAGTAAGTCGTTTATAATACTCTTTCAGAAAATTTCTACTTTTTTAGGTCTATTATAAGTGCCATAAAAGAGTTTTAAATAATTTAAAATCATGAATTTAAATAGAAAAAATACAAACCTAGAGGTCTTAAATCCTATAAAAGTGGTGCAATTTGGCGAAGGTAATTTTTTAAGAGCTTTTGTTGATTATGCTTTTCAAGAGCTTAATGATTCTTTAGAATTTAATGCAGGAATTGCGGTTGTTCAACCCATAGAGAATGGTATGGTCGACTTGCTTAACAATCAAGATGGTTTGTATACGCTATTCTTGAAAGGATTAGCTAAAGGTCAAGAAATCCAAGAGAAAAAATTAATTACAAACTTGGTTACAGGGATTAATCCTTATGTAAACTTTCAGGATTTTTTGGCTTTAGCCAAAGAAAAGGAGCTTCAATTTGTGATTTCTAATACTACTGAGTCTGGAATTGCTTATGTCTCATCAGACACTCCTACAATGCAACCACCTAGTTCTTATCCCGCTAAGTTAACACTTCTTTTATACGAAAGATTTAAGTTTTTTAACGGTGATCCTAATAAAGGTTTGTGTATTATTCCATGTGAGTTAATTAATAATAATGCAGATACGCTTAAGGAATTCATTATCAAATACAGTAATGATTGGAATTTAGGCACTGATTTTATGGATTGGATAAACCAAAATAATAGTTTTCATAATACGCTAGTTGATAGGATTGTACCTGGTTATCCAAGAACTGAAATTGAGGAATACAACAATCAATTAGAGTATACCGACAATTTAATTGTAACTGCTGAAACCTTTTTTCTGTGGGTTATTGAAGGTGGTGACGCTTTAAGAGCCAAATTACCTTTTCATAAAACCAGTTTAGATGTGAAAATTGTAGATGATATGCAACCGTATAGAACGAGAAAAGTTCGTATTTTAAATGGTGCTCATACTGCTATGGTTCCATTTTCATTGCTATTTGGTAATAAAACTGTAAAACAAACTGTAGATCATATTTTTACAGGATCTTTTGTCAATGATGCTATTTTTAAAGAAATAAATGAAACCATAGCAATGAACAAGGTTGAACTTGATCTTTTTGCAGAGGACATTTTAGACCGTTTTAGAAATCCATTCATAAAACATAATTTATCAAGTATTGCGCTCAATTCTATTGATAAATTTAAAGTTAGAGTGTTGCCAAGTATTGTGGAATATGTTAAAAAGTTTGATAAAACACCAACAAATCTTACCTTCTCTTTTGCTTGTCTTATTATGTTTTATCAAGGAACTTGGAACGGAGAAAAACTGCCGCTTGATGACAATCCCGAAATTATAACTTTTTTTCATGAGATTTGGAAAACAAATAGTTTAGAGGAAGTAGTTCAGAAAACGCTTTCAAATATTGGTTTTTGGGGGCAAGATTTAAATGCAATTAATGGATTATCCCATGATTTAGTGTTAGCATTGACGGAAATTGAAAAAAATGGGATTGAAAAGGGCTATGCTAATTTCAGTCAAAAAAAATAACTTCATCAACGAATTACATTTTTTATTATGCAAAAGAAATTAATAAAAGTAAACCCATCAGATAATGTAGCAGTTGCATTAGTTAATCTTGCAGCTGGTGAAAATATCAATTTTGAAAATGATACAATTACCATTACTGCTGCAGTAAAAATGAAGCATAAAATTGCCTTGAATGATTTAAATTTAGGGGATAGAATCATCATGTACGGAGTTTTAGTTGGCAAAGCGAGTGCATTTATAGAAAAAGGTGGATTACTTTCTACTGATAATGTAAAGCATGAAAGTGATGCTGTATCTGGAAAAACAGATACTATTGGTTGGGAGGTTCCTAATATTGATAAATGGAAAAGTCGAACTTTTAATGGGTATCACAGAGAAGACGGTCAAGTAGGGACCGAAAATGTGTGGCTTTTTTTTCCGCTTGTTTTTTGTGAAAACAGAAATATTGAAATCTTAAAAGATATTTTTGAAAAAGAACTCATGAAGCCTAAAGAGAATGATTATCAATTGTTATTGAGGTCATTAGTAAGTGCTGAAAACGGGGAAAACGAAACGATTTCAAAGACAAAAAATTCAGATTTGTTTCAAAATATTGAAGTGAAATTTATAACTCATCAGGGTGGTTGCGGTGGTATTCGTCAAGATTCACATAGTTTAGCTAAATTATTAGCTGGTTATGTAAATAATCCTAATGTTGCTGGTGCAACTGTTTTAAGTTTAGGGTGTCAAAATTTACAAATCCAAATTTTTAAAGATGCGCTACACGAAATAAATCCTACGAGTACAAAACCAGTTTTGATTTATGATCAGCAACAAATAGGTACTATTGAAGCTATGTTAAATAGTGTTGTTAAAGACACTTTTGAGGCGATTAAAAAAGCCAATGAATTGGAAAGAAAACCAGCTCCTTTGTCTAAACTTTCTATTGGTTTAGAATGCGGTGGATCTGATGGTTTTTCAGGTATATCGGCAAATCCAACTTTGGGAGTTACCTCAGATTTGTTGACGGCTCTTGGTGCAACTGCCATACTCTCAGAGTTTCCAGAATTGTGTGGAGTAGAACAAGAATTAGTGAACCGTTGTGTTGATGATGAGGCTGGCGTTCGATTTTTGGAACTAATGAAATGGTACGAAAAAACAGTAGTTGATGCAGGCTCAGGATTTGATATGAATCCGTCACCTGGTAATATTAAAGATGGTTTGATTACAGATGCAATGAAATCTGCTGGCGCTGCAAAAAAAGGAGGAACTTCACCTATTGTTGGTGTTTCTGATTATGGAGAATATATTACAAAACCAGGCTTGAACTTACTTTGCACACCCGGAAACGATGTTGAATGCACTACTGCTATGGTAGGATCAGGAGCTAATATGGTTCTTTTTACCACAGGTTTAGGAACGCCAACGGGGAATCCTATTGCACCAGTTGTAAAAATTTCTTCTAATACTGACTTAGCGCAAAAGATGTCTGATATTATTGATATTGACACGGGAGGTATCATAACAGGAGAAAAATCAATTGATGAAATGGCCGATGAAATGCTGGAATTTATTATCCAAGTGGCAAGCGGCGACATAAAAACAAAAGCTGCTTTGTTAAATCAGAATGATTTTATACCTTGGAAAAGAGGAGTTTCCTTGTAAATCAAAGTATTAAATTTTTTCAAGTATTTTTAATTGAATACTAAATAGAATTAATTAAAAACGGGTGTTGCTCAACAGTAACACCCGTTTTTTATTCCTGATTTCTTAAGGATGATTTTCTGATGTGTAATATTGGATTGAGAACAATCTTTTTTTCAATTTTAAAATTGTCAGAAGAACTCATTTGTTCTAAAAATACTTTTGCAGCCATTTTACCCATTTCTTGTGGGGATTGATCTATAGTTGTGATAGAAAGTTCCATAAATTTTGTAAACGGTTCGTTTCCAAAACCCACTACACAAAAATCTTGTGGCAAAGTATAACCTTGACTTTTTAATTCTTGTATGGCTCCTAATGCAGCAAAATCACTCGCCGAAAATATAGCGTCTGGTGGCGTTTCTAGTTGTAATAATGTTTTGGTTACCAATGCTCCTTCCTCTAAATTACTTTTTGATCGAATAACATATTCCTCTATAAAAGGAAATCCATGGTCTAGTAATGCTTTTTGATATCCTTTAAAACGATTTTCATAAATTTCAAGAGATTGATCACCACTCAAATGAGCAATTTTCGTACAGCCTTGATCTATCAAATGTTTAGTAGCCATATAACCCGCTTTGAAATCATCAATAGTAATGGAGCTTACGCCATCTATATTTTTCTTTCTATCAAAAAAGATTAGCGGTACATTTTTTTCTAAAACCCTATGAATTATTTTTTCATTTTTCTTTGACTCGTTTGTAATAGAAATCATAATCCCATCTACTTGAGCGTCAAGTAAGGTGTTTATGTTTTCAATTTCTCTATTTTCATCTTCATGAGTTTGACAAATGATGACGTTGTATTTATTAGGGTGAAGTTCTTCTTCGATACCACGAATAACAGAACCAAAAAAATTAGTATTGATACGAGGAACAATTACACCAATATTTCCGCTTTTTCCACTGCGTAAAGCTAGAGCAAGTCGGTTTTGCTTATAGTTCATTTTTTCGGCAGTATCAAGAACAAGCTTAATGGTGGACTCACTAATTTTGGGGTTTTTATTTAGCGCTCTTGATACAGTTGCTGCTGATATGTTGAGCTCTTTAGCGATATCGTAAATTGTTGTTTTCTCACTCATTGGGAATCAGTAGTTTATATTGATGTTGTAAAGTTAGTGCTTTTTTATTAATAATACGGCTATGTTATCGATTGTATAAATCTAAATTTAGTTTCATTTTCACAAAAGTAATACTAGTTATAATGTAGTTTATATAACAATATATTACATTAAGTGAATAAAAACAATATTTTTTTTATAGTACTGATATTTTTATCGATTTAATTTTGGTAAAATGAAAATAAATATTTACGTTTGTGTAATCGATTGCATTAATTGATTGCATTATTTAATAAGTACACGCATTTTTTAATTTTGAAAAATAAAATGATAGCAAAATACTCTTATACAGTTCAGTTATTCTTATCTATCGCTCTATTGTGTTGCGTGGTACTTTCTTGTTCTACAACTAAGACAAAAGTAGCTGTAGGTGTTGATCCATGGAAAGAAATGGCTTTAATATTAGATAGTATCAAAGCTCCTCAATTTCCAAATAAGAATTATATAATTACTGATTTTGGGGCTCAATCTGGTGGAGTAATTAATGCAAGTGAGGCTTTTAAAAAGGCAATAAATGCTTGTACAAAGAATGGAGGAGGGAAAGTGGTTGTCCCTGCGGGAAAGTTTTTAACGGGACCTATTCATCTTGAGGATAATGTAAACCTACATTTAGAGCAAGGTGCAGAAATTGTGTTTAGTATTAACCCAAAAGATTATCCACTAGTGCATACCTCTTGGGAAGGAACTGAATTAATGAATTATTCTCCACTAATATATGCATATCAAAAAAAGAACGTTGCTGTGACAGGCAAAGGAGTTTTAAATGGTCAAGCCAATAATGAAAATTGGTGGTGGTGGTGTTCTAAAAAAGAATATGGATGGGAAGAAGGAAAACCCAATCAAAACGATCCTCTAAACCGATTGCGATTGATTGATTTGGCTGAAAAAAGAGTGCCTGTTGAAGAGCGTATTTTTGGCGAAGGCCATTACTTAAGACCTAGTTTTGTGGAATTTTTTGATTGTAAAAATGTGCTTTTAAAAGATGTGAAAATAATAAATGCTCCTTTCTGGATTGTGCATCCTATAAAATCAGTAAATGTTACCATTGATGGAATTACGGTGGAGAGTCATGGTCCTAATAATGATGGTTGCGATCCTGAATATTCTAAGAATGTATTAATTAAGAATTGTGTTTTTAATACAGGAGATGATTGTATTGCAATAAAATCAGGAAGAGATGCTGATGGTAGACGTGTGGCTATGAAAAGTCAAAATATTATTGTTCAAAACTGCAAGATGATTGACGGTCACGGCGGTGTGGTGATAGGCAGTGAAATATCTGGAGGAGTGAGTAATGTTTTTGTTGAAAATTGTGTGATGGACAGTCCAAATTTAGACAGAGCCATCCGAATCAAAACCAATTCGAATAGAGGAGGGCTAATAGAGAATGTTTTTGTTAGAAATTTAAAAGTAGGTCAGGTTAAAGAAGCGGTTTTAAAACTGAATATGTTTTATGAAGTCTATGGCGCTAAACCAGGTACTTTTATACCCCAAATTCAAAATATACATTTAGAAAATATAACCGTTCAAAACGGCGGAATGTATGGAATACTTGCTAAGGGTTATGAACAATCTCCTATAAGAAACGTGACTTTAAAAAATGTAAAAATCATAAAAGTTAAAGAAGCTTTCTCTATAGAAAATCTGGTAGGGCTTAAGTTGTCCAATACTTTCATTAATGGTGTAAAAGTAGAAGCACCAGCAAAAAATTAAATTTTATTATACTAACCAACCAAATTATTAAATTATGAATTTCAGACATTTATTAAAAAAAGGCTCTGCATGTTATGTTGCCTTTTTCTTATTACTGAGCTTGTTCACAGTTCAGGAGATGAAGGCTCAGCAACCTTCCTCTGTTACAGGAACTATTACTGATGCTGCAGGATTGACATTGCCAGGAGTAAATGTGGTTGAAAAAGGAACGCGTAATACAGCAAGCACAGATTTATCTGGTAATTTTACTATAAAATTGACAAATGAAAAAGCAGTATTACAAATAAGTTTTGTAGGTTTTGTTTCTCAAGAAGTAAATGTAACAGGTAAGGAAACTATAAAAATTGCTTTAGTAGAGGAATCTCAATCCTTGAAAGAAGTAGTAGTGGTTGGATACGGTAAGGTTAAGAAAAGTGACTTGACAGGTGCAGCAACAACATTAGATGCTAAGGCATTAACAGAAAGAGCGGTAACAAATGCTGTAGAAGCGCTACAAGGAAATGTTGCTGGAGTTCAAATTTCTACTTCAACTGGAAGAATTGGTGATAAATTTCAAATTGCTATTCGTGGTAAGAGTACTTATGGTGACGCTACTCCACTCTTTGTAGTTGATGGCGTATTAACTGATGGAATCGATTTTTTAAACCCACAAGATATCGCTCGTATTGATGTGTTAAAAGACGCCTCTTCTACAGCGATTTATGGGTCAAGAGGTTCAAACGGGGTAGTAATTGTAACTACAAAAAGTGGAAGTACAGCAAAAAAAGGAATGACTGTTACCTTCGATTCGTTTTTAGGAATAAAAGAGGTGGCTCGTATGCCTAAATTTATGGACGGTCCAAAATGGTTTTTGTACCATCAGTCTGCATTTATTACAGAACCAAATGTAACGACACCAGCTACTTTAGAAACGGCTGTTGTAGGTACTCAAAATACGTTGTTAAGACAACGTGTTAACAATAATGAAACCTACGATTGGGTAGATGGTATTTTACAATCTGGAATACAAAAAAACAATTATCTTTCTATCTCTGGATTGTCTGGAAATGGAATAGGATATAACTTAGGGTTGGGTGTTCAAAATGAAACTGGTAGTATTGCTAACGAGTCATTGGATAAATACAATTTTAAGGCAGGAATTACAAATAAGGTAAATGAGCAATTTAATTTTGGTGTAAACACAACAATCGCTGTGAGTGATCAACAGCAAGGTAGTGCTGTAGCTATGCGCGAAGCATTTAGATTAAGCCCATATTATTTACCTTACGATAGCAGCGGACAATTAACACCAACACCAGGTAGAATTTTTGCGCCAGGTACTACAAACACAATACTTAACAAGACAACGACTTATAATCCTTTTTTAGAGATACAAAATACATCTGACGAAACAAGAAGATGGAACGGTATTATGAATGTTTTTTTAGAATACAAACCTTTACAATGGCTTACTTTTAAAACTAACTATTCTGGTAATTATGATAGTACAACTAGAGGAAGATCATGGGGGCCCTTAACAAACACTGGTACTACAAGTGACAATAAGCCATCTGGGGAGTTGACAAAAACGCAACGCTATATTTTTAACTGGGATAATCAATTTAATATCAATTATACTATCAAGAAACACGCGTTCAATTTTTTAGGACTTCAATCTATTTACTCCAATACTTTTGAAAGTGCATTTCAAAGCTCAAGAAATTTACTTCAAGATACTGGATATTACAATTTAGGTTTTGGACTACAATCTACCTTTAATTTATCTAATACCTTTTCTAAAGAAACTTTAGCTTCTTTCGCAGGAAGATTAAATTATAGTTATAATGACAGATACCTTTTAACTGTATCTAACAGATGGGATGGCTCTTCGAAATTTGCAAAAGGAAATCAATGGTCCTCTTTCCCTTCTGCAGCTATTGCGTGGAAAATCAATGAAGAATCATTTTTAAGGAACGTAAATCAAATTTCACAACTAAAAGCAAGAGTAAGTTACGGTTTTACAGGAAATAATAATATAGATGCTTACAGCTCTCAAAACTTAACTAACTTGCAAACTTTTTATGACTTTAACGGTGTATTAGCATACGGATTGTTTGCTAATTCACTTTATAATCCTAATATTACTTGGGAAAAAAATAGAGAGTTAAACTTAGGATTGGACTTTGGTTTATTTCAAAATAGAATCTCTGGAACTGTCGATGTGTACGATAGATTATCTAAAGATCTTTTGTTTAGACGTCAATTACCAAGAGAATCTGGATGGGCTTACACGAATGATAACGTAGGTTCTGTGAGTAATAAAGGGATTGAAGTACTTTTAACTACAAAAAACATTAAAACCAGTAATGTTCAATGGGAAACGACTTTCATTTTTAACAAAAACACCAATAAGATTAAATCCATTTACGGACAAGATCAAGTGAGTGATGTAGTCAATAATTTATTTATAGGTCAGTCTATTGATGTGTTGTATAATTTTCAATTTGATGGTATCTGGCAACCTAATCAAGCAGCTCAAGCAGCTGTTTATGGACAGGCTCCTGGTCAAGCAAGAGTAGTTGATATTAATAATGATGGCAGAATAACACCTGAAGACAGAACCTTCCTGGGAAATACTAATCCAGATTGGTCTGGAAGTATCACTTCCAGATTGACCTATAAAAACTTTGATTTTACAGTATCTGCTTTTACAAACCAAGGGGTATTAGCATTCAGTCAATTCCACCAAAATTTTACTGACTTAAATGATAGAGGACGTCAAAAATTAGACATCGATTGGTATATTCCTGAAAATACAGAAGGTTTACCTGTTAACTTTTCAAATGAATATCCTTTTCCAAGAAATGAAGGGACGTATTGGAGAGATAATGGTGTAGGATATTACAAAGATGCATCATTCATTAAAATCAAGAATATCAATTTCGGGTATACCTTAAATAAAGAAGTAAGTAAAAAAATTGGGTTAAGCGATTTTAGAATTTATGCAAATGTTCTAAATCCATTTGTTTTCACTAAATATGAAGGCTATGATCCAGAATGGGCAAGTGCAGGTTTCAATGTATCTCGTGTAAGTACCATTACATATCAACTTGGTTTAAGTGTTAAATTTTAAATAAAAATGAAAATGAAAAAAATAGTAAAACTATTAAGTGTTTTTATAATACTTGCAACTTATTCTTGTAGCGATTTTCTAGAAGAAGATAATAGAACTTTCAATGAAGCAGATCAATATTATCGTACTGCTGATGGCTTTGAATCATTAGTAAATGCAAATTTTTCGCAACTAAGAGAAATTTATGGAAATGACCCTTGGTTGTTCGAAGCAGGCACCGATTTATATGCACGAGGCAGAAATGTTGAACCTCTTGGATTAAGTGAATATAAAGAGCTAAATTCAACTTCACCAGGTGTTGAGATGCTATACAATGCTTGTTACAACGCAATATTGAAAGCCAATACAGGTTTATATTATTCAACTTTAACACAACAAACTTCAACTATTCCTGCTAGAAAAGGAGAATTAAAATTTCTTCGTGCAAATGCTTATTTTCTATTGGTGCAAACCTATGGCGGTGTTGGATTAGTAACTGACTATAGTCCCAATGCGGTCCTACAATTTGACAGAAGTTCGGCTGAAACAATTTATACTTTTGTAGTAAAAGAATTAGAAGAATCTCTTGCTTTAATTTCTGCTAATGCGTCTAGTTCTAGAATAAACAGAAGAGCTGTACAGCATTTATTAGCAAAAGTGCATTTAACAAGAGCCTATGAAACTTTTGCTGCTCCCACTGACTTTGCTACTGCTGCTTCTTATGCAGACGCCGCCATTGCAGGCAATGGTTTAACTCTTTCTTATAGTGCTTTATGGACACCTGGTTTTGAAGCAAACTCAGAAGTTCTTTTTTCAGTGCAATATGACGCAAACTCTGTGACAGCTGATCCACAAACTTTAGGTAATAAGCAAGCGAATTACTTTAGTTCTTACTTGGGCGGACCAGGTTTAGGTGCACCATTTAAAACCTATACTTTGTGCCCAACTGCTTTTGCCATTGGTTTATTCGAACAAAATGATACTAGATGGTCAGCAACGTTTATGACAGAGGTGTACACAAGATACAATGACTTCTATGAATCTGCAAATTTGACAGCCGCTAACGTGAGACATTTCTATGAACCAAAATGGTTTACACTTGCTGATAGAGCCGCATATAAAGCTACTCATCCTGGTGTTCTTTCTCCATCAACTAATTATCATAATTATGGTACTTATATGGCTGCTGGTGGTTTAAGTAGAGATTACCAAACTATACCTGTGAAAAAATTTGATGATCCTAAAGCGCCTTATGCCTCTGGAAATAACTCTAGAGTAAGTAGAAGAGATTTCATTGTATCACGATTAGCAGAAACTTATCTAATTGCTGCTGAGGCTTATTTAAACACAAATCCAACTACAGGTTTGGCTAGGTTAAATGTAGTAAGAGCAAGAGCTGGAGTGGCTAATGCTACACTTGCACAATTTAATATTGATTTCATTTTAGATGAAAGAGCTCGCGAGTTATTGGGTGAATACCATCGTTGGTTTGATTTGAAACGTACTGGAAAACTAGTACAAAGAGCTTCTCTACACCATTATTTAATACAACCTAGCAATTTTAATGGTACTGGCGGAAATCTTAAAATATTAAGACCAATACCACAAGAAGCATTAGACCTTAATCGTAATAAAAACTATCCGCAAAATCCTGCGTACTAAATATATTGAAGTTTTGGTTTAATGATTTTTTTTGAGTTTGTTAAAAAAGGGGTTTGATGTTTGTATCAAGCTCCTTTTTCTCTTAAATTTCATTATTCTTAAAGTATAAAATAGCTAAAAAAACTTATTTATATCATTTCTTTAGTCAAAGACAATTATGAAAAATTTAAAAATAATAGCAGGTGTTTTTTTGTTGAGTTCTCTTGCTACACTAGCACAAAAAACTCATAATAGTAGAAAAACCTACGCCGAAATCTCTGTAAAAGAGGGCGGCAAATGGGAAGGTCGAAAATACATTGGTGGTACCTTCAAAAATGTTCAAAAATTGAAACTAGCGCCAGAACATATTGATCATTCGTTTGATATTCGCTACGAAGGTCCAGGCTGGGAAAGCAACAAAATTGGCTACCGTTTGTATCTAGATTGGAGAAATGCCATTGACATTTTTGGAAAAAAAACCGAAGCGATTGTTTTGCCGCAAGTCGGACAAGATGGTTTTGACTCCTATCACGAAATGAGTGATTGGGGTGCCGACATCCTTAAAGCGGGAAAAGGAATTGGAATTGGTTCCATAGATCGATATGTTAACAACCAAAGATTGCACTTTTATGAGGTCGATTCTACCTTAGCAAAAGTAGAGAACAAATCCAAATCATCTGGGGTAAAAATCAATTACTACGGTTGGAAAACAGCGGGGAAAAAAATTGATTTTATGTCTAAATTAACGATTAGCCCAAACCAACGTCATACCCAACATACCATTCAAGCCTCTAAAGCAATTAGTGGTATTTGTACAGGAATTGTAAAGCAAAAAAATACGGAAATTTTAAAAAAAGTGAGCCAAAACAAAAAATGGGCTTATCTCGCCACTTACGGCACTCAATCGCTAATTCCAGACCAGCTAGGCATGGCCATTTTCTACGAAGTGAGTACAATAGAATCTGAAGTGAATGCAGAATTTGATCATCTTTTAATTTTTAATCCTTCAACTCAACCCGTAACCTTTTACTTTTTAGGTGCTTGGGAACAGGAAAAAGACGGAATTAAAAATAAAGAAGCTTTTGTAAAATACTTGGACGAAAAACTAAACGAACTCAACAAAAAAGGTGAAATTTAATTGTAAAGAGCAAAAAATTATGAAAAAAAATAGCTTCAACTCACTCATTGCAGTTCTTCTAGTAGTATTTGGAGGCAGTATCCTTAATGCGCAAACCATATCTCCAAAACTAAAATGGTCAGAGCGCATGGCCGCTACAATAATGCTGCAGCACAAAGAATCCTTCATGATTGATCACGCTACTTCTTCAAAATGGGATTACGTTCATGGACTAGTTTTGACTTCCATGGAAGAATTGAATAAAAAACATCCTAACCCAAAATATAGCGAGTACATAAAATCGTATGTAGACAAACTCATCCAAAACGATGGAACTATTGATAGCTACAAATTTGATTCGTACAATATTGATATGGTAGTAGCCGGTAGATTATTATTTGATATTTATGGTAAAACCAAAGAGGAAAAGTATCTAAAAGCATTGCAAACGCTCAGAAAACAAATCGAGGAACAACCCAGAACTGCTAGTGGTGGATTTTGGCACAAAAAAATATATCCTAACCAAATGTGGTTGGACGGATTGTATATGGGAGAGCCTTTTTATGTGCAATACACCATGACTTTTGAAAACGGAAAAAGTTTAGACGACATCGCCAAACAATTTGAACTCATTCAAAAAAATGATCGCGATCCTAAAACTGGACTGTTGTATCACGGTTGGGACGAAAGTAAACAAATGCCTTGGGCCAATAAAACGACTGGAACGACTCCAAATTTCTGGTCTCGTTCTTTGGGTTGGTATGCTATGGCCTTGGTTGATGTCTTAGATTATATGCCCAAAAATCATCCAAAACATAAGGAATTAGTAAGTTATTTGAACCAATTGGCCTCAGCATTGGTTCCTTTTCAAGATGCTTCCGGACTTTGGTACCAAGTAACCGACAAAGGAGCAGTTGGTGGAAATTATTTAGAAGCGTCTGGAACGGCTATGTTTGCTTATGCTTTTGCCAAAGGAGCCAACAAAGGATACTTACCCAAAAAATATAAAAAAATCGCTCAAAAAGCCTTTAATGGTCTTACAGGAAAATTGGTTAAAATTGGCTCAAATGGCGAAGTGATAATCACTCAAGCCTGCGCTGTGGCAGGGCTTGGGGGAAATCCTTACCGCGATGGCTCTTTTGAATACTATGTAAACGAAAAGAAAAAAGACAACGACCCAAAAGCTTCGGGTCCGTTCATACTTGCTGCATTGGAACTCAACAAATAACAATGTAATTCAAGTGTTTTATATGGTAAAAACGAATAAAAAATAGTAAGACTATCGGAACTTAGTTGCCGAAAAACGAGCAATGGAACACCTCAACGGTGTTGAATTACAACTGTTTTTTGTGATTAGGTTGGAACCAACAAGCATCACAAGCTAAAAATTAATTTTGTTAGTATTCAAAAATGAAAAGTATAAATATTTTAAGATTACTGTTTTTAATCTGTATTTTTAGTAGTGCAGCACAAGCTCAGGTTCTTGCGCAAAACTGGAAGGTCATTACCGAAATGAAAGACGGCCCTTGGTTTAGCAGCCCTGAAGCCATTGCCATTGCCGAAAATGTTTTGTTGTACCAACGCTCTATTGGCGGTTGGCCAAAAAACATACAAATGCAAAAAAGCCTAAACGATACCGAGAAAAAAAAGCTACTTTCTGAAAAAGACAGCACAGACGAAATCACTATAGACAATGGTGCTACCTCGCAGGAAATGCTTTTTCTATCCAAAATGTATCGCCAAAATCCAGACGAACGCTATCAAAAAGCTTTCATGCTTGGATTAGATTACTTGCTCAAAGCGCAATATGACAATGGAGGTTGGCCTCAGTTTTTCCCTTTAAAAAAAGGATATTACACCCACATCACTTTCAATGATGATGCAGTGGCAAACCTGCTATTTATGTTCAAAGAATTGAAAGACAAAAGCGACTATTTTGTCATAAAACTCTCAGAACCATTGGTCAATAAAATCAATTTAGCTTTCGGAAAAGGCATTGATTGCATCCTAAAAACACAATACAAACAAAACAATACCTTAACGGCTTGGTGTGCGCAACACGATGAAGTGACCTTGCTTCCTGCAAAAGCCAGAGCCTACGAATTGCCTTCGCTGAGCGGAAAAGAATCGGCAAAAATTGTCTTGCTGTTGATGTCTATCGAGAACCCATCGCCAGAAATTATTCAAGCCGTAAAAAGTGCGGTAACTTGGTTTGAAGCAACTAAGATAACCAATTTAAAAGAGGAACGAATCCTTAATGAAGCTGGAAAAATTACCAATAAAAAAATGATTGCCACCGAAAATGCAGAGCCTATTTGGGCTCGATTTATGGAGCTTGACACCAACGAACCTTTCTTTTGTGACCGAGATGGTATCAAGAAAAAAACAATAGAAGAAATTGGTTTCGAGAGACGAAACGGTTACGCTTGGTACACTAATGACCCCAAAGAAGTGCTAAAAAAATATCCCAATTGGTTAAAAAAAATTCAAACAGAGGAACCCAAAAAAAAAGACCAACAACCACTAACCAATGAAAATTATTTTGTGGTAGACGCTAACGGCTCTGGCAATTTTACCAAGATTCAAGATGCCATAAATGCGGCTCGTTCCTATCCCGATCAACGCATTGTAATCTATGTCAAAAACGGAAAATACTACGAAAAAGTAAAAATCCACGCTTGGAATACCAAAATTTCCCTCATTGGCGAAAGCAAAGAAAACACCATTATCAGCTTTGACGACCACTTCAAAAAAATGAATGTGGGAAGAAACAGTACCTTTCACACTTACACCGTTTTGGTAGAAGGAAACGATTTTATCGGACAAAACTTAACCATCGAAAATAGTTCGGGCGAAGTCGGACAAGCGGTTGCACTCAATGTCAACGCCAATCGGGTAAAAATTGAAAACTGCAATCTCTTCGGCAACCAAGACACGCTGTACACCTCAGGCGAGGGAACCAAAAACTATTTCAAAGATTGTTACATCCAGGGCACCACCGATTTTATTTTTGGCGACGCCACGGTTCTGTTCGAAAACTGTACGCTACACAGCAAAAAAGATTCCTATATCACTGCAGGTTCAACGCCTCAGGACAGCACTTTTGGCTACGTTTTCAAAAACTGTAAACTCACCGCCGACACTAGTGTCAAAGAAGTCTATTTGGGCAGACCTTGGCGAATCTATGCGAAAACCGTTTTCATAGATTGCACGATGGATGCCCATATTCTCCCGCAAGGATGGCACAATTGGTCAAAACCCGAAGCCGAAAAAACCAGCTTTTATGCCGAATACAATTGTTCTGGCCTAGGCTTTCAACCTCAAAAAAGAGTCCCGTGGTCGCATCAACTCACCAAAAATGAATCTAAAAAGTACACTATAGGTAATATTCTCAGTGACAAAATAAAAAAATGGTACCTAACCGCTAAATAATTAATTTTTACGAGCAGCAAAAATGGGCATTTCAGGAAATAAAGTCCCGCTGTCCCTCTAATCTTTTTTTATACTTGTCAGGTTTTAGCAACCTTACAAGTATAAAAAAAGGATTTTCCCTCCCATCGGGGCTAGCAGTCAATATAGTACATTCTAGGATTTAAACTCTATAATCAAAACATCAATGCCACCAAAAATGAAAAAATACCTTTTATTCTTTGCCTTTATCACCCTAAGCGGTTGGGCACAAAAAACGACCATTTACATCATTGGCGATTCCACTATGGCAAACAAAGAAGCACCAGAACAAAATCCAGAAAGAGGATGGGGACAAATGTTACCTACATTTTTTTCAGACAATGTGGTGATAGACAACCGAGCCATCAACGGCCGCAGTACACGCAGTTTTATTGATCTAAAATTATGGGACGCCGTATATAATTCACTTAAAAAAGGAGATTATGTCTTTATCCAATTTGGTCACAACGATGGCAAAGTAACCGACCCAACTCGCTACACCAACTCGCACACAAGCTACAGACACAATTTGATTCGTTTTGTAGAAGAAACCAGGAAAAAAGGAGCGACCCCTATCTTATTTTCTTCCATAACCCGAAGAACCTTCAACGAGCACCGTGTTTTGATTGACTCACATGGTGATTACACGCAAGAATTAAGGCTAGTCGCTCAGGAATACAAAGTCCCTTTTATCGACATGCAATATTATACAGAACTTCTGGAAGAATCATACGGAATGGAAAAATCAAAAGAATTACATCTGCACTTTGCCCCGGGAGAAAATAGCTATATCCCTAAAGGAATCGATGACAATACCCATTTATCTATAAAAGGAGCCACAGAAATTGCTAAAATTGCGGCGCAACAAATCAAAGCACTCAACATTCGATTGTCCAAAGATGTATATTAAATCTAACAATTGGTCCGAAATCTAATAATTTTGAAGTTATAGATTATTTATATTCTTGCTCTTGTGTACATTAAAACCATTAAGAAAATTAAACAAGATTTCAATTGCTGTTGAAACTTAATTTTCTTAATTGTTTTTTTATGAAAGTTAAACTAAGTTCTCAAAAATGCGGCAATTTTTTTCTTCTCGCCTGCAATCCATAAAATATCGCTTTCCTCTAGTATCAATTGAGATTCAGGATTTAAGGTGCGTTTTCCGTTGCGTTCTATACCAACAATAATGCTATGAGTGTTTTCTCTTATTTGCGAATCGCGGATACTTTTGCCAATATAAACTCTGTTTTTTAATTCCAATTTTTGAAGTATAATGTCAGTCTCAACCACTTTTTCTGCAACATCAATTTCATTTTTATCCAAGTAGATTTTGAATTCCTTAACTTGTTTATCTGTTCCTATAACGCTTATTTCATCTCCCGGAAACAATCTTTCTGTTCGTAAAGGAATATTGATGACCACTTCTCCTCTTTTTATTGAGGCTATATTGATTTCAAATTGTTCTCTAATTTTTAATTCTTCAAGGGTTTTTCCAGCTAAATTTGATTCTTTAGCAATGTCAAACTCTGTCATGTGACCATCCCAAGGAGAGAGCGTATTTTGACGTTTGTTTTCTTTTTTAATTTCTCGATCATTGTAATTGGTCATAAAATGATCTTCAATTTTATGATAAACGGCATGTAATTTTTTTGGGAATAAGATATAAGCACCTATGGCAATTAAAAACGCAATTGCAGCAATCCCTGCAGAGAAAAAAGTATTTAAAATAAAACCCACATAAAATAGTGAAAGAGCAATTCTAAAAAGAACCAGCATAATAATCGGGCCATAATGTTTTTTTTGCTCCAATAAAATATGAACTTCTTGTACCGCTACTCTTCTTAATGATAGCGCCCACAAGAATGGTGATAATATAATCAGTGTAATCAATGCAGCAATTGCATTTCCAAATTTGGAATGTTCTACTAACGGAAGTATAAAATTTGACGAAAGTAAAATAATGGCAACAATAATGATAGAGTGCAGCACCACTTGCGTCAGATAACTTCGCATTACAATTTGCCAATTGCTTAATGATTTTATTTCTTCGGTATTAGAGCTGTAGAGTTTAATTCTTTTTACCCATCTTTTAGGAAGTTTCTTTTCAACAAAAACCGAAAATGGTTCGGCAAACTTAACCATAAAAGGTGTGGTAAAAGTGGTAATTGCGGATACCGCCACTACAATAGGATATAAAAAATCACTAGTTACTTTTAGGGTGGTTCCCAATGTGGCGATGATAAATGAAAATTCCCCAATTTGAGATAAACTCATACCAGATTGTATGGATTGTTTAAGCGGTTGTCCGGATAGCAATGAACCTATTGTAGAACTTATGGATTGCCCAAAGATTACTATTAATGTTAAAACAGCCACAGGAAAAGCATATTCTAGCAGTGTATTGGGATCAATTAACATTCCCACAGATACAAAGAACACGGCTCCAAATAAGTCTTTTACCGGTTTTACCAAATGTTCTATGTGTTCTGCTTGTGTCGTTTCGGCAATGATAGATCCCATGATAAAGGCACCAAGAGCTGGCGAAAACCCAACATTGGCAGCAAAAATCACCATTAGTAAACATAAGGCTAACGAAATGATCAACATCATTTCATCGGTTAATAAATGTTTGGCTTTTTTTAATAATGTTGGTATAAAAAAGATTCCGACTACAAACCAAATCGTTAAAAAGAAAATCAGTTTTAATACGGACTGCACCAATTCCATTCCAGAAAACTGCTGACTCACCGCAACTGTTGAGAGCAAAACCATCATTAAAATGGCAATAATATCTTGAACAATAAGGGAGCCAATTACGTTTCCAGCAAATTTTTGTGATTTTACGCCCAGTTCATCAAAGGTTTTTAAAATTATGGTGGTGGATGAAATAGACAATATTACTCCAAGAAAAATACTGTTCATTTTACTCCAACCCAAAAATTGACCTGTAAAAAAGCCCAATGTCACTAGTGTAATTATTTGTGTAAACGCTGTGATAGAAGCCGTACCGCCCACTTTTACCAATTTTTTAAAACTGAATTCGAGTCCTAAACTGAATAGTAAAAAAATAACGCCAATCTCAGCCCAAACTTTTACACTATTAACATCTTTTACTGTTGGGAAAAAATCAAATTCAGAACTAGCTAAAAATCCTGCAACCAGATACCCTAAAACCAAAGGCTGTTTCATAATTCGAAATAACAATACAGCTATGGCAGCAGTGATTAAGATTAAACCTAAATCAGTTATTAAATCGGGTAAATGAACTACTGAAGTTGCTAAAAAGGGAAACATAAATTTTGAATTTTTACTAAAATAACAAAAAAATCTGCTTTTATCACGTGACAAAAGCAGATTTTAGAAAAGTATAACAAAATCGGGGTTTAGATTCCCAAGAAATTGCTTGGTGTAATTTGCAGTAATTCGGCTTTTATAGCTTCAGATACATCTAATGTTGCAATAAAACCATGAATGGCGTTTTTATCAATTGCTTCATTAGTTCTAGTCAACCCTTTCAAGGCTTCATACGGATTTGGATATCCTTCACGACGCAAAATAGTCTGAATTGCCTCTGCTACCACAGCCCAGTTTTTCTCTAAATCTTCGTGAAATTTAGGTTCGTTCAAGAGCAATTTATTCAATCCTTTCAAGGTAGCTTCAAATCCTATGATGGTATGACCTATTGGTACGCCTACATTTCTTAAAACAGTACTATCTGTTAAATCACGCTGCAATCTTGACAGCGGTAATTTCGCCGAAAGGTGTTCAAAAATAGCATTGGCAATTCCTAAGTTCCCTTCTGAGTTTTCAAAGTCAATAGGATTTACTTTGTGCGGCATAGCTGATGATCCTATTTCACCTGCTTTTATTTTTTGCTTGAAATACTCCATTGAAACATACGTCCAAATGTCTCTATCCAAGTCAATAATGATAGTGTTTATTCTTTTTAACGCATCAAAAAACGCTGCAAAATGATCGTAATGTTCTATTTGTGTGGTTGGGAAGGAGTGGTGTAATCCTAAAATATCTTCCACAAATTTACCTCCAAATTGTTTCCAATCAATTTGTGGGTAAGCTACATGGTGTGCATTATAATTTCCAGTAGCCCCACCAAATTTAGCTGCAAACGGAATATTGAATAACAACCGCATTTGCTCCTCTAATCGTTCTACAAAAACGCCAATTTCTTTACCCAATCGAGTAGGTGATGCGGGCTGTCCGTGTGTGCGTGCTAGCATAGGCACGTCTTTCCATTCTACGCTCAACTCTTTCAGCTTTGCTGTCAAAGTGATTAACGAGGGCATGTATACTTTTTCAAAAGCTTCTTTAGTCGATAACGGAATCGCAGTATTATTGATGTCTTGGGAAGTCAACCCAAAATGAATGAACTCTTTATATTGTGATAAACCTAGTTTTTCAAAAGCATCTTTGATAAAGTATTCTACCGCTTTTACATCGTGGTTGGTTACTTTTTCTGTTTCTTTAATCCAAAGGGCATCTTCTGTCGAAAAGTTTTGGTAAATGTTGCGTAAACTTTCAAATAAATCCGAATTCACCCCAGCAAGTTGTGGCAAAGGCACTTCGCACAAAGCAATGAAATATTCAATTTCAACCAGTACGCGGTATTTGATTAAAGCTTCTTCTGAGAAAAATGGAGCTAAAGAAAGGGTTTTACTTCTATATCTTCCATCAATTGGAGAAATAGCATTCAATTCGTTTAAAGTAGTCATTGTTGTGTTATTTGTTGTAAAGGCACAAAAATAGTTATAAGTTACAAGTAATTGATTATAAGTTTAGACTTTTATTGCTCTAATAATTGATTTCTTGCCATTGCTATTGCCATCCTTATGGTATTTTATGTAGTAATTTATTTCTCATGATTTCAACTCCTTTCGAAGCCACTTCAGGAATTACCTGCAGTTGATTTCTCAAATTCGGAATTTTAATCGGTTTGGGATCAATGTAAAACAGTGGTGTTGTCACTTTGGTAAAATCAATCAAACCTGCCGCGGGATAGACTTGTAACGAGGTTCCTATCACGGCAAAATAATCAGCAGTTTCTGTAATTGAAACCGCTTCTTCAAGTGCAGGAACTTCTTCGCCAAACCATACAATGTGTGGACGCAATTGATTTTGATTTTCATCAAAGTCGCCAAAATTCAAATCTTCGGTCCAGTTCAAAATATAATCAGGGTTGCGCGTACTACGCACTTTCAACAATTCCCCGTGCAGGTGCAATACTTGCGTACTGCCAGCGCGCTCATGCAAATCATCTACATTTTGAGTGATGATATGTACATTAAATTCCGACTCCAGTTCTGCTAAAATATAATGAGCAGCGTTCGGAGTAACCTCTTTGAGCTGTCGGCGCCTTTGGTTGTAAAAATCGAGTACCAAAGCCGGATTTTTGTGCCAACCTTCGGGCGTGGCCACATCTTGAACGTTGTGCCCTTCCCAGAGTCCATCACTATCTCGAAACGTTTTAATACCACTTTCAGCACTAATTCCAGCGCCAGTCAAAACAACTAATTTCTTTTTCATGTTCTATTTTTTTGGGCGTGTTAGCCGCGGCGAACGGGCTTTCTGCTCTATTTTTATGGGCAAAAAAAAAGCCCAAAAAGGATGCCGCGTCAATCCCTCACGCAAATCCCGTAAGTGTACTTTTTTTATCTTTCAAAGCACAACCCGTTAGAGATCAATACTAGTTGTTCTTTAAAACATAAAACTACTCTTTTTTACTATTTTTGCCAAAAAATAATCCCACATGATCGATTTAAAATATCTCGAATTTCTTGAAAATATCCTCACAGATAATCGCAAAGAGAAATTCTTGAAAGTATTGCAAAACAGAACCAAACATTTCACCATAGCTGTTGAAGATGTGTTTCAAATGCACAACACCAGCGCCGTGATGCGCAGTTGCGAGGTTTTTGGTATTCAAGAACTGAACGTGATTGAACAGCGCTACGGAAAAAGTATCGATAAAGAAATTGCCATGGGCGCCCAAAAATGGGTTGACATTAACACTTTCGATAGTGTAACAACTTGTGTTGATACTTTAAAAAATAAAGGGTACCAAATTATCGCTACTACACCACATGACAACGATTGTTTGATGGAAGATTTCGACATTAGTAAACCAAGCGCCTTATTTTTTGGCACCGAACGTGATGGTTTATCTGAAGAAATCTTGCAACGTGCAGATGGTTTTTTAAAAATCCCCATGGTGGGTTTCACCGAAAGTTTGAATATCTCCGTTTCGGCTGCAATCATCATTCAAAACCTAACCAATAGATTGCGAAATTCTAATATTGGTTGGCACTTAACCGAAAACGAAATCCTAGAAAAACGTTTGGCTTGGGCCAAAAATTCTATTAAAGATATTAAAAGAATTGAAAAACGGTATTTTGAAGAGAACCCTCGGGTATGAAATAAAAAAACCATTTCAACAGCCTGCGATTGAAATGGTTTTTAGTAATATATCTGTATAATTTAAATAAAGTATGTTCCTAACAAGGATTAAATATCTTTCTCAAAATACAAATGAATGTATATCGCAGCTCCAAAATTTGTTGAAGTTGAGGTTGTAAACCTGTATCCTTTGGCGGAGTACTCATCTAGTTTTTCTTGAATTTCTTTTTTTGAATCATTAGCAATGTGCTTTGAATCAAGCGTCAACTTAGAATAATAAATCAAACTTTCTACTTTGTATTCTTTCATAATAGTGGTTGGTAATTAAATAGGTTTTTATTTTATTGTAAAAATAGCAGAATAAAAATATAAAAAAAAACATTTCTTATTAGTTACTAAGGTCTTTACTTACTAAAAAGTCGTTTTATTTTTTACACAAAAGAAAAAATTAAAAATTTGTTTCGCTCTCTAGTTGTATGTCTTTAATATCGTTCGGATTCATTTTATAGCGGTAAACCCCTTTGTTCCCAATTGCAAATAAAGTATTGTCTCGTATAATTATGTCAAAACAATTTTTGTCGATTGAGTGAACCAAAACCGGTTCTGCAGGATTTTCGATGTTAAATATTTTCAGAACATCGTCACAAACCAATAGGTATTTTGCAGTATAAAACCCAATTCCTTTCGGTTGCATAAGATTCCGACTATGAATTAGTTTAGGATTTTTAAGATCCTTCGTGTCGTAAACTTGTAAAACGTTGATGTTATTGCCACAGGTAGTATTTGAATTCAAGGTTACATAAGAATGTGTGCTGTTTGCAATAACAGGGTCGCAAGCGGTAAAGTGTCGTACACTTGATAGTTTGGTTGGGTTTTCAGGATTGCTAATCGAATATATAAACATTCCGTTTCTAGATCCTATAAACAAGTTGTCTCCATAAGAGAATAGCGTTTCGATGTCAAAGCCAATAGGAATATCGTTCACTTTAACGGGTTTTTCGCCGTCTATTAACGAAAATACATTTAATTTCATGTGGTCTACGCTATAAAGATAGTTGTCTTTTAGGGCAAAAACAGCGAGGGAACCGCCTTGTCCAGTACTATCCTTTGATGCGTTATCACTGTTAGAACAACCGATTGTAACTATCAAAAGGAAGAAGAATATAATTTTTTTCATGATTATTTTTTTAAATTCCAGTCAATTATAATTTCACTGTCTTTTGTGTAGCCAAATGTCCCGTTTGGAGCTTGCTTTTGCGGAAACACATTTTTATTTCGGTTGGTAACCTTAAAAATTTTTGTGTCGGGATCAAATGTTGCGGTGACTAAATCGACAGCTTGATTAATGTACACAGTATTGCCTTTGATGGCTAGATCAGTGGCTCCTGGCGCCTTTATAAAATAGAGTCGTTCAGGTTTACTTGGATTTGCATAATCGTAAACATGAAACCCTTTGTTGACATCATTAATAAACATTAAATCTCCTTTAATGTAAATTTTTCCTGATTTAACAATGGGCTGAGCGTTTTGAAAAGCGATTGAGGTTTCTAGGGCGCTACGAGTGATAATTACGGGCTGGTATTCTTGTCTCGGAATTTCATTAGGTTCATTTGGTGGCCAACATGATACAAACAAAATTGAAGCGAGCAGGAGAAATACTATTTTTTTCATAGTCAAATATTTCTTTAAAGATAATTAATGGGGTTTTTGGTTGCGTTACCTTTTGGTTAAATTTAGATTTACAAGGAATTAGCAATCAGAAATCTATTGGTTTAATTCAAAGAGGTTTTCTAAAAAAGCGATTTTTTCTTTTTCTTCCCACAGTTTGGTGTAAACGAGTAAGTTCAAAAATTCGGTTTTGCTGGCACCAAACAGAAAAACAGTATCTAATTTCTTTTTGTTGTATTTCCAAATGATGTAACCAAGTGTTGCATTTTCCTTGATTTTCGAAACCTTAATTTTTTGTTCTTTAAAGTTGTTAGTTTGGGTTATTTTTTGTGAAGATTTCTTTTACGCCTCCTTTTGTGACCACAATCAAATTGTAATTGCCATTTTTGTCCGCTATAAATTCTACTGTTCTGTCGTTGTCATCTGATCTAAAAAATTTTGTTTTTGATTCAGGGATGAGTTCAAGTTCCATACTATTGTAATAAAGTTTGTTTCCTATTTTTATGATTTCAATTGTACCAAATTGCCCTGTGTATTGATTATAAATGGATGGGTTTGCCTTTATTTTTTTGTGTTTGTATGGCAGTGTAACTTCTTTTTGAAAAACCAGAGCCGAAAGTCCGTAGGCAATGATATGTGAAAGAGATTCATTGTTGGAAAGCACAGTGACCAAAACGCGATCTTTTGTAAACCGGTTGAAGGATGTCATGGCTCCAAAAAAGCCTCCATCATGCGCAATCAGTTCATGACCGTGATTGTAAAATGGATTGATTACAAAACCATATCCCCAATTTTCTGTGCTATAAGGTGTGAACATTTGTTGTTTCATTTTTTCTGATAAAATACTTGTGCCATAGAGCGCTTTGTCCCAAAGAGCCAAATCTTCAACAGTTGCATACACACCATCATGACCATAGTTGATGTCCCAATTGATGTAAGGGTTACTAACATAGTGATTGTGTTCTTTGGTATAATTTTTAGCTTTTTTAGGAATCAATGCGTCATTAGTAATTACACCTGAGTTGTACATACCTGCTTTTTCAAATACATGTTTTTGAAGATAGGTGCTATACTTTTCGCCAGAAACAGATTCTATAATTTTAGCTAATAAATAATAGCCAATATTGCTGTAGGCTGTGTTTGTGCCGGGTTCAAATTCATAGGGCATTTTTTTTATTTCGTTGTAGGCTGAATCAGCAGATATGGCACTTGTTGCAATGTTTTTGAAACCCATGGCTAGTCCAGACGAATGAGACAAGAGCATGTGTATGGTAACCTGATTTGCTTTGGGGTAGTCAGGTACGAAACGACTTAGCGGATCATTCAGAGATAATTTTCCTTCCTGCACCAATTGAAGGATTGCCGCTGCAGTAAATTGTTTAGTAACCGATGCCAATTGAAATTTAGTATCAATCGTATTTTTAATTTTTTGTTCGTAATCAGCAAATCCATAGGCTTTTTTGAAGAGTACAGTATCGTTTTTGGATACTAAAACAGTACCGCTAAACTGATTGATATCATGCTGTGCTTGCATGTATTTTTCAATAGCTGCAGCTGTGTTTTTTTGACAAAAAAGAACCGTTGGCAAAATTGTGAATAGGAGTACTGCGAAACTTACACTAGTTTGATTTCTATTTTTCATGATCCGTTTTACAGTTGATTAGTACTTTAGTTAATAGTTGGTCCAGAAGAATTATTTCATTTTCAGATAATCCGGCTAGAGCATCTGTTCTGTTTTTTTGTATTGTGGGAGTAAGTATTGCAATGGTTTCAATTCCTTTTTTTGTGATTTCAAGATTGAATTTGCGTCTGTCCGTCTCATTAATTTTCCTACTTATATAGTCCTTTTTCACCATCAAATCAATAATTCTTGTTACAGAAGCATTGTCTTTGAAAATCATTTCTGCTACTTCTTTTTGGGAATACTGAGGATTTTTGTGAAGAATTATGAGCACCAAACATTGGTCAACGGTGATATCGTGTACAATGGAGCTTATATTTTTTTGAGCCATTTTTCGGTATTCTTTTATTGTTTGCTCTAAGGTGTAAAGTACCGTACCTGTGGGATTTGTATTTTTCATTTGTTTAATATTTGATACAAATATAATTGATATGTCAATTAAAAAAAACATTTTTAATGAAAAGTATTTTTTTAAAATTTTAAAGGGGTTTGCGCCCTTATGTTATTATAATGAGTTGATTGACTGGTTTGAAGAGTGTTCTGAAACTAGTAGCAATTGTAAATTGACGTAGGCTGTACCAAGCGAAAACTTAGCTTTGGAAAACTTGCAAAACATTATTTCGTCTAGTTTAAGTTTTATGCGGCACTTCTTTTTTCGCATCAGGTCCTAAGAGCTTGCTTTGTAATAATTGAGTAAGTGTTAACAGGGCCAATAGCGCATAAATAAGCGCAAGCGAAAGAGTTAGTTTGGTGTGTTTTACAACATAGAATGGTAGCGGTGGTAGTATTTGTAAAGCATGCATTCCCATAAAATGGGACACTTTTAAGTAACAAACAGCAATTTTTACACCTTAGTTACTTATAATCTTTGTGGGTAGTGGTATTATTTTTCATCATTTTTTAATGTTACAATATCATCAATCAATTGCTCCATTTCTAGTTGTAGTGTCCCGTTGTAAATACCTCTAATTCTTTTATTTTTGTCGACTAAAATAAAATGTTCTGTATGTAAAAACTCTGAACTGTCTTTACTAAAACCAATATCTTCTTCGGCAAAATACGATTGACGTGCCAGACTATATATTGTTGCTTTTTTTCCCGTAAGGAAGTGCCAGTTTTTATTAGTAATCCCATAATTCGATTTAAATTTCTTTAATACACTTGGGTTGTCAATCCATGGAGTTACAGAATAGGATAAGAAAACGATGTCTTTACTATCTTGTAAACTATCAGAGACTATTTTTAAATTCTTAGTCATTGCTGGACAAATACTTCCGCAACTTGTAAAAATAAAATTTGCTACATGAATTTTATTCTTAAAAACATTTTGATTTATTACGATGCTATCTTGATTTAGAAACGAAAAATCAGCAATAGTATGACTTATGTTCCTTTTAATTGCTGCTTTGTTTTTTAAAAATATAGGTGTAAAATTAGGTTCATTGTAATAAGGCAAAGCAATGGAATTATCTTCCTTCTTTGAACAACTGAACAGAAGTAAACTACTTACTATTAAAAATACTATCCGATACATTTTTACAATTTTTAGTTCCTAATAAACCATATCTCTTACCGCTTATTATAACATAATTTGCTTTAATCTTTCCGTTTTCATAAAACAATTGCTGACTACCATTCTCTTGACCATTTTTATAATGAAAATGTTTAAGTAATAATCCATTGCTATTCCATTCTTTAAATTCATTGGTATATTCATCATTAGATACTGCAAATTCAAATTTTCTCTGCCCATTTTCCCACCAGCCTTTATGAATACCTTCCTTTTTTCCATCAATATACAACCGTTTTTCTGCTAGTTGTTTGTTAGCGTACCATTTTTTGGTGATACCTTCTTCTAAACCATTTAAATAAGGTTTAATAAAAGCCGTATCTCCTGGTTTATATAAAGAGTATTGGATTCCAGAAAATTTTTTATTGTTAAAGTAAACAGTATCCTGATGCATCTGAAATAAATAATTTGAAGCATCTTTGTAAACTAATGGAACTTTTTTTAATGGTTTAGAAAAAACAATTTTCTTCTCTTCATTTTTACAAGAAAAGAAGAAAATTAGTGTAAGGAGTACAATTTTTTTCATTATTGCGTAACTGTGCCAGGTGTACCATAAAATCCGTTACCATTTATGTAAGGAGCAGTATTCGAAATATGATAATGATAAATTCCTGAAGGAAAATCAATAGTAACATGAGTGTGACCATGATAAACATCAAGATTAGAAGGGTCTGTATTATTTTCTTCTTTAGGGCCATAAACAGGAAATCCATCTAATAAGAAACCCAATAACCCCCATTTGGTTGCGCCAGATTTAACCGTTGTTAAATAATAGGGTTCAACATGGTAATGGTACATACCTGATGCTTGTGGATGCCCCCAAGCTTGGTCAAAACCATTTACTTCTCCACCCAGCGAAACACCTCCAGCAGCATATTGATTAAAAAAAGGAACGCCATCTAGCGCCACACCCATAACACCCATTGGTGTGGCGCTATGGGTTGTTGCAACTTTAGGATTTAAAGGTATTTTTAAGGTAATTGTTTGTGCAGTAATATTATTTGGAGCCCTGATAAATGCGCCACCAGTAAACGATGGACTAGTTGTAGATGGAGTGAAGGCTTCATACAAAGAATTAGTATTAGCCCAATAAGCACTTTTGTGGTTGGGTTGATCACTGGTTTTAATGGTAATAAAAGTACCATCAGAAGTAATACTTGTAGCTCCATATATTTTTGAATAAACAGATGGAAGTGCAGTTGATTGCGTAGTGGGTGGAGGCGTATCATCATCTTTAGAACAACTAAAAATGGTTAAGGCAATTGCTAAAATATTTACAGTAAAAAAATGCTTTTTTGATTTCATACTATTTAATTTATTAATTGGACTTTTCTTTTTTGAAATGGTTTAACGATTTCGTAATCAATACTTCAATTCAACACTGCTATTTATTTTCTGGTTATCCAAATATACTACTTTATTAATTGTTAATTAGTTGCAGGATAAATATTTTAGCTTTTTTAAGTAGCAAAACATATTCCCGAATATGTTCTATAGCAGATTTAGATTTGCTGTTTTAATGGATATTTACAATGATTTAAATAAATGCTTTCCAAGTAAAATAATCTGAGCGAAGTTTTTCTAAATCATTGACATAACCGCTTTCTGTACAAAAGCTTCCGTTTACTTGTGAGTAAATATTGCAAAAAAAAATCACACAAAAACAGGAATTTCTGGACATCATATGCATATTTGCAGTTAGTAAGACGCTAGAGGAACCTAAAATTGTATTAAAATTGATTTCTGTTTCTCAGGAGAAGTATTTTAGAGTACTTTTTCATTTGGCAGTAGGAATAGTCACAAAATGTTATTATGAGCGAATAGGGTAAGAAGTTTTATGCTAAAAAGTGCAGGTAAATACTAAAAAGTAATCTTTAATACTATTTCAAAAAAAGAGGATACTAAATCCTCTTTATATTCTCTCTCAAAAACTATACGATAAATTCATTGTTCGGCTTGCAGCCGCAGCGAAACCTTATCTGTCGTAGTATAACTGGTAGGTGGACCGCACCAAATTTGAAAAGATTTTTTTTATTTTTCCAATTGGGTATTTTGGTTAAGTAAAATGTTTTTTTTAGCAATTAAATCCTCAATGGATGATTTCTATTTGTATAAAGCTCTCTGCTTAACTTTAATGCTTCCATTTGTTTTCTTTCATTGTCAGAAAGTTTTAACTTTAACAACAAATCTATTTTTTGAAGGCAATCATCGGATAATAGGTAGAGTTTTTCTAAACCCCCTTTAGATGCAAGTTGTTTGGAATTATGAAGCAGTTGCCCATGTATTTAAATCTCTTTTATATTTTTTGAAGATTCTTTTAAACTAGAAATTATCATTTGATCGGCAAAAACGCTAATCTTTAGTACTCTATATTTTAAATTTACGCTAGCATGTTTTGATGGTTACTCCTTCTGATGTTATGATTGTAAGTAGAAAACGGTATCAAAAACAGGCGCCTTAGATGCTAGAAATATTTTCAATCAATTAAAAGTGAGTGTGCTCAGTAGTTTTTATATTCCTACCGAGTCACACTACCAGTTTACCACTTTGGTTCGTCATAGGGCCTATTACCAAGAAACTCAAACATAGTAAATCGCAGATCAAAAAAATGTTGCTCTTTCATGTCATTGAAAACACCTCCAACGTTTGATAATCCAACTTAGAATAAAGAGAAATCTGAACCGAATCTTTTCCTTTTTGGATGATTAGCATCGGTTGCTTCAGACAAAACCAACGCTCCTTATTTGGATACATTTCCGATGAGGTTTCACCGTCTTTAGACATTGTCATTGGATAATTTCCGTTTTGTAAATTAATGACATATATACTAGCCAGATGGGTAGGGGCGTAGCTGCTCACTTTTGAGTTATCAGCACCGCAACCAACCAATTTATTTGCAAAGTTGAGAAAGGGTAATAAATAAGAAATGTTTTTATTCATAGGTTTCTAGGTGAACAAAGAGGTTTGATTAGGAATACATTAAAGAAATATTGATAACAGAAAAGAATGTGGCAACATATTAGCTTTTAATATTTTTAGATATAGTACTAGTGAATTTTTGGACTTTTAGATGTGGTTGAAGTAGTTAGAATTTGAATCGTTTAACGTTTATGTCTAATACTTTTATTACTATTATCTAGTAGTCAAAACGTTTAAAAGCTTCTATCGCCTCATATTCAGCAAGACCTAAATTATCATATAATTTTGCAGTTTTTTTGTTGCGATCTTCTGCACGTACCCAAAACTCTCTAGAGTCATTTCCTTGAAACATAACCCTATCTTTTTGAGATTGATGGTATAAAATAGCATGACGTTTCAACAACACTTCAGATGGAGAAAGAGGAACAGCCATGTCAATTTCATGAATGTCCCATTCGTGCCATGCTCCTCTGTACAACCACAACCAACAATCATTCATGTATGGTTCTGGTTTTAATTCCTTCATGGCAGCAAAAATTGCATTCAAGCATACTTCATGCGTACCGTGTGGATCGGCAAGATCTCCAGCTGCAAATACTTGATGTGGTTTTATCTTGGCAATTATAGCTTTTACGATGGCAATATCATCCGGTCCTAATGGTTTTTTTTGAACCAATCCTGTTTCATAAAAAGGCAGATCCAAGAAATGTACATTTTCATCTTTCAATCCGATATGTCGAACACCGGCAAATGACTCTCTTCTTCGAATTAAGCCTTTCAATTTTCGTACCTCCAGCGTATCCATCTGACCTTGTGTTTTTGCATTTATGGTATCAATCACCGACTGAAAATCTATTCCAGTTTTATTTGCCCCTGTAAAATCATTACATACTTCGGCAAATTTCAACGCTTCATCATCCGTAACGGCAATATTTCCAGAAGTTTGATACACCACATGCACATCATGTCCTTGCTTAATCAATTTGGCAAAAGTTCCTCCCATAGAAATCACATCATCATCAGGGTGTGGACTAAAAAGAATTACTCTTTTTTGCGAAGGATTTGATCGTTCTGGTCTATACGTATCATCTGTATTTGGTTTTCCTCCAGGCCAGCCTGTAATGGTATGTTGTAATACATTAAACATGTTGATATTCAAGTCGTAGGCAGAGCTTCCTGAAGCCAAAAGATCTGACATTCCGTTGTTGTTATAATCTCTATCCGTTAATTTAAGAATCGATTGATCTGTTTTTTGACATAACCACACAATCGCTTTACTTTGTAATTCTCGTGTCCAATTACACTCGCATACTAACCAAGGGGTTTCTAGCCTTGTCAATTCAGAGGCTGCACCTTCATCTAGTACAAAAGTGGTATTGGTATGATTTTGCAAGAAAGTAGCAGGAACTTCAGAGCTAATATCTCCTTGAATCGTTCTTTTAATAATAGAGGCTTTGTTTTGTCCCCAAGCCATTAACACAATTCTTTTGGATCTAAGAATTGTGGCAACTCCCATAGTAATTGCTTTTTTAGGAACATTTCCTATTCCGTTAAAGTCACTAGAAGCATCAATTTTTGTGATATGATCTAAAGTTATGATTCGAGTTCCAGAATTAATATGAGATCCTGGCTCATTAAACCCTACATGCCCTGTACGTCCAATGCCCAATAATTGAAAATCTAGACCACCAGCATTTTTAATTTTCATTTCATAATCAATGCAAAACTGTTTTAAATTTTCTATTGCCACAGTTCCGTCCGGAATATTTACATTCTCTGGTTTAATATCAACATGATTAAAAAGGTGTTGGTGCATAAAGTAATGGTAACTTTGATTGCTTTCCTTTGACATCGGATAGTACTCATCTAAGTTAAAAGTCACCACATTAGCAAAACTCAACCCTTCTTCTTTGTACATGCGAACCAATTCTTGATACACTTTTATAGGAGAAGAACCTGTTGCTAATCCTAATACGCAAGATTTACCTTTTTCTTGTTTAGAACGAATTAAACTTGCAATTTCTTGAGCGACAACCAGTGAGGCTTCTGATGAATTTTTAAAAATTTCGTTGTGAATTTTTTCAAAACGTGTCTCTTCAAACTGTCCAGCCGTTTTATAACTGATGTCTCTTTTTGATTCTAATGTAGTACCCATTTTATTGTTTTTTATTTTTTAACTTTTTTTTATACTGATATTTAATATTTTAAATACATGTAAAGATTGCTTCTTTTGTTTCTTAGTACTGTCTTGTAATAAAGAGTTTTCTTTATAGGTAAAAGATTAAGTATTAAATTTATAATTTGATTTTCTTCTGAACTATATATAACCCACAAACAACAAAAGCAACACCAATAAAGGTATAGATCGAAATAGGTTCTTTCATTATCAAGTGGGCAATTAGGAATCCGAATATTGGACATAAAAACAACCAATACGACGCTTTTATTGGATTATTCTTCAATAGATACAGCCAAAATTGAACTGCGCCAATGGAGACTGGAATTGCTAACCAACAAACAGAAGCCCAGAAAGAGGTGTCAAAACTGTTTTTTTTGGGATCGTATGTTGCATATAAAACTGGTAGCAAGAAAACACCTCCTAGAATAGTCTGCCAGCCATTTATAGTTAAAATGGGCAAATCATTCCAATTCATGCAAGAATAATATATCGTCCCTAACGAATAGGCGATCATACTTACCAATAAAATAATAATTCCCAAAGGAGTTGCATAACTACTTTCTAAAAGTGGATAAGCCGCCAAAACCACTCCAATGAAACACAATAGCAAACTCAGAACATTCTTATATTTGATTTTATGAGAAAACCAAAAAGCTGACATTAATGCTATAAAAACAGGATTCGTAGCTACCGCTAAACTTCCTAAACCAGCTGATACTTGTTGGATGGCGATTACATATAAACCCAAATAAAATGTAATATTTAGAAATCCATAGATAGAAATCTGAATCCATTCTCGTTTTACAGGCAAGCGATTTTGCAATACTATATGAGTAACAAAAAGCATAATCCCACCTGCAAAAAGAAACCTAAAAATAGAAATTACAAAAGGTTGAGCAGACGTAAGTCCAATCTTGGTAGCTGTTGAAGCAGAGGACCATAAAAAAGCGAATGCTATCCCCGCAGTAATGAGTTTGAAGTTTTTCAACTTACTCATATTTAGTAAATTTTCAACTTTATTTTTTTTACTCAAAATATATTTTCTTTATACTTATTTGAAAATCAATGATTCTATTTTCGAAAAATCAGCATCAAAACGCACAAAACTAGCTGGATATCCGGGTTTTATTTTACCTAATTTATCCTCCAGTTTAATCGCGCTTGCTACCCTACAGGTTGCCATTTTTATAGCTTCATCTAAAGACACTTGTAAATTTTCATAAGCATTTCGAACAGCTTCTTCCATCGAAATACTGGCTCCGGCTAAATTGCCCTCTTCATTTCTATAAAAACCATTTTCTAGATGGGCATCAAAATTTTCCCATTTGAAACTGTTTACTTTTCGACCTAAAAAAGCGGCATCGCTAATTAAAAAGAATTTATCTTTTTTTAATTTATAGGCTAATCTTGCGGCGGCATAATCACAATGTGCTCCATCTAAAATAATGGGTGCATAAATGGCTTCATTTTCTAAAGTCGCTCCCACTAATCCGGGTTCTCTATGTCCAAGCTGAGTCATCGCATTAAATAAATGAGTCACTAAGTTTATCCCTTTAGAAAAGTAATATTGCGATTCTTTGTAAGTCATTGTTGAGTGCCCCGCTGAAATGACAATATCGCTTTCCAAAAGCATATCCAATTGTTCCTCTGAAAAGCATTCTGGTGCAATTGTGATGACTTTTATAATATCTTTTCCATATCGAATGATCTCTTCTAATTCTGAATTTGTAGGCATCCGTACTTGATTTATACTATGTGCACCCCGTTTCAAAGGATTTAAGAAAGGCCCTTCTAGATGCATTCCCATTACTCCGTTATTGTGTTTTGTCTTGTAATTACGAATAGCGTCAATTCCTTGAAGAATCGTTTCCTTTGAAGATGACACTAAACAAGGTAGCGTGTGTGTGGTTCCGTATTTTAAACTGGATTCATATATATCTTGTATCGTTTCCTCTGTGGGATACTGACTGAAATACTGTTTTTCTCCTCCATTGATTTGAATATCGATAAATCCGGCCGAAAGATGACTGCCTTTCAAATTTTTAATAACGTCAATTCCATCTGGGATTTCTTTTTGAACTGAAAGGATAGTTCCGTTTTCAATAATAATGACTCCGTTGGTAAGGATTTCATCACCAGTGTGCACGGTTGTATTGATAATCGCTTGTTTCATTTTTTATAATTACATCTTATTTAGTACCCTTTTTAAATTATATTTTATAAGCTCACAAAGTCAATAAGAAGTTGCAGTTGACAATGCTTCTTTCTTTACGTCTCTGCGAGCCTTTTTAAAACTAAGCTATTGTATTGAGTTACACTTTTTAGTTTAAAGAACACAATAGCTTGAATTAGTTTTTAGGTATTTATATCGGACAAAAATGAACCGATATAGATACTTTTATTTTTTTATGATTTTTATATTTACAACTTTTTCTAAATATATTTTTGCCATATAAACTCCACTAGCTTCATTTTCAACACTCAATCTAACCAAATTATTTACGACAGGATAAACTGATTTTGAAATTAATTGAGAAGTCATAGTGTACAATTCAATAAGAACCTCTTTTCTAGCGGTAGGTAGTGAAATCTCAAATCTTCCGGTTGTAGGATTTGGAAATGATGAAATAGAACTCCTTGCAGCAATGTTGAAGTCATTTGTGTTCAAAGTAGTATTTGGATTAACAGTAACATTGATTGTGGCACTATTTGATACCAATCCTAGGTTGTCCTGCACCGTATAATTTACCGCTGTAGCCGCTCCATTATAATTTAATACTGGAGTAAAAGTTACAGTCCCTAAAGCATCAACCGCGTAGGTTCCTTCTCCTGCAACGCTAAGCGTTGTTTGGATTCCTGAAGTAGCCGGATTTAAATCTACTGTAGCCGGATCAATTGTTCCGTCTACGTCATTGTCATTGATTGTTACTGCTATAGTAACTGGCGTGTTTTCAATGGTAGTTTTTAAATCATCGATTGCTACTGGCACATCGTTTACGGCCGTAACAGTAATATTGATTGTAGCACTATTTGAAGTCAATCCTAGGTTATCATTTACCGTGTAGTTTACCGGCGTAGCCATCCCATTGTAATTAAGTACTGGAGTAAAAGTCACAATTCCGGAAGCATCAACGGAGTAGGTTCCTTCATTTGTAGCCGTAAACGTTGTTTGAATTCCTGAAAGAGCTTGATCTAAATCTACTGTAGTTCCATCAATCGTTCCATCTGCATCAGTGTCATTGGTTTTAATAGCGATAGTAACTGGTGTGTCCTCATTAGTGCTTTTTGAATCATTGACCGCTACTGGTACATCGTTTACAGCCGTAACAATAACATTGATAATGGCACTATTTGATACCAATCCTAGGCTATTATTCACTGTATAGTATATTGGTAAAGCGATTCCATTGTAATTTAATACTGGAGTAAAAGTCACAGTTCCTAAAGCATCAACGGAGTAGGTTCCTTCGCCTGAAACGCTAAAAGTTGTTTGGATTCCTGAAGTATCTGGATCTAAATCTACTGTAGCCACTTCAATCGTTCCATGTGCATCAGTGTCATTAGCAGTTACTGCAATAGTAACTGGTGTGTCTTCATTAGTCGCTATTTGGTCATCATATGCTTTAACTGGAAATAGACTTAAGGGATAATCATTAAAAGTTAGCGCTCCAATATTTTTGGTATTTGTTAAGTAAGGACCTGCATAAACCGTTGAATTATCATTATACAAACTATTAGATAAATAGGAAATCTTTTGTGCTGCAGAAGGAATTGTTAAATTCAAAACCACCGTATTTCCAATAACTGACAATGATGAAACATTACCTGAAACTCCGTCTAAATAAAAATAATCCTTTAGATTGTAAGTCCCTACATTGCTTTGAGCTACTAAATTATTATTATCAAATACTAATCTAATTTGTGTATTATCACTTTTACTGTAAAAAGCTTTGATGATATTGGGGGCCAATGGATTTTCAGTAGACGGCAAGTTATATAAATCTTTTTCCAATACTTGAGCAACACGATCTCCCATTGTTTTATAACCTAGTAAACCATAGTGACAGTAAGGTATTTCATTACCATCACCAGCATTCATACCAGGTGTTCCGGCCATAGGGAAAACAGTAATATCAGCATGAGTTAAAGGTAAAGTACGTTGCCATTCTCGCATCTTAGCTTGATTTACACTTGCACCTCCATAACATCCATTTAAATTGGTTTGAAAAACATAAACTTTAGAAAGTGATGGAAAATCGGTTTTCCAAGCATTGTACATTGTTTCGAAGTTTGTTGGGTAATTGGTAAATGTCCCGTCAGCATTTTTTTCACCTTGATGCCAAAATACAGCTTTAATATTGTTTTTAAGCCCTGCTTTTTGAACTCTGTATAAAGTACGACCATATACTGTAGCAAGATCCAAACGGTTAGTTGTACTCGGTAGATTCTGTTCAATAGAACTAGACCCAGCTCCTCCATTTATAACACAAATAGGAATCTGTAAAGTAGTTGAAAGTTTATCCATCATCTCTAATCCCCAAACACCTACCATATACGAGCCTGCAAAATAGGTAGGATTAGTAGAACTCACCACCCCTATTTGGTTTGCTTGACCAAGACCCCATAAATGTTGATTTGGATCATTACTATTATAAGCATCATAATTAGTATTGTTTGTTTGTATACCATAACTTCTTAAAAAAGGATTAGTATAAGTATATCCAACACGTGTTGGATGAGAATTTGATTGTCCCATAATTACATAGGCATCTCCGGCTAATAAATCTTTTCTTTCTGCTACTACGTTTACATTTCCAAGTAAATCAATAGTGCTGACAATAATTTTATATTGAGCCAACTCCGCTTTGATTGTTCCTGATAAATCAAATGGAGCACTCCCACTAGTGTAAACTAAATTTTGATCTACCGTTTTTACAAAAACAGCGTCTCTATAAAAGTCTACTTTAATTTTATCCAAATTTGGAATTGCAACAGTACCCGCAACTTTAACGGTCGCTAAATTTTGATTGTCTCTTCCGTAAAACTGCATATCTTGAGGTATCGAAGAAAATGAAACCGCAGAGTTTGGGGCGGTATAGGTATCTGCCCCATTGGTCAACCATTTTAAACTGAAACGTGTAAAATACATTTGATACGTTGAGTTTTCTCCATTTTCATAATAGATTCCCATGGTTCCATCAGGTAAAACCGTTATACTTGAATAGGCAGAAGCTCCAGAGAAAATGGTTTTACGAACTGGCCAAGAAGCGCCTTCATCAGTACTCATTAAAACAGAAACATTAGTTCTATTTCCTGCAAAAGGAATAGTGTGCAACAATCTATTTTTATCATATCCATCTAATGTAGAAGTATAGCGTATAAAATCGCCATCACAATTGGGATCAGTCAAATCGGCTTGATTGTAAGCGGTTCCCCAAGTCAATCCTTTATCAGTTGAAATATTGAATCTTCGGGTTCCTGAATTACGAATACTCATCATCAGATTCCCATTGTTCAATTCTACAATTTTAGCTTCGTCTCCACCAGTTTCTGCTCTCCCTGTTGAAGGTGTCCAAGTGATACCTCCATCAGTACTAGACATCATATAATTGTTTATTCCACCGCTTGTTTCTCTAACAACAAGTGCAGCTACAATAGTCCCATCGCGCAATTGATGGGCTCTTCCTGCACCTATAAATACCCCTAACCAATTTTGAGTAATTGGATTACTGCATCCTGCACCATAAATTTGATTGGTAATATCTACTGGAGCTCCCCAAGTGATTCCGTTATCGGTGCTTCTACAGTATTGTAATTTAATTGGTGCGGTTGCTGTTGAGGCAAAGAAACCTTTTTCGGCAACAAATAAGCATATCAAATTCCCAGTTGCTTTATCCATAACCAATGCTGCATCCCCAGCACCGTTTGGCCCTCCGAAATTCGCAATGGTTAAGGGAGCTGACCATGTTTTTCCGTTATCAATACTGCGACGCACCACAGGATCAATTTTGGCAGCTAAATCTCCTGCATGATTCCATCTTTTATCTGTTACCGTTACCAATGAACCATCGGCTGCAGTGATGATTGCCGGAATACGATAGCTCGTAGATCCTGCATCTCCAGGTGTAAACAACAAGGTATTGGCCAATAATATAACTCTATTACCTGTAACTGTATTGACTACTGAATTGTAGGTAACTGAATTGGCAACAATAGATTCACAAGTTGCATCTAGTAAATTTCCTTCGGTAGCACCGGCAGCAACATCATACGTTATGAAGAAATAATTATCCCCAGGAACCAAGGCTTTACTGCCAGTAACCGTTAGAGCACCCGTTGCTGGAGCTGTACTACCAAATAACGTAGCCGTAGCAAGATTAAAAACAGCTGTTGTTCCGTTAGAATAAACTTTTATATTGGTAACATCGGCTATATTGGTCGTTCCTGCCATAGTAAATTTCAAGGCACTTACTGACAGTGGAGAGAGTGAACCATTAGCAGAAACTTTTACCGCAACTATACGCTGGTCTGTATCTCCCATACCTGTTGGTAATTCGGTTTGAACCAATGCTACTGAATTAATTTGCATAGTATTCGATTGAGCAATTACCGTAGCACCTCCATTTAATGTTCCTGGGTGGTTGTGTCCCGATATATCTGGAACGGTAGTCCCACTTATATTTTCAAAATCCCATGCCGCCAAAAGATTTGCTTCAGTCCCAATAACAATGGCGGTTTTATCAGTCAGGACTTCGGTAGCCGTCATTGCTTTATTCCAAAAGCGAATATCGTCTAATTGCCCATTCATAAAAGAAGACAAACTATTTAAAGTTCCAAAAAACAGATTTCCAGTATTCGAAACCGTATTTGTTCCCCCAATATTGGCAGTAGTTTTAGTTTGTTGCAAAGTGCCATCAACATATATTTTACAACTTGTGGTAGCTACATCAATGACCATGGCAAGATGATGCCAAACATTGTCAGCAATAGTAGTTGTTCCAAAAGGAGGACCTGCAGATCCAGCACTTGTGGTTAAATTAACTCCAAACTGACCTCCAGTTGATGAATTATTAATAAACTCATAACCAATTCCTGACCCGCCAGGTCTTTTACTTAGGATGCGTTTATTGAAATCAGCAGTTTTTACTCGACAAGTAACCGTTAAACTTTGTCCAGCAGCCAAATTAAAATCGGAATGATTTGCAACCGACATGTAATCATTTATACCATCCAAAGCTAGAACTATTGGAAAAGCATTTGGAGTTGTTGGAGAACCAAAAAGTGTCCCAGGATGATTATTTCCTGAAACATCTGGAACTGTTGTACCTCTAACGTTTTCAAAATCCCAAGCTCCTAAAAGATTAGTAGTAGGACCCGTAATTGTGGTAACCATATCGGCTTGTAATTCAGTAGCTGTCATGGCTAAATTCCAAATACGAATATTATCTATTTGACCAGCCCATTTAAAACTATTGGTTGCATCGGATGTTGCTCCAACTATAAAACTTAAGGCATTAGAAAAATCAGAAGTACCTGAGAATGTTTTTCCAGTATTTACCAAAACACCATCTAAATAACCATATAAAGTTCTTGAACTGGATGCATCCAAAACTAAGGCAACATGATGCCAAGTAGCATCAGCTATAGAAGTACTTGAATAACCCGCAGTACTAATACTATTTGGTGTACCTGTTCCTTGCATATTCAAAGCAAATTTACCAGCATTGCCACCGCTTCCTGTCCAAAATTCATATCCGTTTCCAGCACCCGCATTTCGTTTGGCAAAAATTCTTGGAGTTCCCGTAGAAGTGGTAGTTTTTACCCAACAGGTAATTGTTTTATTTTGGCTTATGCCAAAATCTAAATCGGTATGATCAGCCACTGACATATACGTATTGACCCCATCTAACTTTAAAACCTTCCCGCTTTGAGCACTAAGGTTTAAACAATGGACAAAACAAAAAAACAAACAAAACTGGTGTAATAATTTCTTCATAATCTGTGGTTTTAGTTAATAGTGAAATTTAATTATACTCTTTGGTCATTTTAAAACTATGCGTTTTTCAAATGCTCATTTAAAATCTGAAGGCAGTACCATTCCTGACGCGGTAAATGAAAAGGTCCTTTGAAAAGATTTCCTTTGGCCGTTTGCGCTACTGTACCATCTCTGTGTAAATACCCAAACCATTCTCCATTTTCTTTATCATGAAATTTATTGTATGCATAATCGTGAATCATTTTATGCCATGTTGCATATTTTTCATTTCCAGTCATGGTGTACGCCAGTAATGTAGCAATAATAACCTCATTATGCGGCCACCAAAATTTCATGTCCTGCCAATATTCCTGAACGGGTTTGCCATAAACATCGCAGAAATATAAAATACCGCCGTGTTCCTTGTCCCAACCGCGTTCCCACATATAATCGATCATTTTACAGCCTAATTCAATTAAATGAGGATCGTTGTTTCTATATTTTGCTTCATGCAATATAAACCAAGCGCCTTCAATAGCATGTCCCGGATTTAGTGTTCGGCCGTCAATATGATCAATTATTGAACCGTCTGGTGCTACTTGTTCCATCACACATTTGATGTCGTGCTTTACAAAGTCATTCTCGATTTCGGTAATCCATTTCATGATCCATTCATCGCATCGTGGATCTCCTATGGTTTCACGTACTTGTTGTGCTGTATTGATCATAATCATTGGCGATCCAATACCTTTGGACGGACGCTCTCCTGTGTATTTTTGTTCTAATAATCCTGGAGTACTCGAATATTTAATGCATTCTCCAAATAAATGACGTGCCTGTTCTGCAATTTTTTCGTCTCCGCTGGCTTTTGCGTAAGCGCCCATGGCAATTACAGCAAAGGTTTCAGAGAAGTAGTAACGACGTTTACGGATTGGGTTTCCTTCGCGGGTTACATGAAAAAACATTCTTCCATCAGTATCAAAACAATGTTGGTTGATAAAATCAATTCCGGATTTGGCCCCGTTGAGCCATTCTACTTTGGGTTCAATTGTGTTGTAAAGTGTTGATAATAACCAAGCAGTTCTACCTTGAAACCAAACCGATTTGTCATCGTCGATTAACTCGCCATTTTGTCCGCGCATTAGTAAATAACCGCCATGAATAGTATCTATCGATTGTGGAAACCAAAACGGAACAGTATCATTTAATAATTGGTTCTGATAAAAATCTTTTAGGTGTAAGAGATTAGTATTGGAGTAACTCATTTTATATGTTTTTTAGACTTAGTGTTTTGTTTGAAAGTGTTGATTTCATATCTGTTTGTGTATATTTTTTTAAACACATAGGTACATAACTCGCGAACTCTTTAAAAAAGGCTGTTCACTTAAAAATAAATCTAATAGCGCTATGTGAAAAAATGTATTTTCTTTAATTCTCTTTTTTACTTCTTAAAATCTATGTTTTTATGTATTTCAATTTTTATGATCTAAATCTAGTTGAAACGTTGAGCACGGTAAATTAGCTTCATTGACTAAATTTGCATTGGTATAAGGCTTCCAGGCATATAAAACGGTTTTTATCTTGTCACCTTGCGGAATGTTTATTGAAACGACATTTTTAACAATCGTAGCTTTACTTTCTATACGGATTCCTTTTTCGGTAATCAATTCAAAACCGGTTAGTTCTTTTTTATTTGCTGTAGCTAATTGTATGGTATTCGAAAAAGAAACTATTATGGCATTTCTTTTTTGTGTTGCTTTTATAGCTGATGGTCCGTTTGCAGTTATATTTTTTCTGTAGGTATATTTTAAGGCCAAAAGTGCCAGTCGTTCTCCAATCTGCTTTTTTTGAATAGGATGAACATTTGTAGGATCACCATAATCCATACTAATGACCATCCCGCTATTGGCGATGTTTTTCTGTATTTTGGTTTGTGCATCTCTAAATGAGGGCCATGCTGGACGAGCTGTTCCAGACAATTGAACAAAATAAAAGGGCAGGGAGGTTCCCCACGCTTTTCGCCAGTTTTTAACTAGGACCGGCATTAAATGTTCGTATAATTCGATGTTGTGTACATTGCTTTCACCTTGGTACCAAATAATTCCTTTTATGGGAAAATCAGTAAAATGAGTCACACCGGCTTCATAATTGTAACTGGGACCGTAAGGATGTCGTTGTTTTGGATTTTTTGTGTTTTTCAAATTTTCATCGGCTCGGGATCTGACCCACGGCATCATAAAATCAGATTTTTGCCAGTTGGTCAAAACATCAACCACTTTATCATCATGTTCTAAAGTATAGCGGTCGATCCAAGATTCTATAGGAGATCCGCCAACGGTAACTTGTATTAAACCTACTGGAATATTTTCTTCGTGCGCAATATTTTGTCCGAAGTAATAGGCTATGGCTGAAAAATCTTTGGTACTTAATGAATCGGATACTTTCCATTTTCCAGAAAAGAATTCTAAACGATTGGTCTTTTCTAAAGTAATTGAATCCCAAGCTTTTTCATCGGTCTCGGCAATGGCTTCAAAATTAAATAATCTAAGATGAGTATTGTTGATTGCTTTTTTAACCTCAGCCATTCCGTTTTCTGATTTTTGAAGAGGGAACGCCATATTTGATTGCCCCGAACAAAACCACACATCACCAATTAATATATTTTTTAAAACTATATTTTTTTCTTTTGATGAAATTGTAATTTGATGTGTTCCGCCAGATTTCATGGCCGGAAAAATAACTTTCCATTTTCCGTATTCGTTTGTGGTGGCAGTTTCTTTTATATTGTCTAAAGTGATTTCTACTTTGTCTCCACCATTTGCATTTCCATAAATTACAATTGGTTGATTTCTTTGAAGCACAGCGTTATCAGTGAAAACAGGAGGTAGTTTTAATCCTCCAAAATCTTGCGTAATATTGCTGTAAACGGTTTGTGCTAGAATTGAAGCGCCTTCTTTTGTGGGATGTAATGCATCGGGGAAAAGATCAGGACGATTGTATAATTTTTCATGAAGATCAATTAAACCAACATGATTCGCTTTTGCAATTGCAGAGATATGTTGCTGAATCTGCCAAAACCAATCTCTCGTTCCTGATTTAAAACGGGGATGTTCATTGAATATCGGTGTCATTCGGCAGATGAAAATTTTTACCTTGGGATTTTGTGTTTTTAAAGCATCAATTAGCCATGAATAATCAGCATTAAAGTCGTCTTTATAATTGGGCCAGTTCCTGGGATCAGTATCGTTTAATCCTAAATGAATAATTGCAATATCCGGACGATAGGCAATGGCTTCGGCACATTTTTCGGTTTTAAAATACGGAGTGCTTCCTTGTTTTAAAAGTGTTGCACCACTATATCCAAAATTTTTTATTTCATACTGACTGCCCATTAAAGCTTGAAGCTGTGATGGATAAGATTCAGTAGCCGGATTAACTAATAGGTAACCCGCAGTTACAGAATCACCCATGCAAGCTATTTTTATTGGGGTTTGTGCCATCATTTCAAGATTCAAAATCATTGAAAGAAAAAGGATTGTAAGATGAATATTGTGATTTTTTGTTCTCATTTTCTTTAGAACTAGTATTAAAACAGGTGGTATTTATAAGCAGGGCAGAACGCATGGCTCCGCCCCGGCTTAACAAAAAAACCAAAAAAACAACTATTAAATTATAAAAAAGGGGTGAACAATTACATGCTACACATCTGTAAAATCATTGACTTTGGGACGTAAAAAACTAATTTGAACCACTAAAGCTAGCACTACAACTCCCGCCATTAAGGCGAATCCCAAACCTAAAGTTCCTGAATCTGCCGATTTGCCCAATAGTGATGTAACTAGTGCTCCGCAGCCCACTCCAGTCATATTGAGAACACCATAAGCGGTTGCCCGATGTTTAGAGGAAACAAACTGACAGATAATCGGCATATTATTGGCATCAAACATTCCGTATCCTATACCAAAACATAAAACAGCTCCAACAACATGAAACAAAGAATGTCCAAAACCAATTAATAATAATGCAGGAATAGTTAAACTCAGCCCGATAGCACTGGTGTAAACTCTTCCTTTTATGTTTTTCTGAACCCATTTATCTGATAAAATACCTCCTATGATAACGCCTATTAGCGAGGAGAATGAAATGGTAATGGTAGCAATAGGCCCGGCTTGATCCATTGAAATATTTAAGTTGTCCGAGAATAGGGTAGGAAGCCAGTTTTTTGTTGCCCAGCCCGGTAAACTTATAATAGCGAAATAAAATAAAATTACCCAAAATGAAATATTGGAAAACAAAAGCGCCAGCCCTTTAAAAAGCGAGTCTTTTTCTTGGGTAGAATTAAACTCTGAATCTAAAACTTTTGTTGAAGCTTTTTTATCGTATAAAAAGAAAACCAACACGATTGAGTATACAATTCCGATAATACCAAAATGATGAAAAGTAGTATGCCATGAAAATTTTGCTGCTATTGTAGCTCCAAAACCTCCTAAAGCAGATCCTACATAAAGCCCTGTCATATGAATACCAATGGCAAGCGATCTGGTTTTTTGCTGATGATAATCGGCTATTAGAGATAATCCTGCCGGAATATACAAGGCCTCGCTCACACCCATAAGTGCTCTTAACCAGTAAATTTGATTATAGGTTGTAGCATAACACGTGGCATACGTAACCACAGACCAAACAAATAAACTACCAATAATTAACCATTTTCGGTTTAATTTGTCTGCAATTATACCAGAAATAGGGCTCATTAAAGCGTAGATCCAAAGGAAAATAGCCATTAAACGTCCAAAATTTTCGCCCGAAACTAGTTCAGGAATGTCGGCTTCCATAGACGGTCTCATCGTCGCTAGCATTTGTCTATCCATATAGTTCAGCAATGCTACGATCCAGAGTAAGGCCACGACTAACCAAGGATAATATTTAGAGTTTTTCATATTTTGATGCTTGTCAGACCTAACGGATTTTAAACGCTGTTAAGTCTCTTCGATTAATTTTAATTATTTGATGGTCCCCAACATGACATCAGGAGTTCTAATTCCAGGTTTTATTTCTCCATTCGATAAAACTACTTTGTCATTCCAGATGGTCGCTGTTGTTGTGACTTGAGCAAGAAAGGGCAATTCGCCAATTTTTGACCACTTGTTTGTATGTGTATTGTATAGTAAAATATCGTTGTAAAAACCTTGGTGTGTTGTATTTAAAGTATTTTTTTCGGCTATGAGTTTCGATCTTTCTTCTTCAGAATTGGCTTTGGCTATTTGTGATAAATAAGTTTCGATTTTATGAAAAGTAGTTCCGTTATCTCCACCAAGTATCAAAACGTAGTCATTACCAACAGGAACTCCGGCACCGGCAGAAAAGTTAGTTGTTTGTCTTCCGTCGCAGATATTAGCTTTTGTTTCCCAGGTTTGTTTTTGTAGATCAAAAGCTAATGTGGTGTTGTGTAAATCGCTTATTCCGGATGCAGTTTTGGTTCTACCTCCAATAACATACATTTTTTCATTTTGGATTACCGCTACTGAATTCGCTAAAGCAAAAGGCAATTTGGTCAGTGAATTCCATTCGGGTTTTTCAGCGTTTAAATTAATACTAAAAACTAAATCTGAGGATTGTTTTGCTTCATCTCCGCCAATAGCATAAACTATATTTCCTAAATGAGTAAGCCCAATATTGGTAATCGCTAACGGAAAGTCAGGTAATGATTTTGTTTCGATTTCATTTTTATCGGTATTCCAATTTAGGATATAAGCTTTGTTCGAAAGCCCATTTTCATTCTCACCGCCCACATAAACTACTCCTAGATTTGTAGTTGTATTTCCGGGATAGGCAATAGGTTCCGGTAATGTATGGATTACCTTTTTGTTCCATTGAAAATCATCTCCTTTTTTTTCTAAAACATGAATTTCATTTGAATAGTGTTTTTTTCCTCCTTCCCAGGGCATTTTATCTGGAAAATTAGCACCGCCGGCAACAATTAGAACGTTATTGGTTACTCCGGTTATTGGGCCTGCAAAACCTAATGAAATACTCCCATCAGCATTTTGCAATTGTGCTGCTTTAGTCCATTCGACATTTGTAATCTTTGTTTTTTGCGAAAAACTAACGTTTTTAGACATAATAAAAATGATGAAAATTAAGAGAAAAAAGGTTTTATTCATGATAGTTAGTTGAAAGAAAACGAACGGATTTATTTGGATTTGAAAGCATCGAAATCTAAACCAGCAACATCTTTTTTGAATAATTCAAATTGTTCAGCACTCATGTTTTTAACTGGTAATCTAAATTCTCCTAAATCATGACCTACTAATTTCATATAAGCTTTTCCTACTGAGATTCCGCCATATTTCCCTAAGAAACGAATCATATCAATTGATTTTTGCTGTAGCGCTCTTGCCTTAATTAAATCATTATTATTGAAAGCATCAATTAAATCGTAGTACAATGGAGCAGCATAGTTGAAGGTACTTCCAACAGCACCTTTTGCACCTAATACCAAGGCTGACAACATATTTTCGTCACGTCCCCAAAGCATATCAAATTTTCCGTTTTCGTAGCTCATACAACTTTGGAAATCCATAAAATCTTCGTGTGTATATTTTACTCCTGCGAAGTTTGAAAGTTTATTGTCTAAAGTTCTAACCAAATCATACATCGTAACATTTACGCCTGTTAACACCGGAATGTGATAATAATAAAATGGCATATTTGGAACACTTTCTCCCACTTTAATACAGATTTCTGCAAGGGTATCTGCATTAGATGGTTTGAAATAAAATGCACCAGTTAAAGAAACAGCGTATAAACCAATTTCGTAAGCGTGTTTAGCCAGTTCAATACAATCTGCCAGACAAGTTCCTCCAAGAAAAACCATTACTTTAAAATCAGCATCGTGATTGGAGCAATCTGCCCAGGCTTGTGCAACGGCCTTTTTTTCTTCTAAGGTTATAGAGACCCCTTCTCCGGTTGATCCGTTGATAAAAGCTCCGGTGATTCTGTTTCTTTTTAAGAAAGTATAATAAGGCGGAATAAGGCTTACGTCTAATTTTCCGTTGCTGTCAAAAGGGGTGAAAGGAGCAGCAATCAGACCTTTTAAATGTTCAATTTTCATGAGTATTTTTTTTGCTGTTTGTGTATTTTAATATTAGACTGAGAACTTTTTTGAATTCCCAGTCTAATTTTTAATTCTAATTATTTGCTAAGCGGATTTTGAACAATTTTTGGATTAAAGTTGATGGTGTTTTGAGAGATTGGAAACAAAACTTGTTTTCCTGCTGTCATTGATGGTGCTAAGTTTGTCTTATTAAAACGAACTAGATCCCACCATGCTTTTCCTTCAAAAGCCAATTCTTTCAAACGTTCATTCAAAATCACATTGTCGTTATTTACAGGAGAATCATTTGTGAACGATGCAGAAGGATCTGCTCTTTGCATAACCAAATTCATTTCTGCAGTAGGATCTTGTCCTAAAGCATTTTTAATTTCTGCTTTCATTAATAAAATATCTGCCCAACGGTAAATTATAATATCACTTACAAATCTTCTTAAATTTCCGTCAACGGTTCCGTTGTATTTGACTAAACCTGTAACTACAGGAACGGCTCCGTTGTATAGCGTCAGGAAAGTAGCTGCTTTTCGGGTATCTGTCGCAGCAAAGTTGAATCTTCTAATATCCGGCTGTACTCTTGAGATTCCAGCATTACCAGAACCGGTTCCTAATGTTCCAAAAGTTGCCGTTGCTGTTGCTGCAGTTAAAGGAGCAAAATCACTTGGTCCTACAAACATAAACTGATTCCAGTTGTCTGCTAAATTTGATGGTGAATCAGCTAGAGAATAACGAACGGCAAAAACTACCTCAGCATTTGCTTTTTGATCAAAAGCAAAAACATCTTTAAACTTAGCAATTAAAGTTGGAGTTCCCGGGATTGTATTTATAGCTGTTAGAGCGGTATTTAAATCTGCAGTTCCTCCACCTAATTGCTTTGCTGTCCATAAATTGACATCGGCCTTTAAAGCGTAAATTGACGCAAGTGATAATTGTGTTTTATTGTTTGTGGCATCTGGAAAGTTTGCAATGGCGGCATCAATATCTTTTTTGATGAATGCAAATGTTTCTTCGATTGTATTACGCGGAATTATGTATTGTGACTGAATGGCATTTTCAGTAGGATTTGTAACAATTGGTACACCACCCCAGGAACGTGCCATGATAAAGTAGCACAATGCGCGCATTGAATAAGCTTGAGCAATATAACGTTTTTGCTCGTTTAATTTTGTTGGACTAAAGGTAATTTGTGGTACATATTTTAAAACTAAGTTTGCTGAATGTACTACTGTATATAAACCAGCCCAGTCAACGTCAATGTTTTGTGGTGTAAGTAGGTTATTATAATAATTAGCTAGCGTTAACGGTGATTGAACTCCACTAGTTATTTCGCCACTTCTTGCTCCGCCTAACAAATAATAATTTTGCTGGGTTTGGATTCTAAAGTTCACATACATGCCGTTTACACCGGCTTTTGCATCATCTTCTGTTTTCCAAAAACTATCAGATGTAATAACACTATCAGACGTTATTTCTAAATCATCCTGACAAGAGTTGAAAAGTGGTAGAGTAGTAAAAAGTAGTGTATATAGAAGAAATTTCTTTTTCATGATTTTAGTATTAAAATTTACAAACTGATATTTAAACCGAGGATAATATTTCTTGGAACAGGGTAGGTTCCAGTGGAACCCGCTGCAGATAATCCTAAACTAGATCCTCCGTCAATACCTTGTACTTCAGGGCTTAATCCGCTGTATTTAGTGAAATAGTATAAGTTGCTTCCAGTAACATACATACGTATAGAGGCTAATTTTACTCTCTTAACCCATTCCTTTTGGAAATTATAACTTAAGGTAATTTCTCTAATACACAAATAGTCTCCGCTTTCATAATAACGGCTGTTTCCCTGAAACATATTTGTATTGTAGGCAGCTCCACTAGATTCTGATCTAAATAAGTTGTTTTGGTTTGTTTGATCTGCCCAGCGGTAGCGCGGTACATTTGTAATGTCACCTTCTTTTTGCCATGATTGTGCGCTTTCGGCTAATAATCCATAATTACCCTGAAACTGACCTAAGAAACGTGCTCTTGCTTCATTGTAAATGGTAGCTCCTATAGAGTAATCCGTTCTTACTGTTAAAGCGAATCCTTTATATGATGCATCAAAATTAAAACCTCCTACAAATTTTGGAAACATATTTCCCATATATTTTCTATCTCGGCTGTCAATTATACCATTGTTGTCCGTATCTTCAAATACTGCATCTCCAGCGAATTTTTTTCCATCAGGATTTCCTCCATTTGCTGCTGTTTTAGTTACATAAGTATCACGAACTTTTAAGTTGTAAGCATCTGCTTCTGCCTGAGTTGAAAGAATGTATAATTGTTTGTGTGCGTAGAAGTTGCCAATTTTTTGACCTTCCTGTAAACCTCCAACATATTTATAGGTTCCGCTATTTTGATCGTATATCTCTGTCCCACCAATTCTGTTGTTTAAATTTCCATTAAATGGAAGTTTTTCAATTGTATTGGTATTACGAGAAACATTAGCTCCAACATTGATTTTCCAATCATTCTTATTGTAAAGGTTAGCTTGTATTTCTAATTCGAAACCTTTACTTCTTAATCCTCCAAGATTTGTTAGCACCGTAGAGAAACCACTATTAGACGGAAGCGTTAAGTTAGTTAATAAATCAGAAGTCAGTTTGTTATAGAAATCTCCAATAATCCTGATTCTATCTTCGTTGAAACCTAAATCAAAACCACCATTTACAGTTTCAGATTGTTCCCATTTTAAGCCTGGATTAGCAATTTGTGAGTTGATAATTGCCGATTGTCCGTTATAGCTGTTGGCAATACCATTTGTTGATCCTGAATACAATCCTCCGGCTTGAAAATCTCCCAGAGTTCCTAAGTTACCATTTACACCAAAACTTCCTCTAAGTTTAAGCGAGGAAATAACTTTTGGCATTGTAGCTTCCCAGATTTTTTCTTCCTGCAAGTTCCATCCTGCAGAAATCCCCGGAAAAAAACCATATCTATTATCAGGACCTAAGCTTGATGAACCATCATAACGGAAAGAAGCTGTTGCAAAATACCTGTTTTTGTAATCGTAATTTAAACGTCCGAATACACTATTTAAAACTAATTTTGTATTGTTGCTGAAAACTGAAACTGGAATAGGAGACGAATCTAAAGTTTGTGCAAGATCTGATGGACTTCCTTTTCCTGAAGCGTTAAAAGCTTTTATGGTACGGTCGTATTTTGAAGCTCCCAATTTAGCATCAAAATCACCAATATTTTCCCAGTCTTTTTTATAAGCAAAAACTCCTTCGTATTGAACTTGCGAGATTTGATTGCTTAATCTTGTTGCTGTACGCGTATTGTCTACTAGACCATTGTTACCGCTCAAGAATGCTTGTTGAAAAGTATTGTTATTTTCATCTTCGCTATAAAGCGACATCGAAGGAGTAAAGGTAAAATCCTTGGCAAGCCTTAATTCCCCATCAACGCTTATTTGTAATTTATTATTTTCGTTGATTCCTTTAACTTTGCCCATTTGATATAGTGGATTCCCGTTGATGTTATTCTGACCCGGAGCCAAAGTCCCATCTTCTAAATACAGTTTTGTAGTAGGGGAGTTTCCTAAATATCTGTTAAAAACTACACTGTTGGCAACCACCTGATTGTTACTTGCTTTAGAAAATAACATACGCCCATTAATAGTAAAATTATCGGCTATTTTTAGGGAAGCATTTAATTTACTGGTAAACCTTTGATATCCTGTAAATATGGTAATACCATCGCCTTTTAGATACCCTAAACTCAGATCGAAAACACCTGTGTCATTACCGCCGCTAAAACCAAGTGTATGGCTCTCTGTCATGGCAGATTGAAATAAAACATCATTCCAGTCTGTACTTTTGTACATAATAGTACTTGCAGGATTTAAAGGGTCTTGTAATTCTTGCCAGCCTTTTGCCTGGAGTGTACTAATAGTTTCAGATGATAAACTAGACTTTAATAAAGTAGCAAATGGAGTATTATTCTGGAGGTTGTTTCCTGTACCTGCAGGCGTTGCACCAGTCAACTGGCCTAATCTTGCAATACCAGTTGTAGTAGAAAGCCCTGCAAGCTCTGCAGCATTATAAAGTCCTTTACGCTGAAATTTAATGTAATCTCCGCCATCCATAAAATTGTATTTTTGACCAATTGTACTTCTTTGAGTAGAAACATTATAGCTAATTTTCATTTTGCCAGCCTTACCAGTGTTGGTAGTAATAATAATAACACCATTTGAAGCACGTGCCCCGTAGATTGAGGTTGCTGCGGCATCCTTAAGAACCTGTAGTGAAGCAATATCAAGAGAGTTAATATCATCAATTTGTGTACGAATAACACCATCTACTATATATAAAGGAGTTGCTCCGGAAGGATTATCGATAGAAGTCCCTCCACGAACCAAGATGTTCGAAGCTTTTCCAGGCTGACCAGAGGAAGTTTTCACCACCAGACCAGTTACGTTTCCTTGCAAAGATTGTGTAACGTTTGAGTAAGGTACATTTTCTAAAACTTTCTTGTCTAGTTTAGAGACGGCAGTACTTAAAGTTCTTCGGTTTTGAGAACCATATCCTACTACAAGGACCTCGTTCATCTGTTGTCCTATTTCTTTAAGGACGATAATAAGGGGTTCATTGCCTATGGCTACTTCTTGTTCTTGAAGTCCAATATAAGAAACAACTAAAGTTGTAACATTATCAGGTACTTCAATCGTAAATTTTCCGTCAAAACCAGTTTGTGTACTAAATTTTGTTCCTTTTCCAACAATGTTTACACCCGGTAAAGTTTCTCCTTTTTCATTTGTAACAGTACCAGTAACTTTCTTTTGGATAGGATCATTTTTTATTACATCTTTAGAGGTAAGAGCAATATTTTTTTCTGTTTTTGCAGTTGCTAACTGCAAGGTAAAAACTAAAAGCAACGTGGAGGTCAATTTGATAACTTTTCCGTGTTTAGGAGTAAACCCATAATTGATAGGTTTACTTTTAGGCAATAATTTCATACTTTTGTAATGGTTTGGTTAATAATAACTTTGTTAAAGGTCTGTTTATTAATTTTCAAATCATTGTTCCTATCAGGGAAACTGCCGGCAATGTTACAAGCATTTGCTGGCTTTTTTTATGATTAAAAAACAAATTTTGTATACAAAGGTTTTTATTTATATTCCTTAGGCTTGATCTTTAATTTTTTTATTTTTTATATATAACTGATATTCTTCTTTAAGATATTTTTCTATCTTCTTGATGTGAAATTTTATTTTCATTTTTGAAATGTAGGTATAATAAAAACTATTCTTTGATGATTTTAATTTTTCATATTTAGGAATGTTTTACAAACCTATATAATATTATTTTCATCTTTTAACATTAAAATTTAATAAACCTTTTTAATGTTGCTAATACCTTGTGGATAAATTAATTTATTATAACGAAGTAAAGATATAAAATATTTTAAAATAACAACGTTTGTTATTAAAATATTTTAATAATTAAAAAATTTTCGGAGATTTAGTTATTGATTAACGGGAATAACATCTTTTCTTTTATGACACAGCAAGCACCTATAACGCCCGCACGACGGCCTAAAGTAGACTTTTTGAGTTTCATATCACGGTTGACTAAACCTAATGAATATTTTTTTAAGGCAGATTGAATTGGTAGTAAGGCATAGTCGCCTAACTGTGCGAAATCACCTCCAATTACTAAGAGATCAGGGTTGAAGATATTTAATAAAATAGATAAATAGCGTCCCATTTTTTCACTTTGCTGTGTAACCAGATCAACACAAAGCGTGTCTTCCAGATTTACAGCTCCGGCAATAATAGCATTATGTTGTAGTGTAGAAGAGCTTTCATCCAGTACTACTTTTGACTGTTTCCCCTCTTTTATTGCTTTTTTAAATTGGTTGACCAGTGACCAACCGGAAATTTCGGTTTCAAGACAACCTAGTTTTCCACATTGGCACATTATTTCGTTATTGAAAATAGTACTGTGTCCAAATTCACCTGAATATCCTGATTTTCCGTAATATAATTTCCCATCAGTAATCATTCCAATAGCGACTCCCCAGCTGTAATTCACAAAGATTATATTCTGCTCATCGTCGACGACACCTTCGCAATATTCGCCAAAAGTCATTGCTCGGGTGTCGTTTTCTAAATGAACCGGGAGATCTAATTGTTCTGAAATGATTTCGTTCAATGGTCGGTTTTCACTAAAGAAATAGTTATAACTAAATCCTTCCATTGAATTGATACGCCCTGAAAAGTTGATGCAAACACCCACAATTAGTTTTTTATCTACAAAACTATCTTCGATAAAAGAGTTGATTAGCTCGCAAAACTTTAATAATGATTTTTGGTTGTTTTCTAAAATAAAAGATGCGCCAAGTTCTACGCTAAACAGTTCATTTTTTATGTTTTGTAGTCCAATAGACATGCTGCTGATACCAACCTCAACACCCAAAAAATAAGCGCAGGTTGGGTTTATACTATATAAGGAAGGTCTTCGTCCGCCGCTATTGGTAATTTTACCCATATCAACCACATAACCTTCGTTTAATAATTCATTGACTGCTTTGGTTACTGTTGGAACACTAGATTGTAGTTCGGTACTTAATTCGGCAATTGTCGAATTACCACCCGATAGCAAACGTTTCGTTATAGATTGTCTTAGCATATGCCACTTCTGGCCTGAAAGACTTTTATCTTTACTATTGTCTAATAAATCTTTTAAACTCATCGTTTGTTATAATTACAGGTCTTGTACAAACTTACTATATTTTTAAATAATTATAAGAATTGAGTTTAATTATTAAAATATTTTTTTAATTACTAAAAAATTAATAGTTGAAAAATTAAACAATCGTCTTGATGTTTTAAAATTTCAGATCATTTTTAACTTATTAAAAAGTTATTTTATATTAAATGCTCTAAATCAAACTGTGCAGATATATTTCTAAAAATGCACCTTAATTTTTGTGGCAAATGATGTATTCCGTCCAAAGTTCTAGAGAACTAATTTTAAAACTTTTTAGATAGGAGCGTTTGATAATTTCAATGTAATTCTTTTTTTTAACAATAAACTGTTCAAACTAAAAATTATCTTTATTTTTGTTCCGTTCCCTTTAACGGATTCAATTTTAAAAGATCCTTTAAGAGATTTTACCCTTTCATTTAGATTAATTAAACCAATTCCTTTTATTCTTTGATTTACATCAAAACCGCTACCGTCATCAATAATTATTAATTCTAGAAAATTATGATGTGTAATTTTAATAGTGCAGTTTTTTGCATTTGCATGTTTACTAACGTTTAAAATAGACTCTTGGATTATTCTATATATATTTATCTTATAAATATTAGGTATTGATAACCAGTTAATTTGTGGGTCATTTTCTATCTTAAACTTTGTTTCTATTGTATTTTGATGATTGTCAATCAATCCTTGTAAAAGAGAATTAAAGTCATTTTTATTTAAAAAGGTAGTGTAGTTTAAATCATGTGAAACTGTCCTTATTTCATTTTCAATATTTTGTAATTCATCGATATATTTTCTTCTTTTTTGTATCATGTTGTTGTCAATTTTGGCATTCATTAAGCCTAAATTCATTCGAACACCATAAATTTTATTCATAATACCATCGTGTAATTCTTTTGCTATTTTGGATTTTTCATTGTTTTTAACAAGATTCATTTTTTCATGTTCTTGAGATAATAATAGATATATCTCTTCATTTGCCTCGTTCTGTCTTTTTAAATAGGATAGTTCTCTATTTTTATATTTTATATGTCTAAAGAGTGAAATTATTGTAAATAATAGAAGTAATCCTGTACAAATTGTTATGAGATACAAATTATTCTTATTCAAAATTTTATTTTCATCCAGTACTAGTGCTGTTTCATATTCAATTCTGGCATATTTATGATGCGCATTTTTTTGTACTAAGTTTATGCTATCGCTAACCTTAATATATTCGTTTTTATAAAATAAACTGTTATTTTTATCTATCGTTGAAAGTAATTTTAAAGAGATTAAAATTTCATTACTATTTTTAAGCTTTACTGCTAATTCATTAACTTCTTTAAAAATTTCAATTGACTTTGTTGTATCTTTTTGGATCAAGAAAAACTCTCCTAAGTATATTTTTTTATATAAAATATCTGATTTAGTTTGCGAGTGCTTTACAAGATTTAGTGCCTCAATAAACATTGATTTTATGTTATAATAATCTCCATTCTTCATTTTAGAATAAGCTAAATTGCTTAAAACATTAGCATAAAGTCTAGGGCATTTAATTTTTAATGCTGGAGTTAATATTGGTCGTAGTGTGCGTATAGATTTAGTGTAATCTCCTTTTAAATCATAAAGATTACAGATATTAATGATAGAAGTTACGTTATAATTGTTTAATTGATCTTTGTTTAAATTATGTAATCTCATAATATCTAAACATTCAATTGCTATTTTATGATAGCGTAATGCTTCATCATAATTAGTTAATTTTTCTAAACAATTGCCCATTAAATTATTACAAGAATAAATTAAATCATAATTTTTGCTTTGAACTAAAAAGCTTAAGGCCTTAGAAATTTCTACTTCACATTCAATGTAATTTCCGTCATAGAATAAAACATGAGCTTTGTTTAGTAGCATTCGAGCTGTATTATCAAAATCCTTAATTTTGATATATGATTTTTCAGCATTTAAATAATAAAAATAAGCACTGTCTTTTAGTGTATTGCGATAACAATCACCAATGTAAAATAAAGCTTTGGGTTCTCTACTAATATCATTTACTTCTTTTGCAAGTTTTAGTGCTTTTTGGCTATGATACAAAGATTTTTTTAAATTATTATAGATATAATATTCTGTTGCTAATTGTAAATGTAGATCTCTGCTACCGGTGTCATTTTCTGTATTTTTTTTTAAAACGGAACCTAAAGAATCAAGAATGAATTCTTTTTTTAATTTTGTTAGACTTTTGTATTTTTTAGTAAAAAGAATAGCTTCATTTTTTTTATGTAAGACACTAGTTTTTTTTATACAACTGATAAAAAAAAGTAACATTAAGATTGCAATTTTGCATATTTTACTCAAAATAGAATGATTAAATTATATTATTTCAAAGGTAATACAATTTTAAAAAAAAAGAATATGTAAATAACTAGCTACATATTCTTTTTCATGATTTTAGGTCTAATTTTTTCTTGGAGGTAATGGATTACTAGGTTCGCCGTAATTAATATCGCTATTTAAATTGTTGAGTTTAATAGAATCAATTACTATTTTGGGTGTTAAATTTAATACTTCAGATTTAGTATTATTTTTTTCAAAGGTTTCCTTTTTTAGTAGGATTTCATTTTCTTCATTTGAGCATGAGTACGTTACAAAAGAAACAAGTACTAAAATAAATAATTTGCATTTCATAATAAATTTGTTTTAAGTTATTGAATGCAAATAGACACATTTACTAAGTATGTATTTTACGGTAAAACCGTAATATTTAGTTAGTTTTGTAATAAAAAAATGAAAAAAACGCTTAATATTTTGATTGTTGATGATCATCCAATGACAGTTGATAGTTATATTAATTTGTTATTAGAAGCTGATTTATATGGTTTTAGCCTTAATTTTATTAAGTGTTACAATTGTAAAGGAGCCTATGAAGCAATTATTTTTCATTTAAAAAAAAATGTAAATATTGATTTAGCACTTATTGATCTTAATCTTCCACCTTACAAAGATTTTAATATTAATAGTGGTAGTGATTTAGCTTCTCTCATTAAGAGAAAAGGATTTGAGTGTAAAATCATTCTTCTTACTATGCATAGCGAACCGCTGATAGTAGATAAAATTACTAAAGAGATTAATCCAGAGGGTTTTATTTCCAAGAGTGATATTAATTTTGAATTATTTCCAATTATCTGTAAAAAAATAATTGAGGGAGATACATATAGAAGCCCTTCGATAGATCAAGCTCTAAAAGAATTATATAATAGAAATATCAATTGGGATATTCATGATATCCAGATTTTGACATTATTGTCACAGGGAATAAAAACGGTAAATTTGTCAAAGTATATTCCTTTGTCTATAAGTGCAATTGAAAAACGGAAAGCCAATATAAAAGATCAGATACTTTTAGGGAAGGGTACTGATGAGGAATTAATAAGTATTGCAAACAAGCTAGGAATTATATAGTTGAAAAAGTATTTTGTTGTTAAATACAATCTCATTGTTAATTTTTAATTGTTTTATCATGATTCCTGTTTTTTATCATTATCATTTTTTAGATTTATTAATAGGACCAATCAGATCGTTTTGATTGAAGTTATATATTCCTATTGTGCATTTTCCTGTTTAATCTATTCTATGATATTTGGCTTTATTTCAGATATAGGCCTATTTTATATTTAATCATTATTTAGGATTAAATTCTTTAATATTCTTCAAAATCTACTGTTGATTGAGATTTTTCAGTTTGGTGAATATTTGCTAAAATTAACTATACTTCTTTTTTTTTTGATTTCCAGTGTTATTTATTTAGTTTTAAAAGCGTTAGAGTTTAGATCCTAAAATTAAAAGTGATTCTCGTTTATTTACTTTACAGCTTTGTCATGAAGCAATACAGAACAGTTTTAAAATTGTACAAGTATTTTTTTTAAAATTCCATTTAATTAATATTTGTAGGTAATCAATTCATTCAGCTGAATTTGATTGACTAAACATGTATTTTACAATATAAAACTAAGCATGACAATAAATATTTTAAATATTAATACCGAAAAACCATAATTTAATAAATAATGTTAATGTCATTTTTGTAGCCTAATTAAAATAAACGATATGCAAGCTAGAAAAGAAGAATATTTAAATTTATCATTTGAGAGAAACATTGACTTAGATAATACAACACCAAACTTATTTACAGAAAAGAAGCAATTAATTGATTTTTTTCTGGTAGGCTTTCCATTTTACTAATTTCTAGATCAATTTACTTGGTGGTATCGTTTTCTATTCCTTTTGTACCTCTAGAATGTCCAGATGTCCATTCCTTGTGAAAATAAATTAGCTGAACTATTGCAATTCAGTTTATTTATAAAAATATAAAAATCGAAAAACTACTCAAATCAATGTATAAAAAACAGAATCAAAATTCAGAAATGACTACAGCGCAACTAAAAGAAAAAATAAAAGAACTCGAAACATGGCTTATCAAAAATCCGGACAGTACTGAACGTGCTTTGATAGTTTCTGATCTAAAAAAAATGATAACCATTTTAAGTAAAAATAATGAATAAGATTTTAATACATGAACGAATAAAAATGCTTTATGTTTCGCTTAAATTTTGTTCCACCCAGCATAAAGTATTTACTGTTGGTGAAAGAATCTGTATTAATCAGGAGCGATTGCAATGGTTGCATATTTTAACAAACCCTGAATCAGAACCTCGTTCTGTCTCCGTGCACATTGAATTAAAAATTACAGATATTACAGAGCTTATTGCTATGGGGGATTACAATATTTTTCAAGAGGACCCTCTTTTAGTAGAATTATTAACCACTAATGATCTCATTTAATGGAACAGAATAACAACATAAGTACAATAGTACTACTGGTGATTTTTTTAATAATTACACATCTAAAATCAATATTATCATTTAGGGAATGGATTCATTTCAAGCTTACTACAATGTTTAAACAGTATCAAAATGAGCGTAAGAATAAAACCGATTATAGATCATAAATGCTATGAAGTAAACGGGAATACCGTTTTTAAGGATGAAAATGGATTTTGGAAGAATAAGGATAATTTGTCTTTTCAAGAAATTGTAGCCTTTGTTCAATACCTAATCACCGTCATTAGCAATCCACAATTTAAAAAACATACACAAGCGGAATATAGGAGTTTGTAGAAATAAAAATTGGTTTTACACAAAAGTATTTACTTGTATAACAAAATTAAAAACGATTAAAGGTCATCAATATTTTAAATTTTATGTCAATATCAATAAACAGAAGTTTGGGAGCGCAACGAAACAAGTTATTACGCTATAGATTAATTAAAGATTTGTATTATAAATATAAAACCGAGGATATACCTACTACAGTAATTTGGCGTAAATATATCTGTCCTGTTTATCCTATATCCAGAACAACATTATACGAAGTTCTTTGCACTCCAATTACTTCAGAACTTCAAAAAGTAGAGAAAGCTATAAGTGAGCAAACAACCAGTATTTCGTAAAAAATGATTTTTAAAAAAATGGCATTAGTTCTAATGCCATTTTTTTTGCTTTTTTTTGAAATAATTAAAAATCATTAAAAAATTATTCGAGGTCCTGTGGCTATTTTTCTATCAACTACTATTTTAATTCTTCAATGGCTATTTATAGCTACGCCTTGTTACCAAAAAAAATGTTTAAAAAGTATGCTATAGATCTTTAACTAACAGTTAAAACGATCTACTTTATTTCATTTAGTTTTAAATGCGGTAAGCTCTAGATTAAACAAATAAAATGTGATATTATTTTCATCCAATACTAAATTCTGGTAAGTCTTTTGATCAGACTGTTTTTGATAAAAATGGCAAAAAAAAGCTACTTGCTTTGGTGCTCTTTACAACTGTGTTTAGTCCTTAACCACAAGTGTTTTAGAGCTTTTCACTATTTTTTTTAAGATGGATTTTAAACTAATCTTTGTAAAGTCAAAAGGAAATAGCAGCTTAATTTATTGATTGAATAACAGCGAATACCCTCCTTTTTTCCAAATAGATTTCTTTTAAATATTTACCTCTTTTTTACTTCAATTAAATGGAACAATTTGTTTACCCAACACTTACCGCTTTTTTTGCAACATTAATAACCTGGCTTTTTTCAAAGCGAAAATCACTAGCCCAAGATCGAGCCGCTGAACTAGATAATGCGGTAAATGCAGTCAAATACTATCGGGACTTGCTGGATGATATTGCGATTAGATTAACTGCAGCCACAGAGACTATTAAAACCATGGAAACACAGCATCGGGAATTGATGCTAATTAATCAACAGCTAGTAGATGAGTTACAAAAATTCAAACAATTAAATGGAAAACAGTTATGACATTATCAAAAAAAACACTTGAGATTGCTATTACCCAAATAGGGGTAGAGGAAATTCCCAGATATAGTAACTCTGGTCCCGAGGTTGAAATATACTTAAAGAGCGTTGGTCTAAATAAAGGGTACGCATGGTGCATGGCCTTCATATACTGGTGTACTCAAAAAGCAGCTCTTAAATTGGCAGTAAAAAATCCTTTAAAACGAACGGCAGGAGTACTGGATCAGTACAATTCAAGACCGCTTTTAGTAACATTTGTTCCACAGCCTGGAGACATTTTTATAATGGATTTAGGAAAAGGTTTAGGACACGCAGGCATAATAGAAAAAATAGTAGGAAATACAATTTATACCATCGAAGGTAATACTAATGCTGCGGGTGGAAGAGAAGGTTACAAAGTGAGTAGAAAAAAAAGAGAAATAAATACAATAAAAGCTTTTTTAAGACTATGAGCTTCTGGTGTCAAATTATGATTCCGCAATGTAAAATAATAATGGTTTCATCAATTTGATATCAAAGTTTCTAATGTCGAGATATTTTTTAAAATATAAACAAGTGATCAAATGAAGAAAAATGTAAAACATATTGTAATGGTATGGCTAGTTGTAGTACTAGTTTCTTGTACTAGTTCAAAACCAGCTCTAACCGAAAGCAAAATACATACCATTACCCTCACCGAAACGGTGCACGATACCGTTTTTAAAATTGAAAAAGACAGCAGCTTTTTTAAAGCTTTGCTGGAATGTCAAAATGGTAAAGTCGTACTTAAAAATGTTACTCAAGCCGAACCAGGGCGTACATTAAAAAGCCCAAGGGTTCGGGTTGAGAACAACAAACTTAGTGTAGACTGCCAACTAGAAGAACAAAAACTCTATGCCTTTTGGAAATCCAAACAAGTAAAAGAGATACAAACCGAAACCTTGAGGATTCCAGAATACATCAACCAGTTGACTTTTTTGCAAGAAATACAAATCTGGCTGGGGAGAATTTTTCTACTGGTACTGGTCTATTATGTAGTGCTATTTGCATTGAAATTCTACCCGCTAGTATAAGTTTTTACTAGAAAAACATTTTTTCAAAAACCATTTCACACTACACTATATGTCTATACAGTCTCATTTTTTTATAGAGTCAGGGATTTTTTCTCAAAATGGCGAAAATCAATCTTTTGGTCCTGTCACTAATAATGAATTCAGGTTGACTTCAAAGTTTACTTTAACTGGTTCCAAAAAAGCCTTTGCCATTTGCAAAGGGGTGATTTTATTGCAACCGCAAGCAGGAGCGGGAAACCAAGATAAGGTAAACCTCATTCTTCGTACCTTCAAACAACCCTTCCCGGGACTAAATGTAAAATACTTCATCTACAGAGGTTTACAAAAAAGTGATTTCTTTACTTCAGATTCCGCTCCTAAAATCATCGAAAAAACAGCAACGACTTCTGATTTTATCAACAAAATCAACGAAGATTTTCATGCCTTTCACGACAGTCGCAAAGATGCTCAAAACAATCCAATTCCCTTACCTGTATTTACGGCTAAGTACATTGGTTATGATCCCCAAGTTCCAGATTCTACTTTATTATCTAGCTTCTTCTTCAAAGAATCGGAATTTGTTGCCGTAGGAGAAACATTCAACGAAAAAGACGATTTCGAATTGCCGATGATTGATATGGGTAAATCACTGGGGAATTTTGCTGAAGGCGAATGCGGTATAGATGTGGTCTTGAACTACGGCGATTACAAACACAACTTTGATAACGGCGAATTTACTTTCAATTTAGAATATGCCCGTAAAACCGAAGCTAAAATTGTACTAGGTGGTACTGATATAAACAAAAAATTATTACGTGAGCAAAGTACACAATTTATTGATATTGCAGCGTTTTATGGTTTGTTTGTTAATGAAGGTAAAGTAAAAGTATCTAATGCAACAGGTAACATTACCTCCAAAAGTAGAAATGCGATTTATATTGATTTGCTATCTAATTTTTTTAATAAGAATAGAGTTTATTTATATATAGAAAGCAATAGAAATCGTTCATATAACTATTATGATAATTATAAATTATCAGAAATTAATAGTAATAATTTGAAATTTGGTATTCCCAACAATTTAACGGAAGATAATTATGGATATTTAGACTGGCCAGTTCATGTTTTTGAAATAAAACAACAAGGTAATTCAACTGATTTTAATGATATTTCCATTCAGTTAGTGTCCTCTTCAAGTTATGAAGAAATAGCTTTATATGTTGCATTGGGTAACGGAGATCTTGATAGAGGGTTTATTACTAGAGAAAATTTAATAGATCCGCTTAATACTAGTGAAGATGTCAATTTTAGCAAGGTTATCAATTTTAAAGTCCCAAATATTGACGTAAATGGAGAAAAAAAAAATATTTCATCCCTAATTCAAATTATTTATGTTGGAAAAGAGTTAAATTTTTATGCAACAAGCAATAATACTGTTTGGGGTGATAAAAAAAGACATTCATTATATAATAACCTCTTTTCTAATTTAACTGTTACACCTATTTTTACTAACAATCAAAATTTATTAATTGCACCAGTTAATAAACTCTCATTGATTAGTTACAAAGGATTCTCTAATTATATGAATGAGTCTGTTTTACATGGATTTGTAGTTTTTCAACAAGGAAAAAAAGATGTTATAAATACGGATTTAAGCATAGAAACTCTTACTAAAGAAAAAGTATTATTCATTGCAAAAAAAATTGAAACCTTAGATGCTTTTTCGATCCATAAAACCGAAATATTTGCACAAGGAGTATTTGCAAAGAAGATGAATATCAATTCTAATGTAACTGATTACTCTAATTATTTCACATCGCTATACGGCTCAAAAGATTTTAATTTAAAACATTATATCATTAATGATTCCGAAGCAAATATTAAGACCCTGTCTTTAAATTTCAAAGAAGAATTAGATTTTGACTTCTATAATTTAGGTGTAACTAAGGATGAATTAAATATTCTAAAAGGAATCATACCTGCCAATTCATCAAATATTGATTTTTATTTACATGATCCATTAGATAATCCACATATTAGTACTACAACAAATACAAGTTATTTTAGATATTCTCTTGGAATAATTTATGAAAATGGAGACGGAATACTTTCTGTTTCAATGCCTCAAGACCCTATTTTTATATATGGAATTAGTCATAAATTCTTAGCAACTAAGGAGTATGCTGAATACGAAGAAAAATCAATTATAGGAGACATCGTTATCGAAACTAATATATAAATTATGAAAGAAACTGCAAGATATTTAGAGTTTATAAAATACTTTACACTAAAGCAAAAATCAATAAAAACAACAACAAAAGCAAATGTCGAAAAAGTTGAAAAAATAAAAGATAAATACATACAATTATCAGGCAATAATAGTTTTAACATTGAAAGTATTATAATTGACTTTGGAGCAGATTATTCTTCTTCTTTACAAGAAAAAGAACAGCATTTTTATTTCGCTAAAAATCCAATAAATAATTTAGGTAACTATAAAATTATTCAAGATCCAGACGGATTAATGAAACCTGCCATAATTAATGATTATGTTAAAGATGGGAAATCTTTTAAAAGATATATTTTTCCATCAAACGAAGATAATACATACAGCTTTGATTATAAATTATTTGATGAATGGTATCAAACTACTTTAGTCGACATTGACAAAAATTATAGTAGACCTCGTTCCTTGAATATATTAGTTGAACAATCTAGTACCGGCGTTTTTGACATTTTTTTAAATGAAACTTTTCCAGAATGGAAATCCAGATTTACAACCGCTAAAGATCTAGCTATATCAGGTGAGTTTTATTGGTTTAGTTTATATGACCCTAGAATTTATGAATATGAACTCTCCTTTGAAGACAGAAAAAGTATATTAAATTATATGGTTTACTCCTTATACTGGCCAATTATTATTGAGGGTATTGATGGTACTAATAATGTCGATGAATACGAATTATTTACTTCCTTAATTACTATTGCCAATAAAGCTGATAGTGCAAAACTATATAATTATATGTTTGCCATTGGTGATTCATCAACACAAAAGACCAATTTGCAAATTTATGAGGATAAATTACCTAGTAAACTTTACGATATTCTGTTAAAAACATTAATAAGTTCATTTTATCAGACAAAAGAACTTTCGGAATTACAAAATGGATTTAGAAAAGACTTATTATATCCTATTGGTTTTCTTGAGAAGGGGAGTTGGGAGATGGGATACAGTACCTATTTTGATCTTGACGAACAAAAAGAGAAAGGGGCAGGTCCTTTTCGATTAGGTGTTAAGTATAACATCGAAATAACTAATAACTTATCAATACATATCAAATCAGCCGTACGATATCGATATAATTATATCCCTTATTTTAAAAGAATAGAATATGAACAATGCAAATTTATAGGAGATGGTACACCCATATTAAAATATGATGATGTTATATACGTATCCCCCTTTTTAGCTAATGAAGAATTTAATGGATTAAACATTGCTTATGGCAACATTATGCCTATACCTGCCTTTGCCTTAAAATGGCTAGTAGACCAAAACGAAGATACTAAAAATATAATTGATCTAATAGAAAGAGGAGCAACACTTGCAGGGGTAATATTTCCTATTCTTGAAATTTATCAAGCCGCTTTTTTAATTGATATAGTTTATGAATCCATCGGACTTGGTTTTACTTTAGCAAGTAATACATTAGGAGCTGGTCTACAAGATCAAATCAAAAAATATGATGAATCAAAATCAACCTCGGGCAATCCATACAGAAAAGGGCAGGAATTGTTAAGTTATTATTATTTATTATCATCTCTATATGGACTTCATGGAATAAAAAATGCAATTTCAGATGCCGCCGTAAAGGATAAAATTAAAGTTCTTTTTCAATTTGAAACCATACTTTCTGCAAAAGGTGTAAGAGATGATTTTAGATCTTATATGTCTCTTCAACATCCAGACGATAATATTGATTCATTTAATATTATGAGTAACGATATAGACCAAATCGAAAAAGAATTTAATAAATATAAGTATCTAAGAAATCAAAAATCAAAAATTTAATAGATTGATTTCTTAGATACTAAAATTTGGAGAATTATTGACAAGTAAATGAAGGTAGTACTTCAGAATAAGTGCCGAACAGATTACCTCCTCTGTCTTTAAAAACCTTTATACTTGGGTGACTACATATAATAAAACTATCTATATATAGTCGTGATAATTTATTTGGGTCTATAACAACAACGGTATTACGGGGATTGTCAATACAATTAAGTTCAATCAAACCTTTGTTCTTGCTTACATCTAGAAGAGTAAGTTGATTATAGGGACAATAAATTTTTCTCAAAACTTCATTGTTACCCAGGTTAAGAGTAGTAATTAGATTACAGCAGCAAATAAGCTCAATCAGATTGAAATTTTTACTAACGTCAAGAACAGTAAGTTGATTGTTACTGCAATCAAGTTTTGTCAAATTTGTATTCTTACTTACATCAAGGCTAGTAAGTTGGTTGTAGCCACAGTAAAGATTAGTCAAAGCAATATTTTTACTTATATCAAGAGTTTTGAGATGGTTGTCTAAACAATCGAGCTTTGTCAAGGAAGTAAAATATTCAATCCCAGACAAAGAAGTAATGTTTTTTCTTCTAATACTCATCAATTCATTATAAGAAACAACAGAAGGATGATTTGAAATGAATTTATTATCTGGAGTAAAAGCCAATGGCACTATTGTTTTTAAATAGGCTTTAAAGTTTGGATCTGGTATTTCACTATAAACAGGTGCTAAATTATTTTCTTTAAAGCAACTGTAGCTTATTTGACTTACTATTAGTATTGTAAAAAATAGTACGAACCGTTTTTTAATTCTATTTTTTTTATTTAGAAATGTATTATTTTTCATTATTTATTAAGAGTAAGAATGTTTTTTGATTTTAAGAGGATTAGATTTTGTTCTTTAATACGATTTAGAATATTTCATAATGAAATTCAAAAAGATTTTAGTTTGTGATGTAAGTATATAAATTAAATTTTTTCCTACCAAAAGTATTTACAAATATTTTAAAAAAAAAGAGAGTCCAGATCCTGTAGATTGCAATAAACTATTCGAAGTCCACTTTGGAAAAACAAGCACTCTTTATATAAATTAATCATTCCCTAAAAATACATTTCATATAATGTTACTACTGAACTTATCCCATAAGTTCTATAGCATACTATTGGCTTGTTTATACCCAAAAAACATAATTATCACCACTCTTTTTTACGAATCAATCCTATAAAATTCCTTGATTGTCAAAATCGTAGGAATGCAACACGATAAAACTTAAGCTAAATACAATAATTATTTAGTCAAGTATTCAAAAACCATTTCACACTACACTATATGTCTATACAGTCTCATTTTTTTATAGAGTCAGGAAGCTTTACACAAAGCCCAGCGCAATCTTTTGGCCCTGTTACTAATAATGAATTCAGGTTGACTTCAAAGTTTACTTTAACTGGTTCCAAAAAAGCCTTTGCCATTTGCAAAGGGGTGATTTTATTGCAACCGCAAGCAGGAGCGGGAAACCAAGATAAGGTAAACCTCATTCTTCGTACCTTCAAACAACCCTTCCCGGGACTAAATGTAAAATACTTCATCTACAGAGGTTTACAAAAAAGTGATTTCTTTACTTCAGATTCCGCTCCTAAAATCATCGAAAAAACAGCAACGACTTCTGATTTTATCAACAAAATCAACGAAGATTTTCATGCCTTTCACGACAGTCGCAAAGATGCTCAAAACAATCCAATTCCCTTACCTGTATTTACGGCTAAGTACATTGGTTATGATCCC
>NZ_VHLM01000002.1 GCF_009764685.1 Flavobacterium sp. I-STPP5a | reverse complement strand
CTTCTGGAGAAGTTCTCCATTTTTCTTTTGCTTTTCCAAATCCACGTTAAAATCAATTTCCATCTGCAGCTTCGGTTTTGAGAATCCACAAAACAATTTTATAGTATCAAAGGAACGTCCTCTAGTTTTGATCAATTCATAATCAAAAACAATATCGGTATGCTCGTTTATTTGCTTTTTGGCAATATCTAAAACCTTTTCTTTTAACTGTCCTATTTGCTTGTATTGCTCGGGTTCTTTTCCTTTTGGGTCTTTCAGACCTAACATTTCTTTGAACTCCCCAAGATTGTAAGTATGTCCGCCCGCACCACGCCATTGGCAAGCCAAAGAATACAATCTTTTGGCGTGTTTAGAGGAACAACCAAGTACAGATTTTAGTTCTAAAAGAGTGAAATTATTTTTTAAATCAAAGAAGTAAGGACGAGCTGATTCATTAATTTTCATATAAAAACTACCTGTACCATCTAAATATTGAACTTCATTAAAGAGTACAATTTGCTTTAAACCTTTAGGCATCTGAATCTCAAACACTCGAGATAGAAGCCCCTCGTTACCGTCTTTCAATTGCTGATAGTTCCATTTACGACCTGTAATTAATTCAATATCTTTAACCCTAATATGGTATTCTTTGCCGATGTCATCGGTTTCATTTAATGAAGCCAACAGCATAAAAAGCACATCTAATTGGCAAGCACTAAAATCATAACGACCCGAAGTAATGGTGTTATGCTGCTTAATTTTCTTTTCGGAAGGTGTTTTTTGTGATTCCATAAAGCAAAGATAATAAAAAACACTAATAAAAAACACAGTTCAAAAAAAAGTGTTTTTTCGCTTATAAAAAGTGTTTTTTCGCTTATAAAAAGTGTTTTTTCGCTTATAAAAAGTGTTTTTTCGCTTATAAAAAGTGTTTTTTCAAATCGTTAAATACTGTTTTTATTGGGCTTCCCGAATGCCTAAAGTATTTAAATATTTTAAAGTTTTTAAACAGTAGCGCATGCGACCCAAATTTGTCTTGTTTTCGGATTTTTATTTGGTTGGAATGGAGAAAAATTTGAAAGCAGAAAAAAAAACAAAAGGGAATGAAAAGTCCAAAAAAGAAAACTGTTGAGAAAAACAAAAAAACAAAAAAGAAAAAGATTGAAAGAACACCAAGGGGGCGGGGCGGTCGATTTTTGACGCTTAAAAAGGCTGTATATTGATTTGTTTTGTGTTTTTAGTAAAATGTATTACTAAAAAAAAATAACGCTTTAAAATAGCCTTAAAATCGATTTTAGATTTTTTGAGTTGAAAAAGAAAAATTCCTTTTCTCATTCAGCCGCACAAAATTCTCGTTTAGTTTGTTCCGTTAGAACCCCTAACCTCAAATATTTGTTTGCTTCATCTCACTAAGGAATTACTCGAGAAAATGTACAATTCAACATTTTTTTATTAAGTTTGTAGATAGCAAGAAGGAACTGGGCAAACTTCGTTATTGCCCTGTTCTTTCTTGCTCTGCGAGGCTAGGAAACCCTTATTTATAAGGGTTTAATACGATTTTTTATTTTTCAGAATAATAAAATTAATATATTTATAATATATTCATATTTTTAATATACTGAAAATAAAATAATTAAACGCTATTTTAATATATAAACACTATAAAATAATGAAAAATTCTAATGTTGCAATCGACCAAAACACGAACGAAATTTTAACCGAATTTTGTTCAAAAATCAAATTAACCAAGAAAGATTTTATTTCTTTTTCCCTTAAGTACTTCAACGATTATTCTATCAATCCAGCCAAGCACGAAAAGCCAACGGTTGAAATTGAGAAGATGCACAAAAGAATTGAGGATTTAATTAAATTCTCTCGATCACAGGAGCGAGATGTTTTAAAACCTTTTTTCGATAACATCATTACAACACTTGGAGAAACTTCCCAAGACAGTAAAAATATAATTGAATCAATTATTGTATTTAACCAAAACAGAATAAAGCAACTTGATGAAATTAAAAGCATTCATTCCAAAGAATTAAATTTCTTAAAGGAAGAAAACATAAAAATAAAAAGTGAAGTATTTGAAGCCAATAAAAATATAAAACTAATCGTTAATGGTGTTTTATCGATGAATAAAGAACTTTCTAAAAAATTAAAAATCATCGTTGATAATCAAAATGCAGGAATGACAGGAAAAAAACAAACATTCGAATAAGATGCACATAAAAATACAAGGGGGAGGAGGTGGAACTTATGCTAATACTGGGAGTTGTTCCAGCGTAGCGAACTATTTAGAACACGAGGATTCAAAGAATAAAACCCAAGGAAAAGAGATTGAACCGTTTTTTAACCACAGACAGGAGAGCGTTAAATCATTGGATGTGATAAACAGCATCGATAAAAACAAAGCCAAATTATGCCAAGACGAATCAAAATTCTTTGTTATTACCGTTTCTCCAAGTTCTGAAGAACTCAAAAAAATGGGCAACACTCCAGCAGAACAATCGGAAGCTTTTAAAAATTACATAAAGAATGATTTTGCGAAACAGTACGCAGAAAATTTTAATAAAGAATTGACCAAAGACGATTTAATGTACTATGCTAAAATCCACACAGAGCGAAACGGAAAGAACGAAAATGATATGCACGTCCATATCATAGTAAGCCGAAAAACAGCCAACAATAAGGTTAAAATAAGCCCACAAACAAACCACAAAGGAACTACAAAAGGTACCGTTAAGGGAGGTTTTGACCGCAAAGAATTTATTAATAAAATGGAACAATCATTTGACCAAAAATTTAATTATCAAAGGAATATAGAAGAAAGTTTTGAGTATAAAAATGCTATGAAAAACGGCACATTTGCCCAACGGAAAGAACAAATTTTTAAAGCTGCAGCACAAGAAAAAAAATCAAATTTAGTCCAGGATAAAAAAGAGATCCTGGAGCAAAAAAATATTGAAGAAAATATAAAACAAAAAAGACAAAGATTTGAGAGATAAAAAAATGGTATTATTCCCCTTTTGGTTTTCAAAAAATAGTAATCGCTTCGCTATCCTCATTTTTAAGAAAAGGGTTTAAGAAAAACAAACCCCTTTCTTAAAAATCGAGGGAATTAATTGTAATGACCTTTGAGCCTACTTATCAATAAAACATTATCCTCTTTGATTTCGTAGACTATTCTATGTTCTTGTGTTATCCTTCTCGACCACTTACCTGTTAGCTCATATTTTAATTCTTCAACTTTTCCGACACCCTCGTAAGGATGTTTTATAATATCTTCAATCAAAGCAGATATTTTTTTCTGAACAGCTAAATTACCTGACTTTTTCCAATATTCTCTATGTTCTTTTGCTAACGGAGTGTATTCTATTTCCATAAATCCTCTAAAGCTATTTTAACACACTTTCCGTTTTTATAATCTTCATCTCCCTGTAATATACTCGCAACAAATTCAGCACTATAAGGACTTTCTTTTTCTTTTTTTGTTTCAAAAGACATACCCATTTCCTTTGCTAAATTCTTCAAAATAGATAATTGGGTTTTATTTTTAGGATGTAATATTATCGCTTCCATAGTGTTATAATTTTTACAAAGTTAGTTTATTTTCTCATTTCTAGTTTTGTCATTCCAGCATAGTAATGCTTACCGTCTTTGTCAAACTGGTAAATATTTGAAATTTCCCTAATCAAAGGTAAAACTTCACTTCTTTTAGCTATTCTAACCTTTACCAATCGACGGTATCGTTTGTTTGCTATGGTTTTATCACGCTTTTCAGACTCCTTTTTTGTGTAACCAACTATTTTATTTTTTATCCAGGAACGGCTCATAAATACGTTGTTGCTAATTTTTAATCTTAATATCAACACCAAACATCATATAGAAATTGACAAAGTCTTTATTGCCAATTTGTAAATTTACAGGCTTTATTTCAAATACACATCGGTTTGAAGGAGGATTGATTCTAAGTCCGCACCCTAAATTTGCTCCAAAATAGATATCAGCAAATGTTTGTGATTCATAATTTTCTAAAGTAACCTCACTAGAACCAGATCCAAGCATTCCTCTCGAATAATTAGCGAATCCCCCGGAATAAATAAAAAGAGATACAGCTTTGTATTTTACAAAATCATAATTGGCATTTAAATTCCATGAGGTAGTTCTATAATAATTATCCCTGGAGTCCGATATACCTGTTGAGAAGAAACCTCCTAAAAGCAAAGTGGCATTCATACGCAAACGTCCTTTTTTACCATAACTACGCTCATATCCAATCATAGATAACGTACCTAATCCTTCTTCTTTAACACCCATATTATAACCAATCCCAACCCCTGTTTTTATTGAATTTCTTGAGAATTTGTTTTCTTGACTATATCCAAATACGAAAGAAGTTAAGCATAACAAAAACATTGTTTTTGTTATGTAATCATTATTTTTGGATAGCATTTGCATAATCTTCTGGGGTAATTGTATAAACAAAATCATTAGACTTATTATTCATATCTAACTGAAAAGGATTTCTATTTAGAGGTGTTGTAGAATATCCATATGATTTTATTCTGTCACCATAATCTATTACAATGGAATCTCCCTCAATCAATGCGATAATACTTCCTCTTCCAGCACCAGCACCACAATCTTTGGTTTTTGTTTCGTTTCTTTCATTGTTAAGTATATTAATTTTTTTAGAAAACACTATTGTTTTTCCATCAAGTCCAACTTTTTTATAAGAAGAAATCCCAACATCTTTCCCTGAACTATTTACAATCGCTACGTAGCTTTCCACACAATCGTCATCACAGCTAGAAACCAATACTAATACGACTATTATTTTAATTAAATTTTTCATATTATATTATTGCCAATTAGTTAATAATTCATCTGTTAAAGTGGCAGTATTAAGATATTGACTCCTTAATTTTCCTTTTACTTCTCCCCAAGATTGGCTACCTATTATAATGTCTTGCACTTGTTTTATAGTAAAACCTGAAACTCGATCTAGAGGAAGGTTATTGTTACCATAAAAAACTCTTTGATTGATATTGTCAGTTAAATCATAAAAGGCGGGAGTATAAAAATTATCATCTGTGTCAGCATTTGTTAATTGAATTCTTTGAAAATTTGGCCCTTCAACTCTATTTGCACGATATTGATGATTAGGATATCCCAACCTCTGATACCTCAAATTTGTCAAAGTTATTTCAACTGCTCTTGCCCAGGACTCCAATGTTCTCTTTGCGCTTTTGTATTTTTCAGTTTCTGTAGACGACGCCCATACCTCAGGGTCTAAATATGCTTTCCAAACAAGACTATTGTAAGCAGAAGGACTCATTTCGTGATGAGCAGAATGTGTTAGTTCGTGAATAGTTGTACCGTACATTATTTCTGACGGAGCCCCATCAACTCGAAGATATATAGCAGGTAAAATTCCCCAATTTGCAATTTGATTCATATGTACGGAACTGTTCCATGTATCAAATGTGGCTATTTTCATTTGTCTTCTATAAAGACTGTTTAATTGAGGTCTTTCTAGACCTAAAATGTCTTTGTAGTAATAATCGTGAGCTGCTTGATGAACATTTGCAAAGTACAAATCTCTATTATTTGTAATATTTAGATTCCAAGGATCATCTTTCTCATAGTCACTTTTTGTTTCAGCTTGTCCAAACAAACCATTTCTAATACTATAATGATATCTCTCCCATTGCAATATGTATTTTGCTTTCCCTCTAACTGTTCCTGTAGAAAAATAACCATTAGCATCGGTTATTCCATTATCAACTGTAAACCACTGGCGTATTAAGACTTGAGCACCCTCAACAGGAATTGTTTTGTTGATTGTATTATCCCACATAGTAATTCGTCCACTAGGGCGCCATTTTTTTCCAAATATCCACCAAGAGGACTTTCCTGTGGTAGTGCTTTGCAATCCTAATTGCGCTTCGTTATGAGTTAGTTTAAAAGCTTCAATCAAAAGATTACCCAGTAAATCTTCTTTACTATTAATGGTGCTTTTACTTACTTTCCCAGTTTCTGAAGTAGTATTAAAAAAAGGGTCTTGTTCCGGAATGTATAACTCTTCTAGAACCTCTGTTTTAATTCCTGAAGGGAAAACATAGTCTTTTGGAACCGCTACGTAATACGAACCAATAACGTCCGGGTTATTAGTTCCAATTTGTTCCGAGACTTCTTCCGGAAATTCGTAATCTAAAGGATAATCGAAAAAATTCTGCGCTGTATCTTTCTTTAATAAAGCTTCTTCAGTTGCATTTTTAGGCTCTATCTTCACGTAAAGATGAGAAGTTTCTATATCGAAATCAGAGGTACTTTTAGCTGTTTTAGAGATTGTCATTTTCGCTTTTACACTATCCAAAGCTCTCTTCATATTCTTGACAGAATATGGGTTTTCTAATTTTTTTCCTAGCTTGAGATAATAATCTTTTTCTCTAACAGCGCTTGTTTCTTCCGTTGAAATAGGATCGTTACTACATGACGCTATTAGCGACAGTAATGCGAGTAATAAAAGGGTTTTAATTTTTAATTTCTTCATTTATTCTAGTTGTTTTTCGCTGTTAATTTTGACAAATGTATTGTAAATCAAGGATAATTCATTAAATATTTTTTTAAACACAAAATATCAGACATATCCCTTTTTCTTAAATATTCCTGCGAGATATGCGGGTTTATTATCTATTATTTTCCCCTTTTGAATAGCTTCTAAGAGTGCGTTTTTTTCTTCAACAAATTGCTTCCAGTACTTAACCGCCCACAGTTCCGCCAAATCATCCCGAATACCTATTGCTTGTATATTTGCAATCTTCTGGAGAAGTTCTCCATTTTTCTTTTGCTTTTCCAAATCCACGTTAAAATCAATTTCCATCTGCAGCTTCGGTTTTGAGAATCCACAAAACAATTTTATAGTATCAAAGGAACGTCCTCTAGTTTTGATCAATTCATAATCAAAAACAATATCGGTATGCTCGTTTATTTGCTTTTTGGCAATATCTAAAACCTTTTCTTTTAACTGTCCTATTTGCTTGTATTGCTCGGGTTCTTTTCCTTTTGGGTCTTTCAGACCTAACATTTCTTTGAACTCCCCAAGATTGTAAGTATGTCCGCCCGCACCACGCCATTGGCAAGCCAAAGAATACAATCTTTTGGCGTGTTTAGAGGAACAACCAAGTACAGATTTTAGTTCTAAAAGAGTGAAATTATTTTTTAAATCAAAGAAGTAAGGACGAGCTGATTCATTAATTTTCATATAAAAACTACCTGTACCATCTAAATATTGAACTTCATTAAAGAGTACAATTTGCTTTAAACCTTTAGGCATCTGAATCTCAAACACTCGAGATAGAAGCCCCTCGTTACCGTCTTTCAATTGCTGATAGTTCCATTTACGACCTGTAATTAATTCAATATCTTTAACCCTAATATGGTATTCTTTGCCGATGTCATCGGTTTCATTTAATGAAGCCAACAGCATAAAAAGCACATCTAATTGGCAAGCACTAAAATCATAACGACCCGAAGTAATGGTGTTATGCTGCTTAATTTTCTTTTCGGAAGGTGTTTTTTGTGATTCCATAAAGCAAAGATAATAAAAAACACTAATAAAAAACACAGTTCAAAAAAAAGTGTTTTTTCGCTTATAAAAAGTGTTTTTTCGCTTATAAAAAGTGTTTTTTCGCTTATAAAAAGTGTTTTTTCGCTTATAAAAAGTGTTTTTTCAAATCGTTAAATACTGTTTTTATTGGGCTTCCCGAATGCCTAAAGTATTTAAATATTTTAAAGTTTTTAAACAGTAGCGCATGCGACCCAAATTTGTCTTGTTTTCGGATTTTTATTTGGTTGGAATGGAGAAAAATTTGAAAGCAGAAAAAAAAACAAAAGGGAATGAAAAGTCCAAAAAAGAAAACTGTTGAGAAAAACAAAAAAACAAAAAAGAAAAAGATTGAAAGAACACCAAGGGGGCGGGGCGGTCGATTTTTGACGCTTAAAAAGGCTGTATATTGATTTGTTTTGTGTTTTTAGTAAAATGTATTACTAAAAAAAA